>NZ_RJNX01000003.1:0-363951 GCF_003942775.1 Streptococcus mitis | reverse complement strand
TCTGGAACACTTTCGATTCTTAAGTCCTTAAGAATGACGGTATCTTTCAGCCGACTTCACCGAGCTTCAAACCTTTACCTTTGCACAAGATAAACGCATGTCGGAGTATTAGAGAAATCGTTTCAGGTCGTTACCCCTTCATTCCAATTTTCAAGATAAGAGTTCTCCATTCTATTCAAATTTAACCTGATTATCAGGTTGATTTTTCAAGAACGTGTCTAACCTTTTCAGTTAGAAACGTCTCGCACCTACAAAAGCCACATGACCATAGTCTGCTGGTGTCCCATGTGTACCTCCTACAAAAGAAACAATGGCACCTTCTTTTGGTGTGGAACCCGTTTCTCCACCAAGACTTGAAGCTGTCGCAACCCAGTCTTGACCATTTCCCATGGTATTAATGATTGAAATCTTCTCTCCGTTTCTACCTTTTAGCTTTAATCCTAACTGGTTCATACGAGCCGCAACACCCCATGTACATTGTCCATAGGCATAGGCCATACCATCTCCACCACCAGGAACAGAACGCTCATACAAGTCTCCACGAACACCTTCAAGAGATTGTGGGTCACTCTTAGCCTGTCCCCCATTTGTTTGGCTAAAGCCTTTTTCAATTTGGTAATACCATTCCGTTGCTCTGGTCTGTCTTTCCAGTAGTTTGTCACCAGAATTTCCCTCCCAATAGGTGAGGAAGAGTTGGGCAAGATTGGCTGCACTGCCCGTATTTCCAAAGAAATCCTTTAACCAACTTTGATAGTAAGGACTATCCCCATGAAGCATAAAATCAAGTTGTAGGTCTAAATCATACCACTTCTTATTATTGATATGTCCATAATTCAATAAAGCTGTATGACGTGTTGAACCATCTGCAGTATCTGTCCATTGACCTAACCCCAAACCTCTATGAAGAATATTAGGATAAGCCCCACTATAAATGGCTGGACCTCCAATCGCTAACCACGCTTCATCATCCCAAGAGGAATCGGTAGCGCCAACAGGAGGAGATAAATAATCCCCTTCAGCACGTTTAGGATTAATAGAAGACTCTACCGACCAATTTCCTAAAATTGCCGCAATGGCTTGAGGACTTGCCCCTTGAGATTTCAAAAACTCATAAATATGTTTTGCTCGTTCAAACTCATCCCCACCAAACTGACCAATGGCAGGTAAGATAGTTGTCTGAAGTTGAATGACTTTTGGGAAATAAAATTGCGGATTGACATACACCAATTTTTCTTTCTTATTCTTATACTTTTGATAGGAGACTTTCAAACCTGTATCATCTGGTGTTTCACCGATAACATCACCCGTTAGAACTCTTGTCCCCTCAATCGCACGGCCATTATGAATGGAATATAAGGTTAAACGACTCTCATTCTCTCCTTTTCCGTTAGTGAGAATAACATTATCTCCGTCTAGAGATACAACACCATCCATTGGTGCGACAATCCTTTGGTGAGCCTTCGCTTCTAGTAAAATGTACTCCTGAAGAGTAGGTTTTCCGTCTAAATCATAGTATCCATAACGATAAGTCATGGTTAGACTATCCTCGTTACTTTTCCCCTCAAATGGATTGTCCAATTCCTGCATGGAAGCATACACACCCTCTTCTTTTAGTTCCTTTATTTCCTCTTGATCGTCTTTCGAGAGTTTATACTTAGGAGTTTCATAGAGGTCTTGCATGGATTTCAAATCTTCCCCATCGTTTAAATCATGCCACAAAGTAGACAGATAATCCTTGTAAGTTTCTGAACTAAATAAGTGAACTGGTTTGTTTAACTCATAGTCATGGAATTTAAAGTTCATATACCCCATCACATCATCAACTTTTGTGTAATAAGTAATTCCTTTGTCATTTTTGCGAGTATGTTCTGCATCTTCCCAAGTTAGGTGGGTATAAGCTTTTGTTAATTCAAATTCATCTTGTTGAATCAAACTAGCAGATGAAAATCCTAAAAAGAAGCTCATCATAAGTAAAAGAAGAAAGACTATTCCTCCAACTATCCAGGTTACAGGATTTCCAGTCGCAAATGTAAAGAAGGAAAAGGCTGCTTTTAGTTTTTGATAGATATTTCGGACACTTGTAAGACCTTGTTTCTTTAATTTTCGATACCGATTTTTAAAGGAACTTGGATTATCTTTCGCTAGTTTCCATCCTTTTCCATCCTTAAAATGATGGTATCGCTCTTTTGTGTTGGTCAGTCTTTTCTTGGTAAAACGACCTGTTGCTTGTCCTGTTTTGACACTAGCTTTTCCAAGATTATAAGAAAGCCGACTGTAGCGTTTCCCTTTTCTAATAGTCTCTTGAAGTGTGCGATAGCCTTCTAAATCTTCATTTTCTGAAGCTAACTCTCCACCTTCACGTCCAAGGACATAAAGGAAAGTTTTGGCTTTCCTACTAACCTTTTTGGATTTATAGGCTTGTTTAGTAGATTTTAAATTCTCTTTTGCGGCCTTGACTTCTTTCTTAGCTTTTAATTCTTCTAAACTCTTCCCTTGAAAGAAAAAATTGGATTTTTGTTTCGATTCCTGACCGTAGAGAAATTTTTGATTGGTTTTTCTTTCTTTACGACTCTCTTTTCTTTCTTCTTTTGCTTCTACCTTGGCTTCTCTAAATTGCTTCTTGGCTATTTTCAATCGTTTCCTAGCATGAGGCAACCGTCTGTCTCTTAATTCTTTCCGATTCAAAAGAGATGGAGGACTATTTTGAAGAATATGATTGTAGTCTTCATTTGCTTGTTTTACTCTCTCCTTTGAAGCTTCTCTCATCTCCTCTAGCTTTTCTTTTATCTCTTTTTTCCATGCTTTATCATCCAGTACAGCGGAATCTTTTTTCTGTTTCTTCACCTCCTTCTTTCCTTGTTTCAAGAATTTCTTCTCATCTTTTAGGCTTCTTCTAAATGCCTTTCGGGCACGTATAATTTCTCTTTTATCCTTCATTTACCTTCCCCTTAATTAGAAGCCATTTTATCAGGATCTGTACTCATGATATCAAACAATTGAGTATCTTGAGGAATCTTATTTTTAAAGGGAACTACAACTGAACCAGCTTTTATCAGTCCTGCCCCTTTTTCTGGATTGACAAGGTATTTTTCGAGTTCTTTTGACAAGCCTAAGAGTTGAACCAGTTCTTCTCGGTCATTTTTTGCTTGCTTGAGGAGAATCATAAATTCACTATTTGCAATAATCCGTCTACCATTTGGATCTAACAATAAGGTTTCGACATTTTGGGTTATCCCAGTCGGACTAGCTCCATATTTTCTGACACGACTCCACAATTTAAAGAAGAAATCACTGGCATATTTATCTAGTAAGAGAAGCTGCATTTCATCAAAATAAATCCAGGTCTTCTTCCCTAATTTTTGGTTCCGAACAACACGATTCCATATCTGATCAAAAACCACCATAAGGGCGATTTGTTTCAGCTCATCTCCTAACTTTTTAACATTATAGATTAAGAAATTGGATCCTGTCTGAATGTTTGTTTTATGAGAAAAAATATCAAGAGAACCTTCGACATACAGTTCCATATCAAGTGCCAAATTCTGCGCTTCTTCTTCTGGTTGTTGACTCAAGACAAAGACCCATTCTTCCAAAGAAGGCTCTTTAAATGACTGATAGGTGAGTCTGGTAACTCGGTCGATAATCGATTTTTCTCTTCCATCCATTTTTCTATCCAATAACTTGCCGATAAAGGATAAAAGAAATTCTGATTTTACCTTTACAGGATCCTCATCCATATTTTCCTCAGACAAGTCAAGGACATTGAGATAAGTTTGGGAATCAGGCGCAATATCAATCATTTCTCCACCAAAAGCTCGTCCAATGACACTGTATTCTGCTTCTGGATCCACGATGATAATTTCAGTATTTTCACCAGATTCCTTAATTTTGGTCGTGATAATTTCATGCTTAGTTGCCATCCCTTTCCCAGCTCCAGATGTTCCTAAAATCAGACCAGACGGTGTATTTAATAGGCTTCGATCAATGGTAATAATATTACTTGATATTTGATTGATACCGTAATATTTCCCACTACGGTCTTGTAAGTCTACTGAAGTCCAAGGAGAGTTCACTGCTACATTGGACGTTAATAAACTCCGTGATACTCCCTCTAAAAAATCACAACCAAATGGCAGCAAACTATTAAAGGCTGCTTCTTGCATATATGGAAGTTTATCAATCATTAGGTCATTTGAGCCAGCCACTTGTTGGATAGTATCTAATGCTTGTTTGAGTTCTTCTTCGTCCTGACCAAAAACACCAATCAAGAAGACCGTTTGAAATAGTTTATCTCCTGTCTCTGTCATAGTTTTTAAGAGTTCCTCAGCTTCATCGATATTGCTTTCTAATACATGACCTACTTTTTCCAAATAGATACCTGTACGAGCTAGTTTTTGTTGTTCCCCAATCTTTTGGGATTCCATCAAGGTCTTCTTTGTTCGTAGTTTCTTCATGGCATCTGCCTTGGTCGAACTTTGAGCATGAAGGCTTACAATCAATTCCAAATCTCCTTGCATGAGGTCTCGGATAAACTGATCCCCTAATTCCATGCCGTAGTCTCTCACATAGACAATCTGCAATAAGCGGTCATTGATTTGTAGGTAATTCTTGTTTTTAAAATCCAAGAGATTAGGTGCTATGAAGTGACGAGTTGTCTGACCAGATCTCGTTAAATCACGGTAAGAAAAAGGAAGATGGTGTTCTCCTCTAAGCATATCCGCCAACAAGTTGACACGCTCTTCTCCAGCCAAGGATTCAAAGCGAGCATCAATTTCTGAGAAACCACTCTTGAAATATTCTCCTATTTGAGACAAGGAACGATAGGCTTGTTTGGGATTAGAATCCTTTCTTCCAAAGCTAATCAGTTTAACAGCCGAAAAGTTATTTTCACCACTATCTAAATTCTGATTCATCATCCGATTCAATTCTTTACGATAGCTATCATACCCATCTTCTTTTTCCTCATACAAAACACTTTGTCTGAATTTTTCTAAATTCAATCTTTTATTAAAAATTGTCAATTGGAAGTTGGTTTGGTCGTCTAGGGAGTTAATCAAATCAGAATACTTCTCAATGATTGCGCCCTTATCTTCTAAACCAACGGTCTGGTAATTGACGTCACCAAGTAAATAGCTTTGTGAGAAATAATCTTCTTTTACCTGCATTAGACCATTTTGATACAGGGCTTGATAGGAAAGAGTATTAGCCGTAGAGGGTAACACTTCCTCTTTTTTCCCTTTAACTTTTTCCTTTTTATTAGTCATTGAAGTTTTTTGTTTCTTTAATGTATTTGATTTTCTTTTCATGTTCAGGTCCTTTCTTTCCTGTAATTGTGCGTAGGGGAACCGTTAATTCAAAATGAAGACGGTATTTCAAATAATGTTCAAAATATAAATCATTGGGTTTATAGACTCCAAAAAGCATGAGGGGGATGGTAAAAGCAAACACAAAACCGTAAACAAACCAATCTCCAAATTGCCAGAAAAAGAGATTCAAACCCAAAACAATAATTGTGACAATAAAGGCTGGTAAAACAAAGATGATTTGCCTTGTAGTGAAGCCTAACCAAGCCCTGTGTTGGTATTTTGAGATGTCTTTAAAGACACGTGTATTCATGACTTTCCTTTCTAAAAAGGCTAAGAAGCAATCACTTCCTAGCCTTTATCTAATTACATACCTAAGATTGAGCGAGCCGTACGTTGAGAACCAACGAGGGCAATAATCAGTAAGATAGCTTGTATCAAACTACCAAACATAATCGCAAGTGATTGCAAGACTCCTGCACCATTTGAAACAGCTATTTTCCCAGCAGATTCAAATAAAGGAACAAGAGAAACAATCAGAAAAATAAGAACCCCTTGTACCGCATAGACCATAATATTTTTTAAATAGCCAATACCAATAGACTTCCATTCATCACTTAAAAATGTTGGAATCGTAAGAGGGGCAAATGGAATCATAAGGTAGAGTTGAATAAATCGAATAGATACTAAAAGATTGACCATGGCTGCACTTACTATCCGAACAAGCCAAATGAGGAGGGCGAAAAAGCCCACAATCATACGGCCAATAAATCCTGACCCTTTTAATCCAGAGATGGTATCATACTTCGCCCCACCGTGAGCCACAATCGAGGCCACTTGTTCGATGGCATGACTCGCAATCCCGATGATAGCTTCTACTATAACGGTAGTATTGGTAATTACAACTGCAACCATAATATAACTAATCAACATCGGCGCTAATGCTTCAAAGGTCATCGCTCCTCCTGAGTTAGCAATCTTCTTTGCCATCTTCGAAAATTCTAAGATGAGAACAACTGATAAAATCGCAACTCCAAGAGGTTGCATGACACTTTTAGTAATACTAGACATATAAGTCCAAACTGTTGGATTGTAACTAGATAGAGATTTAATCAGATCTACCGTAGATTGTAAATCCACATTAAATCCTTCAAATAAATTTTCAGCTGATATTTTTTCAGATGCAAGGTAAACAAAGGGTGAGACTAAACTAAGATTCATGTCATTGTTTATCCTCCTAAATTGAAATCTGGGTTACAAAGGCTCCAGCAGCCCCAACCATAACTCCACCGACAATTTCAAGAATGGCATTCCGAACACCTGGTCCACCATCTTTAATGTTGGTTGCAAGATTGACAATCCCCACAACAACGAGAAAGGCACCAACCGCAATCAATCCCTTCTGTAACAAAGACATAGCTTGTGCAAACATGGCGCTTGCGTCTACTCCATAAACAAAACCTTTAAAATGCGTAATCATCTATTTCCTCTTTTCTATTTTTATTTTAAACTAGATTCAAAAGTTAAATCACGAACTCTAAGGCCATCAAGATGATTTTCTTGTCTTTGATTCAAAGGATTGATTTGATAGTTCCACCACCGTTCGTCGGTTTCTTGATTGGCTAGGTACTTCCAGTTTGGATGCTTAGTGGAATTGTATTTTTTGCTTTTAAAGACAGGCATATTGGCAATTCGGACCAAGCATTCATGCCGTTTCATATTTCCGACTTCATCAGGTGTCATTAAATCACGAGCAATCTTTTGATGAGAAAGGGATCCTGAACCTGTCTGGCCAAAGGAACGACTAGTATTTCGAACATCAATGGTTTGTTTACCGAGTAAGCCACTCATAAATTTAAAGGTATCTTCATCATTCCCACCTAAGTAGACTAAGCTATCACAGTTCCCCAAAATGGTTTTCCAAGCTTCTTTTTCTTTATAGAGCCCTTGAAGTTGGGCAATATTTTGAAGAATGGGAACGAGACTCATGTTCCGAGAGCGGACTGTTGAGGTTTGTTCAGCAAAATCTGGAATTTCTCCGATATTTGCGAATTCATCTAAGTAGACTCTCACATGAAGAGGTAATTGACCCTTAAAATCAATATCTGCTTGTCTTGTTAGGGTTTGAAATACGGTTGAAAAAAAGAGGGCTGAAAGAAAGCGAAAGGTACTATCGTTATCTGGGATAACTAGGTAAACCATTGATTTTTCCTTGCCCCATGTCTTCATATCAAGGGTATCTCTTTTGGTCAAATCCATAACACTTTGAATATTGAAGAGGGCAAATTTAGCAGTGGTTACAGCAACAACAGAATCCAGAGTCTTATCCTTATAATTTTGGAAATCTGCCCAATTTCGCATGGTAAAATTTTCAGTCCCATACTTTTTAGCATAATTTTCAAATAGAATTTCTAAGACACTTTTTTCTTGGTTTTCACCCTTGGATAAGTGTTTAATGAGTTTTGAGATTTCAGCAAAACTTGGATAACGCCCTCGTTTTTTTCGCTCTTCCACTTCTTTTTTTTGACGTTTCAACAAGTTTTGGTATTCTTTTTGACTTAAACGACTTTCTTCTATGAGCTGTTCTCTTGTTTTGGGTGGATTATAGAAATCGACCAAGTAAGAGGCTAAAGCTCGTACCAAAGTCATAGAAGCTTCATCCCAAAATGGATCACTACGGGAGCCAGAGCCTTTGGTGTTATTGAAATAAACCGTCAGCATGCGATTCAAATCATTTTCTGTCTCTATATAGCGAAAAGGATTGAAGCCATCTGAGTTATTCATATTGACTAAATCTAACACTTTTACTTGGTAGCCATGTTCTAAAAAGAGTTTGCCTGTTTTCTCGGCCAAGTGATCTTTAGGATCCACCACAATATTAGAACTATTCATTTGAATCAGATTGGGTTTCACAAAGCGAAATGTCTTCCCACTTCCTGAACCTCCAATCACCGCAATATTCTTATTCCTATCATATTGGGCTGGTTTTTTATCTAATAATGTCAGACGAACATCTTGTGCTAAGATCGTATCATGAGAAAATTCCTTACCGTAAAAGAGCTTCTTTTCTTTTAGAGTTCCAAAACGGGCGCTCCCGTATTCTACCCCTTCCCGGTATTGTTTTTTGCCAGTCTCTAAATAAAGATAAACCAGCAACATCATCACAAAGCCTAGTAGAAAAAAAGCACTTGATTTTCCAGTAAAGGAAACATTCCATGGCGACTGAAGAATTTCATCTTGACCTTCCATTAGAAGATGAGTCCATTTATCTAAGGTATTTCCAGTATAGGAATCATACAAAAGCGTCAAACGATGAAAAAGATAGCCTAGTAAGATACCTAACAGTGAGAATAGTAGGAATTTCTTTCCACTGTACATCATCTCACCATCTCTTTCTGTTTGACGGCCCCTTCTTGTCTAAAGGTGATTTGGGATTTAGCTTCATCAATTGCATCGTCTAATGACTTATCCATGGTAAAATCAGCTAATTTCTCAGGATCATTAACCATTTTTTCTAACAGATGGTCTAAATGATTGTCTAGAATCGAACGGTCTTTCGTGTAGAAATGTAGAGAATCCCCTTGCCAAGCGAGGGCTAAAGGAATCTCTTCTTTTTCTAAAAAAGACTTAAATTTCTCTATATCAATTGGTTTGTCTAAAAAATCTTTTTTCAGATTAATCGTATCAATCGAATAAGGAGATTGTAGCAATTCCTCTAATTTCTGTACCCCTATCTTATAGGCGGAATCTTGTGCTAAAGCCTGACGTCTAGACCATTCTAGAATCTTTAAGAGACTTTTTACAGTAAATAAAAGACTACGCTCTGCATATTGAACTGCCATTCGTTCCTGTTGTTCAGAGGACATCTGATGCCTCCTTCTTCACAAATAGCAGCTTTCCTTCTTTATAACGATAAGCTATCAATTTCTGACGTTGCTTAATCGACTTGACAACCTGCAGTAGATCTCTCGAATAAGGTTCTCGAAGAGTAACTTCTACTGCTTTCCCATCAACGATACCAACACGTTTAAATTCAATGTAGTCTTTTTTGAGATGTCCTAATCCCATACCAAAGGGAAAGTGATGAATCAATTGGATGGTACAACCACCTTTATTTCCCATTTGTTTCAAATCATACAAGTTTACTACCTTCATGATTAACTCCTTTATCTAGTTTGTCGCATCGTTTAAGTCTGGTAACGATAAACTCCGTGTCTGTTAGAAAATTCTCACACACGTCTTGTGCCAGTTGCCCTTCACAGGGAAGTACTCTCAGTCCCTACTTACACAGGCACGCTAATCAAGACGGAGTGGATTCAATTTTCAAAGAACAGGTAGCTTTATTATAGATAAGAGTAGTTGAAATTTTTATCACATTTTTTATTTTTCTGTAGAGCTAAATTCATACTAAACAAAGATTTTGAAATAAAAGACTAACATTGTTACATAACGTTAGCATTTCATTTACCTAAAACAAGCCAATTTGGTCTAAAAAAGCAGCAAACTATACACCAGTAGGTTCCAAACCAGATGTAGCCCCATACTGCCCCATAAGTCCGATTTATAGCGCACCATCCCTAAAAACATTCCCAATGAAACATACAAACACCAAGCTAGAATGGTTCCTGGATGATGAGCTAAGGCAAATAAAACACTTGTCAAAGCAACTCGAATATCTAATTTTCTAACCAAGTTCCATAAAACTTCTCGATACAGAAATTCTTCCACCATACTCGCATTGATTAAAAACAATAAAAATGAAAACCAAGGAACTTGATATTGAAGCCCAATTAAGTTTGCTTGATTCGTGGTTCCTTGAGCATGAATCAGACTAAAACATAGACTTATAATCAGTAGGCTAACGAATCCAATACCAAGCCATTTCATCCTAGATTTCATATCGATCTTATTCGCTTGTTTACGTTGACCATACATCCATAAAAAAGAAATGAGTGACACACCATAAAGAATCTGTAGTATAGTTAACTCACCGATACAAAGAAATTTCAGTAAGTATAGAGATAGCAATAGGACATTTACTTGTTGGAATATATAAACTGGAATGATTCTTTTCATAGTTACCTCCGAAATAAATCTTCATAATCTAAATCTAATACCTGTACAATCCTTTCTACCCATGGACTTTGAGGCATTCGTTGTTCCACCTTGTAGTGACGAATCTTTTGATACAAACGATTCAATTCACTTGGATAGTGAAACTCTCCCGCAAACATTTTTCTGGTTAACTCAATCCAGCTGATATTTCTTTCAGCCAAAATAATGGACAAGTTCTCCCAAAATCGTTCTGCCATATTGATTCTCCTTTAGTTAGATAAATAATGTGTTTGTGCCATGTAAATCAATTGTTTCGTATCTCTTGGCAATAAAGCTCTAGCCTCCTCCAGATTCAGATTTGGATAAACTCGCTTATTTGAAACCGCAAGAGGAAGTCTGATGCTTAGTTCAGGATTTTTCAATATCATTTCGATGAAATCTGTTAATTTTAGGTTATCTCGATTCTTAAAACGTAATAAATTTGGAGATAAAAACTCGAAACAATCAGAAGAATAGCTCATCATCTCAATTAATTTGTCCTTTGTCATTTCAGAAACTAAATGACAAGATACCTCAATGCCGTAGTTTTGAAAGAAGTCTAAAAGAAGTTGATTTCTTTGGCTATTTTTACTTAGATAGAGATCAATCATGGGAGACCTCCCAAAGATTTGGCTCCATTTGATATTCTGAGACGATTAAGGAATCTAATAAATTTGCGAAGTTAATCGGTTTCTTGTCTTCATCATAAGCTTTTACAGTTACTTGGGTTGTAAGTATTCCCTCTTTTCCCTCGGCTCGATAGCCTTGTCCATATAAAACAAAAACAAGATTTTGATGATCATCTACAAAGGCATCAGCTCCATTCTTTATATCCTGACTTTCAAGGAATTCCATAACGTTTTGAAGGTAGGATTCGTAAAATAGGGGGTAGTTGTGTTTTTTATGGTAATCATCTAAAAATGTCACTTCAAACTCACATGGATAATTGGGCATCAAAAATATTTGTTCATCCAACTGCATCATTTCTGCATCATGTAATTCTGTTTCTAATTCATCACAATATAGTATTGACTCTTTATTTAACGCTTTCATCTTTTTCCTCTATTTCTTTTAATTTCTTTGCGATTGCAGCAATCACAGGAACGGTTACACTATTACCAGCTTGTTTATAGAGCTGACTATTACTAGAGACTTTTCTAGCAGCTTCAAAAGCCCAATCAGGAAAGCCCTGCAGTCTAAAACACTCTTTAGGAGTGATTCGTCGTATTCTCAAACGGTAAAATTGCCCATCAATTAAGACACCAGCTACNTGGTAAACTTGCTTATCTTCCCCTTCATAGCTAGCCACTACTACTCCCATTTGCCCACTAGTTGTTAACGTATTCGCTATACCTTTTCCAACTCTACCACGACGATACTGAGAACTTGGTCTTTCTAAATTGATTGAATCCCCAATCTCTGCTTGAGCATATCCTTTTTTTGTTGCTTCCCGGACTTTTAAAAATTGGATTGGTTCTGGAATCAGTATTTTGGGAATTTTATCTCCACCTTGCATCGTTGTTAGTGTTGGAGATAATCCCTCACTTCCATAGACGCGACCAGTTTCCTTAAAGCTAGTTGGTAAATCTCCAACAACGACAATACCATGACGATCCTGAGTATTTAAAGTAAACATTGGCTCTTGATTATCCTTAAAACGTCTACCATTTTGTCTTTTTTCTAATCTGTCTGGTGTAATGCAAGGAATCGCAACCTTAAATCCTTCTCCTTTTCCACGAACTAAGGTTGGCGCAAGACCTTCTGAATAATAGACTTTGCCACTCATTCCACTTTTTGATGGATTCAAATTTCCTAGTGCTTTCAAAGTCTCAGAGTTAGTTGCTTGACCTTCTCGTCTGAAAGGAAATAAGAGTCTGGTACCTTTCTTTCTAGAATGTCCGATAATAAACACCCTCTCTCTGTTTTGGGGAACGCCAAAATCCTTACTGTTAAGCACCTGCCACTCAACATCAAACCCCAACTCATCAAGTGTGGTAAGGATTGTGGTGAACGTCCGTCCCTTATCGTGATTGAGTAGGCCTTTAACATTTTCAAGAAAAAGAAAACGTGGTTTGATTTGTTTGGCCGCCCGAGCAATTTCAAAGAACAAAGTTCCTCGAGTATCTTCAAATCCCAATCGTCTTCCTGCGATTGAAAATGCTTGACAAGGGAATCCCCCACAGATGACATCGACTTTCCCTCTAAGTTTTTTAAATTCGTCATCTGAAACATCTCGTATGTCATGAAATTCTATTTCTCCTTCTGTTTGAAAAATGGACTTATAAGATTTCCTAGCAAATTTATCAATCTCACAAAATCCAATACACTCGTGTCCGACACTTTCCATTCCAAGTCGAAAGCCACCGATACCTGAAAATAAATCAATAAATCTCACTTCTTGATCACCCCTTTCTTATCGACTATCATTGTCAGAACTGTCACTCCACTTGAAATTAAAATGAGCATAACTAATATCCACTCGATTGGCGACATTTTAACCACCTCCTTTTCTAACACGGTTATTCCAAACAGAATATAGGCCATTAAACACAAATTCAGCCAAAACTTCCGCTCGTCTAACAAAGCGAACATTGTCAAGAGCATACTGATAGATTCTCTCAAAATCAGTCATAGCAATTTCACTGGCTGTTTCAGAAAAACCCTCTCGTCTAAATTGATCTTGTACCAATCCCCAAATATAATCTCGATCATATTTTGTGACCTTTTCTACTTTTCTTCTCAAGATAGGTTGAGTATTCCTTTCTTCCTCATCCTCAATAAATAAAGATTCAGTCTCACTATATTTAGTCTCACTAACTTCAGTCTCACTAGGGGCTGAATGTGAGACGGGGTCCGTTTCATTTTCAACCTGCCCTAGTCTTTTTTTAACACTAGGCCTGTTTGAATTACCTACTGGGGTAGAAGACAACTCCCCTAAATAAATCTTATTAGCTAGTCTTCCTTTCTCACTTGAAGACTGTTGAACTTCATCAATTAAGTCATATTCTTTAAGAGTTTTCTTGATGGACAGTAATTTTGACTTCGAACAACCTAACAGCCTCATCAGTTTAGAATTAGAAAATACTAAATAGACTGCTCCTTCTTCATCTATCCAACCACGACTGAGAGATAATTCTAAACGATCTTTTAAAATAGAATAAGCCACCTTTACTTCTAGTTTCATATCCATATATTTCTCATCCTCAAAAAGAATTTTAGGTAATTTATAATACCGTTCTGAAGTTTGGTATTGATTTGCGGTTATTCGTTTCATAGCGCTCCTCCAAGTTCTTTGAGTATTAAATTCCCACTTGATTCCAATCGAACCAAGCCACTTTTTTCTAATTCAGCCATAAGAGAGATGGCTTCAACAATGTCAATTCCCATTTCACGTACTAAAAATGAAATGGCAATATAGCGTGATGATTGTAATTCTTTTGTCATTTTTCCTCCTGAAAATAAAAAAAGGAGAACAATATACAATTGTTCTCTCTTTAGATAAATATTTATTGTTGTATTCATTTTTCCGATGCGCAAACGACATCTACAAATACATATACATCTATGTACCTTTTTAGGACTTTTTTGACGTCAAAATTGCCTTTATCTACAAAGACAAAATGCTTGTAAAATAGCTTAAAATCAAGGATTTTCACCCTTTTTTTCGTTGTAGCAACACTACACACTCCACGTGGTGCGTTTGTGGAAAAAGATCCACCGGCTGGACTTTCTTCAAATCGTATCCCAATTCTTGGTAGAGTTTGATATCACGCGCCATGGTTGCGACATTGCAGGAGATATAGGCAATACGGTCTGCTCCTGTTTGGGCGCTTGCTTTGATAAAGCTTTCGGTTAATCCCTTGCGTGGAGGATCAACCAAGATAACGGTTGGTTGAATTCCTTCCTTAAGCCAATTCTTCATGGCATTTTCAGCTGTGTCACAGACATAGTGGGCATTTGAAATATTGTTCAGCTGAGCATTCTTTTTGCTATTCTCAACCGCTTCTGGAATTACTTCAACACCATAAACTTCTTTGACATGTTTCGCAACAGAAAGACCAATCGTCCCGATACCAGAATAGGCATCAATAACCACATCATCTTCTTTTAATTCAGCAAAGTCAATGGCTGTCTGATAGAGTTTCTCAGCCATTTCAGTATTGACTTGGTAAAAAGCGGGACCAGCGATTTGGTAGTCATTTCCCAACATTTGGTCGGTAATATAGTCTTGACCATAAAGCGTACGCCATTCCTTACCAAAAATAGCATTAGTGTTCTGGTCATTAATATTTTGCATAACAGACACAATCTCTGGGAACTGCTTGATTAGTTGTTCAATTAATTGCTCCACACGAAAAACTTTGGGACGAGTTGTTACCAAAATAACCATAATTTGACCTGAATAGTGTCCGCGACGCACCACAAGATTACGAATCAAGCCAGCTTGTTCCTTTTCATCATAAGGTTTCAAATCATAACGGCGGAGCAAGTCGCGTAGGACTACTACTACCTCGTCAATCACAGGATCTTGGATGAAGAAATCTTCCAGTGGCATGAGGTCGTGGGAATTCTTACGGAAAAATCCTGTTTCCAAGATACCATTCACTCTACGGACAGGGACCTGTGCTTTGTTACGGTACTTGACTGGATTTTCCATACCCAAAGTTTCAGCAACCTCTATATCATCAATTCCAGCAATCTTGTAGAGACTGTCTTTGACTTGCTTGGTTTTAAATTTGAGTTGTTCTGGATAGGCAAGATGACCTAAATCCGCGATTCCTGAACGCAGGTAAGCCAAATCTAGATCTTGATTACGATGTGGTGACTGGACAAGGTATTCTTCCACTTTCCCAAAACCAATCTTTTTATTAACCTTGAGAACTCGCATGAGAATTTTTTCACTCGGTAATGCATTCTCAACAAAAAATACCAAGCCATCTACCTTGGCAACTCCTGCCCCTTCATGGGTCAAGTCAACAATTTCAACTTCTACAATATCATTTTTCTTTAACATTCTCTTCTCTTTCTATTGGCCGACAAAAAAGACGGCAACGTTACGGTTACCATCTATTATACCATGAAATTTCTCAAGAACCAAAACTCTTGAAGAAGTTGACAATGGCTTGCCAGAGGGAGCTTAAGAAGTTACCACCGTCCTCTAGCGCCTTATCAGCATCAAAGTTAAGGTTGATATTTTTAAAACTGTCGCCAGCTTGTGAAACAATACTTTGTTTCAGGTCATTCAAGGTTTTAGTGAAGTCTGTATTGCTGAGGATATCACTCTTTGAAAGATTCAAAGCAAAATTGATGATGATATTAATCTGGTTTCCTGTTATAACCTGATCAAGTTTGTAATTTTTCAAGGTATCTTCAACGATTTTGCGGACATCTTCCTCTGTCAGATTTCCCTTAGATTCTTTTGCTTTGGCGAGTCCTGACTTGATATCAGCTAGGGCAACATTTAATTTATTAGCATCATAGCCTGACTTGTCCTTGTTTTCAGCATTGATATCGGACAGAGCCTTCAGCTCTTCTTGAGCCAAGTCTTTATTAGCTTGTGGTACCTTGGCTCCATTAGCCTCTAGCGAATAGTAAATCCCTGCTAAGGCACTCTCACCTGTAACTGGAATGGGTGCTGCTACAGTGATTTTGGCGTGTTCCACACCCAAAGTTACGGCTGCATTTCGGTACATATCCTGAGTCACCTTAGTGATGTTTTCTGGTGTTTCAATCTTGACCTCAAGTGGCGACTTGTCACCTAGTTTTTGAATCTTGGCTGATGAATACAACTGTAAACTAGAGTCATTGGCAACATTCATAAGCTTAGAATAGACATCAGGTGTCATGGTTTTGAGTTCTTTGGTGTCTGTTGAGGCATTGTAGCCTAGTTTTTTAAGGGTTTGATTTTTTTGGTCTTCAGACAATGATGAACCTAGGACATATTCAGGTTGGACATAGGTTTCATCGATAACTTTTTGAACATCTGTTGCTGCATGGACGCTATTCATAGCTGTTACTGCCCACAAGACCGCAGCACTAGTCAGAAAGAGTTTCTTTCTCATAGGGAATTTCCTCCTTTACCTTTCTAGAGTAATATATCTATCTTAAAGAAAACTTATAACAAAAACACCTGGGCTAGCCAGATGTCGAAAAGAGAGTGAAACATTTGATGATGTAAAGGTTGAGTTGCACCTGTCTAGAATAGTAATAGTTTCCTCCATTTACATAGAGTTCGGCCCCATGAAAAATGGAAATGGGGTGAATATAACTATAAGTCTTTCCAGTGGTATTGCCAAGCAAGGGAGCAACAGTCTCACGAGAGTACTGTTTGGCCAGAGCCAAGGTGTTTTCCTTGCCGTTTTGGGCGATAAAATCGATATAGGCAGGTCCAAAATTATAGGCTTGAACAGCCGTCCAGACATCAACCCCCTTCTTCTGGGCCAGATAGAGATTGTCTGTCAGAGTTTGAACGCCTTGGCGAATGCTAGAGGCATTATCATTGATGGTGTTGGTGGAACCACTTGCAGACTCACTAGACTGCATAACATCGCCTTCTTTTCCTTTTGTTTCAGTATAAATCATAGCGAGCACAAGCTCTTCGTTTGCTGGGGTGTCTTTTTCACTCAAGATCTCTCGCACCATGGGTTGGTAGGTCATGACTTGCTTGACATCTTGGTGAACACGGTAAGCTTTATAGCCAGCAAAAAGGAAGACTGCTAGTACAAGCACTCTTCGAATTCGTTTAAACATTATTTACTTTGAATATCCTCGATATTTTTGATTAAGATAGAGTAGGTTCCATTGTCGTTTTGGATAAACTCAACAGACTCGGCGTCTTGATAGACGTTATTGGGAACGATGAGTTCAATTCCATTTGACAAGGAAAGTTTTTGGTTTTCAAATTTCTTTAATTGGCGACTGGCATCAATTTCATCAAATTGAACAGGTTCTGGGACAGCTTCTTTAACTTGGTCAATAAAGCTCAAACGAGCCGTCAGATTGTTATCAAAAAGGTCATTAGCCAATTTCTCAGGTGACAATTCATTGCTTTCTTCTAGGTTGTTGAAAATCGCTGATTTGACCTTAGATTGAAATTGAAAATCATCTGTGTTAAAAGATTCAGCAATTCTCTGGGCTGTTTTTTCCAGTTCTTTGATAGATTTCTTAGGAGAAATCTTAGGAGCGACAGCAAGAAGATTATCTGAAAAATAGTTCAAAAAAGTCCCGTTGTACTTGATTCGTTTTTCAATCAGATGGTACTTGCGACTCTGAAGATTAACCACCAAGGCCTCATCAGCCCCTGTTCCAAATCCAGGCAAGTTATTCTGAGTCAGCTTGATTGGATTATCAACTTCTCCTCCAAGGTGGGTCAAGGTCTCCCGCAGAGCAATTCGCAAGAAAGCGAAATGTTCTACACCTTCTTTAGAAAATTGCACAAAAATCAAGTCATTTGTCTTGAGATTTTCTGAAATGCTGAACTCCTCTTTCCAGAGATTAGCTAGTGTTACTGATGTCTCCAACAAATCGTCTGTGATGTGATTGAAGAAGGGATTTTCTTCCTCGAAAATCCCAGTCTTGGCTTCATCTGAATACACACGTTCAATTTTTTTGCGCAAGTATTCTTCGATTTTTGGAGTGATATTGAGAAATTTATCCGCTAGGAACAACTCAGTATCATCTGGACTGAACTGATGGATAATAGCTTTCTTAATATAAATGTCCATAAAAGTTTTAGTCCTCGTATAATGGGAAGGCATCTGTCAATTCTTTGACTGCACTCCTCACTTCTTCTAATACAGTCTCATTTTCTGTATTCTTAAGAGTTTTAATGATCAGTTCAGCCACTTTGCGACTTTCTTCTTCACCAAATCCACGTGCAGTAATGGCTGCAGATCCGATACGAATCCCACTTGTCTTGAATGGTGACAAGGTTTCATATGGGATTGAGTTTTTATTTAGGGTAATATTGACTTCATCCAGCAAGTTTTGAGCAACTTTTCCGTTTTCTACAACCTTAGTCACATCCACTAGGAAGAGGTGGTTTTCAGTTCCGCCAGAAATGATACGGAAATCAGGGTCTTGCAAGAAGACATCTGCCATAGCCTTGCTGTTCTTGATAACATTAGCAGCATATTCCTTGAAGGCTGGATCCAAAACTTCTTTGAAGGAAACAGCTTTAGCCGCCACAACGTGCTCCAAAGGACCACCCTGAATACCAGGGAAAATAGCTGAATTGATTTTCTTAGCAAGTTCTTCGTCATTAGTCAAAATCAAACCACCACGAGGTCCACGAAGGGTTTTGTGAGTCGTTGTTGTCGTGATGTGAGCGTATGGTACTGGACTTGGGTGAAGACCAGCAGCAACCAAACCAGCGATATGAGCCATATCTACCATGAGCTTAGCCCCAACGGCGTCCGCAATTTCACGGAATTTTGAAAAGTCGATAATTTGAGAATAGGCTGAAGCACCTGCTACGATCAATTTTGGTTTTACTTCTTGGGCTTGTTTCAAGATAGCATCAAAATCCAAGAGTTCCGTTTCAGGATCTACACTATAAGAAACAAAGTTGTAGGTTTGACCTGAGAAGCTAACTGGAGCTCCGTGGGTCAAGTGTCCACCTGCTGCCAAATCCATCCCCATAACGGTATCACCTGGCTCAATTAAGGCCATGTAAGCCGCACAGTTGGCTTGGCTTCCTGAGTGTGGTTGGACATTAGCAAATTTAGCGCCGAAAATTTCTTTTGCACGTTCAATAGCTAGACTTTCTACCACGTCTACCACATCCGTTCCACCATAGTAACGACGGCCTGGGTAGCCTTCGGCGTATTTATTCGTCAAGATAGACCCTTGAGCTGCCGTAACAGCCTTGGAAACTACGTTTTCCGAAGCAATCAACTCAATGTTGTTTTGTTGTCGTTCTTCTTCTTTGGCAATAGCATTCCAGAGATCAGCATCATATGCTTTAAAATCATCTTTATCAAAAATCATAGGTCTTCTCCTTTATAGTGTGACTGGTCCATTAGTTTAATTTTTTATTAGAAAATTAAACTAAAAGATGCGAATAAACCGTTTCTGCACTTTATCACAAGTATATCCAACTTTTTCATAAAATGCATGAGCTCCCAGACGATGATCGGCAGAGTTTAAGCGGATAAACCCGTAACCACGTCTTTTTGCTTCTTGCTCCAACCCTTGCAGTAAGCCTTTACCGATACCTTGCCCTTGTGCTTGAGGTGAAACTGCTAAAGCTAAGATATTAAATCCTGCTTTAGAATAAAGTGATTCATAGACCTCAGCGTGGACATATCCAAGTAAGACATGACTAGCTGCATCCTCATAGCCAAGTAGGAAATGATGTGAATCCTGAGATAATCTAGCTAGTTGACTAGCTGTTTCCTCTGGACTAAAAGAATAGCCCAAAGCCTCTTGATTGATGTCACAAATAGCTTTCACATCTGTTTCTTGCAAATCTCTTAGCATTTTATTCCTCCTCAAAAGAAATCTCTGGCAACCGAGCAAGAATATCTTCTCGCTTAATGGCCCCTTGGCGTAAGATTTTCACCTTGTCTCCAGACAAATCCACAATAGTTGAATCCTGTCCAGTTAAAAAAGCATCGTCTTCCAGACCCAGAACCTCTTGATCAAAATCCTTCAGAATTTGTTCAAAGGTCACTCCACTTGCCTGACCTGAGATATTGGCAGACGGCCCAATCAAGGGACCCGTCTCTCGAATCAAATCCAGTGTGATAGGGTGACTTGGCATCCGAAATCCAACAGTCGCAAGGCCAGAATTGACCCAATAGGGAACTCGGTCATTAGCTTCGAGAATAATGGTCAAGGGACCTGGTAAAAAGATCTCTACAAGTTTTTGTAGATAAGTTGGCTGATTCTTAGAAAAGTACAAGATGTCCTCTAGAGAGGCGATATTGAGATTGAGTGCCTTATCTCTTGGACGACGTTTAATCCGGTATACATGATTAACTGCTTTTTCGTCTAGAGCCTTGGCAAAAAGACCGTAAACTGTCTCTGTAGGTAGAACGGCAGCTCCACCATTTTCCAACTCTTGTCTAATCCTGTCCATCATCAACCACGACCATCCTATCTTGACCAAATTGGTCCTTGAGTGTTCGAACTCTTTTTTCAGGAAGATGTTTCCTAAAAAGATCAGGAACACTTTGACCTTGCTTGTATCCAATTTCAAGGTAAATCTTACCACCATCTTTGAGATAGTCTTTTGCATCTTCCGCAATTCTACGGTAAATAGCTAGGCCATCCTCGTCTGCAAAGAGAGCTAGATGAGGTTCCGAATGCAAAACATTCAAGCCGACCTCTGACTCATCTTCACGAGAGATATAGGGTGGATTGGAAACAATTATATCATATTTTTCAGAAATTTCTGTAAAACAGTCAGATTTTTTTAAAAATATTTGAAGATTTTGATTTTTAGCATTTTCATTAGCTACATCTAAAGCATCTTGGGAAATATCTGCTGCTGTCACTGACCAATCTGGTCTATTTTTTGCTAGAGCGAGAGCAATAGCTCCACTACCAGTCCCGATATCTAGGACCTTAAGATTTTCCTCAGAATTTTCAGCTAGGATAAGCTCCACCAACTCCTCTGTTTCTGGACGAGGGATCAATACTCGCTCATCAACTTTTAACTGCATTCCATAAAAATCTGCCTGTCCAATGATGTACTGTGCCGGTTTATGAGTTACTAACTGTTGGAAAATTCCTTTTACAAATACTTCTTCCTCTTCCGTCACTTCCTGCTGGAGGGCAAAAACGAAATCTGTAAAAGATAGATTTTTCAGGCTACGATAGACAAAAGAGAGGCTTTCAGCTTCCTCTCCTTGTCTTATCAACTCTTCTTCAAAATCTGAAAATAATTGAGCTAATTTCATTATTTGTTTAATTCTTCTAATTTTTGTGTTTGGTCATAGAGCACCAAGGAATCCACAACTTCGTCCAATTTACCAGACAAAATGGTATCTAGTTTTTGGAGAGTTAAGCCGATACGGTGATCTGTGACACGGTTTTGTGGGAAGTTATAAGTACGAATCCGTTCTGAACGGTCCCCAGTACCGATTGTCGACTTACGCTCAGCGTCTTGTTCATCCTGAGCAATCTGAGCAAAGTGGTCAGCAACACGGGCACGAATGATTTTCATGGCCTTCTCACGGTTTTTCTGCTGGGTACGTTCTTCCTGCATCTCAACCTTGATATTGGTTGGCAAGTGAACGATACGAACTGCTGTCGCAACCTTATTGACGTTCTGTCCCCCAGCACCAGAGGCGTGATAGATGTCGACACGAAGGTCTTTTGGATCAATATCATATTCAACTTCTTCCACTTCAGGCATGACAAGAACTGTGGCAGTTGATGTATGGACACGACCTTGGCTTTCTGTCACAGGGACACGTTGCACACGGTGGGCACCTGATTCGTACTTAAGCTTAGAGTAAACAGACTGACCTGAAACCATGGCAACGACTTCTTTGAAACCACCGACACCGTTCATAGAAGCTTCCATAACTTCAAAGCGCCATCCTTGAGCTTCAGCATACTTTTGGTACATGGTTAGCAAATCTCCAGCGAAAAGTGCTGCTTCGTCTCCACCAGCAGCGCCACGGATTTCAAGGATGATATTCTTGTCATCGTTTGGATCCTTTGGAAGGAGCAAAATTTTGAGTTTTTCTTCGTATTCTTCTTTTTCAACCTTGGCATCTTTGAGCTCTTGCTTGGCCATTTCTTCCAGGTCCGCATCTCCGCCTGATTCCTTAATCATCTCTTCAGCATCAACGATGTTTTGAAGGACTTGTTTATACTCACGGTAGGCTGTTACCGTATCACGAGTAGAAGCCTCTTCTTTGGAAAGTTCCATGAAACGCTTGGTGTCCGAAACCACATCTGGGTCACTGAGCAACTCTCCTAATTCTTCATAACGGTCTTCTACAGCTTGTAGTTGATCATAGATGTTCATTTTTCTTCATTCTCCTTATTGATTTCAGGCGTAAAATAATGTTTACGGCAAACTGAGATATAGGTTTCATTTCCACCTATTTGGATCTGTTCTCCATCGTAAACGGGCAGTCCATCCTGTGTTCGCAAAACCATAGTTGCCTTTTTCTTACAATACTGACAGATGGTCTTGATTTCGTCAATCTTGTCTGCTAAGAGCAAGAGATACTTGGAACCTTCGAACAGTTCATTTCGAAAATCATTTTTCAAACCAAAAGCCATGACAGGTATGTCTAACTCATCCACAACACGAGCTAGATCGTAAACATGGTGACGCTTGAGAAACTGGGCTTCATCGACCAACACACAGTAAGGCTTTTCTGGTAGGTCTCGGATATAGCCAAAGACATCCGTCGTCTCCTCAATCGCAAGAGCAGGGCGTTTCATACCAATCCGACTCGACACATAGCCAACACCGTCACGCGTATCAAGAGCTGAGGTCATAATCACAACACCTTTTCCTTGCTCCTCATAGTTATAGGCCACCTTGAGAATCTCAATCGTCTTACCAGAGTTCATGGTCCCATAACGATAATACAACTGTGCCATGTTTCTTGCTTCACGTCCATTTCTAAATTTTTGCTACATTCTAGTATATCATAATTTTCTTAAGCTTTAAACGGCAAAATGTGGTAAAATAGAAGAAATCAAAAACTAGTGGAGGAAGCTATTATGCCATTTGTACGCATCGATTTATTTGAAGGACGCACGCTCGAGCAAAAGAAAGCTCTTGCTAAGGAAGTAACGGAAGCTGTTGTCCGTAACACTGGAGCACCTCAATCTGCTGTCCATGTCATCATCAACGACATGCCAGAAGGAACTTACTTCCCACAAGGGGAAATGCGCACCAAATAAGCTAGCTTAAGCAGAATTGCTTAAGCTTTTTCAATCTCCAAGTAGCATCCATTGAAGAAATAGCCTAAATTTGTTACAATTTGAAAGGATACTTGGAAAAATTTCCAAGAAAAGAGCTATTTATTAAAGGAAACATTATGATTACACGAGAATTTGATACCATCGCTGCTATCTCTACTCCATTAGGTGAAGGAGCTATTGGTATTGTCCGCCTGAGCGGAACAGAAAGTTTTGCTATTGCGCAAAAGATTTTTAAAGGAAAAGACTTGAGTCAGGTTGCTAGCCATACTCTCAACTACGGTCACATTATTGATCCTCTGACTGGTAAAGTCATGGACGAGGTTATGGTTGGAGCTATGAAGTCTCCAAAAACCTTCACTCGTGAGGATATTATCGAGATTAACACCCACGGTGGGATTGCGGTGACCAATGAGATTCTCCAACTAGCGATCCGTGAAGGAGCTCGATTGGCAGAACCTGGTGAATTTACCAAACGTGCCTTCCTAAATGGACGTGTGGACTTGACTCAGGCTGAGGCGGTCATGGATATCATCCGCGCCAAGACAGACAAGGCCATGAACATTGCGGTCAAACAACTTGATGGTTCCCTTTCTGATCTTATCAATAATACCCGTCAAGAAATCCTCAATACACTTGCCCAAGTCGAGGTTAATATTGATTATCCTGAGTACGACGATGTTGAGGAAGCCACTACTGCTGTTGTCCGTGAAAAGACTATGGAGTTTGAGCAATTGCTAACTAATCTCCTTAGGACAGCCCGTCGCGGCAAAATCCTCCGTGAGGGAATTTCAACAGCTATCATCGGACGCCCCAACGTTGGGAAATCAAGCCTTCTCAACAACCTCTTGCGTGAGGACAAGGCTATCGTCACAGATATTGCTGGTACGACACGTGATGTCATTGAAGAATACGTCAACATCAACGGTGTTCCTCTAAAATTGATTGACACAGCTGGTATTCGTGAAACGGATGACATCGTGGAACAAATCGGAGTTGAGCGTTCAAAAAAAGCCCTCAAAGAAGCTGACCTAGTTCTACTAGTGCTAAACGCTAGCGAACCACTGACTGCTCAAGACAGACAACTTCTTGAAATTAGCCAAGATACAAACCGCATTATTCTTCTTAACAAAACTGATCTTCCTGAAGCAATTGAAACTTCAGAACTCCCTGAAGATGTCATCCGCATTTCAGTCCTTAAAAATCAAAACATTGATAAGATTGAAGAAAGAATCAACAACCTCTTCTTTGAAAATGCTGGTTTGGTTGAGCAAGATGCTACTTACTTGTCTAATGCCCGTCACATTTCCTTGATTGAGAAGGCTGTTGAAAGCCTACAAGCTGTTAATGAAGGTCTTGAACTGGGGATGCCAGTTGATTTGCTTCAAGTTGACTTGACCCGTACTTGGGAAATTCTCGGAGAAATCACTGGAGATGCTGCTCCTGATGAACTCATTACCCAACTCTTTAGTCAATTCTGTTTAGGAAAATAGAAAAATCCATGATCGTTGTTGCGGTCATGGATTTTATTGTCTTTATTAGTAATCTGGTCTTAAGACCCCTGTTACAGTTGCCTTAGTCGCTTCGTAGTCGCCATCTACAACAACCTTGATAATGCGTTTGGCATCTTCTTCTGGTGCTGGAACAAGAGGTAGACGAGTTGGGCCAGCTTCAAATCCCATATAGTTTAGAACGGCCTTGACAGGAGCAGGACTTGGATATGAGAAGAGGGCATTAACCTTAGGAATGAACTTGCGCTGAATAGCTGCAGCTTTCTTCATATCGCTTTTTGCAATGGCAGTGAACATCTCGTGCATTTCATCCCCATTTGTATGGGATGCAACAGAAATAACTCCATCCGCACCAAGGTTCATGGCATGGAAAGCATCTCCATCCTCACCTGTATAAATCAAGAACTCCTCTGGCTTGTGCTCAATCAAGTAAGCCATATTAGCCAAGCTAGTACATTCTTTGACACCGATAATATTTGGATGATCAGCCAAGCGAAGCATAGTTTCTGGAGTCAACTCGACAACTACACGCCCTGGAATGTTATAGATAATAATTGGTAGGTTAGAAGCATCTGCAATGGCCTTAAAGTGCTGATACATTCCTTCTTGAGAAGGTTTGTTGTAGTAAGGAACAATAGCAAGCCCAGCAGCAAAACCACCGAATTCTGCTACTTCTTTGACAAACTCGATAGAGTCTCGGGTATCATTGGTACCCACACCCGCAATCAAAGGAACGCGTCCATTGACAATCTTTTGTACAGCCGCAAACAACTCCAACTCCTCATCGTGGGTCAAGGTTGGACTCTCAGCAGTGGTCCCTGCGAGAAGAATTCCATCCGTATGATGGGCCAATAAATGCTCAATCAAGGCTGGAATGGCATCAAAGTTGATGGAACCATCCTCATGAAAGGGGGTAATAAAGGCTGTGATGATTTTACACTCTTTTAAATCTTGATAAGACATGAAAACACCTCTCTATTTCAAAGAAGGAGTTCATCTGAACTCCTAAACAATATGACTATTTTAATTCAAATTTCAACTCAGCTGTTGGACGAACCAATCCACGTTCGTGAAGAGTTTCAGCAATCTGAACTGAGTTCCAAGCAGCACCTTTGAGAAGGTTATCTGAAACAACCCACATGTGGATTCCTTTTTCAGCATCCAAGTCTTTACGGATACGACCAATAAAGGTATCACGTGAACCCACTGCATTGATGGCTTGAGGATAAATTTGATGAGCTACATCATCCTCAAGAACAGCACCTGGGAAGGCTGCGATAGCTGCTTTTACTTCTTCGATTGGAGCAACTTCTTTTGTTTCGATGTAAACAGACTCAGAGTGAGCTGACAAGACTGGAATACGGACACATGTTGCAGATACTGCAATGCTGTCATCTTCCATGATTTTCTTAGTTTCCTTGGTCATCTTCATCTCTTCGTAAGTGTAATCATTGTCAGTGAAAACATCGATTTGTGGAAGAGCGTTGAAGGCGATAGGATAGTGTTTCTTATCACCACCTGAAGGCAAGATTTCCGCATGCAAATCACGTGGGGTTACACCATCATTCAAGACTTCACGAAGTTCACGTTGTGTCTCAAGAATTGCTCCCATACCAGCACCAGAAACTGCTTGGTAAGTTGAAACAATGATACGGTCCAAGCCCCATTTTTGGCGAACTGGCTCAAGAGCTACCATCATTTGGATTGTTGAACAGTTAGGGCAGGCAATGATACCGTTGTGGGCATCAAGTGCATGAGCATTGACCTCTGGAACGACCAAAGGAACATCTGGATTTTGACGGAAGTAAGATGTATTATCTACTACTACCGCTCCAGCTTTAACTGCGTATGGTGCATATTTAGCTGATGTAGAACCACCTGCTGAAAAGAGAGCAATATCAACTCCTTCAAAAGCTGTTTCAGTTGTTTCTTCAATCGTAATATCTTGATCTTTAAACTTCAAAGTCTTGCCTGCTGAACGTGCAGAAGCAAGTAAACGAATTTTATCGATTGGAAGTGTTGATTCTTCCAACATTTTTATCATCTGAGCTCCGACAGCACCTGTCGCGCCGACTACAGCAACTGTATATCCCATAAATAACCTCTTTCGGAATTTTCTAAAAATTTCTATAATAGATGTATTATACTACTTTTTCCATGAATTGCAAAGCTTTTTCATCATTTTTTGGAAAATAAAAATCCCCAGTCGCTAGACTAGGGACTAAGAGGCATCTTCATGTGATGAGCAGGTTCACACAACTCATCAAGGTCCGCTCCTGCGTTATGACCTCCTTATGCTCAATAGTAGTCCGAAGACTACCTATCGACTCATCGCGTCTATTATATTACTAGAAATAAGTGGTTTTGTCAATAAAAAATTTTTGCAGGATGACTTTTATTATACAAAAGTCAGAATTTTTTCTCGCGAGCATAAGAAAAAAACTCTTGTGCTCAAGAGTTTCCCTGTAAATATCATGCTAATTGCCGGGATTGAACCGGCGACCTCATCCTTACCATGGATGCGCTCTGCCAACTGAGCTAAATCAGCTTACTTAAAAAGTATACTATAGTTAGAAAATCTTGTCAAGTTTCCTTAGAAATTTTCCATAAGAAAAAGCCAGGTAAGAGCCACCTAGCTTCTCTTCGTCTATTTGCTTAAATCAATTCGACGACCAATTTTACCAATGATAATCGCACCAATAATTAATGAGGCAAATTCACCAATCCCTGTTGTGAACCAAGTAAGGAAAAATGGTAATTGCGCTACGATATTCAACTCTGCAGCGATAGTAAACATGGAAATTGAAAAGAGGATTGAAAAGAAGAAATGATCTTTTCGAATTAATCCATTAAAGAGGTAATCTTTGCTGTATTTTGCAAAAAGCCAAACACCTAGACTGAGGAATACTAAGGTTGATCCACCACCAACAAAGACATCTAGCAGTCCGAAGCTAAAGAAATTAGCAATCATACAACCGATAGAAACTCCTATGATATACTTAGGATTGTAAAAAGCCATAAAGTTCATCATTTCTGAAATACGAAACTGATAAGCACCATAGCTAATAGCATTTAGGGGCGGTGTAACAGTCAAAACGACATAGATAGCAGCGACGATTGCAATATCTGCAACATCACGAATAGTTAATTTTTTCATCTTTTCTCCTTTGGCGGTTGCCCGCGTGTAATATGCTTGGTGAAAGAAGCTAAGCACCAAGGGTTGATTCAATCAACCTTACTAGTATAGCACAATAACTTGCTTTATGCTATACTAAAAGTATGAAAAAACGCATTCAAAGTCTCTTCGAGAATGAGCTCTTAGCCTATCTCTTTTTTGGTATAGCAACTACTCTTGTCTCCATTCTATCCCGATTAGTCATTTATCAATTAACCCATAAAGAACTGCTTGCTACTGGACTAGCAAATAGTATCGGTATCCTCTTTGCCTTTTTTACAAATGATAGGCTTGTCTTTAAGCAAGATAGAGAGAATTGGTCAATCCGTTTAGTAAAATTTACTCTAGCACGTCTTTCTACTTTTCTTTTAGACTTGTTTTTAACTTTTCTCTTTGTAACTCAGTTTCCTAATATTATCGGACAATTTGTAAATAATAATATAGACAAGGTTAATAGTATTGAAACCGTTATTTCACAATTCTTGATAATTATCCTCAATTATATTTTTAGTAAGGTATTTATTTTTAAAAAATAAGGAAAAATTAAGCATATTGCTTGCAAGAACTTCTTAATTAATATATAATCAAGAGTAAAAATTTTGGAAAGGAATTATGAAAATGTTAAAAGATCTTAAAGCATTTTTGCTTCGTGGTAATGTTGTTGACCTTGCTGTCGGTGTGATCATTGCCTCTGCTTTTGGTGCAATCGTTACTTCATTTGTAAATGATATCATCACTCCTCTACTATTGAACCCAGCCTTGGAAGCTGCGAAAGTACAAAACATCGCTGAGCTTGCATGGAATGGTGTTACATATGGTAAATTCTTGAGTGCTATTATCAACTTCCTTGTTGTAGGTACTGTTCTCTTCTTTGTAATCAAAGGTATTGAAAAAGCTCAAAGCCTTACTAAGAAAGAAGAAGCTGCTGAGGAAGCTCCAGCTGGTCCAACTGAGTTGGAAGTACTTCAAGAAATCAAAGCTCTTCTTGAGAAAAAATAATCAATTAAAAGGATCTAGCACAAAGCTAAATCCTTTTTCTTTACTCTTTTGGTAACTTACCTGCTTTCTCAAGCATTTTCTTAATAAGATAAGGCATCTTAACATTTTCACGACCTTTTTTCTCAATCAGTTTTTTCACAAATTCCGGCATTTGTAAATCTTGAGATTCGGCCAAAATGTTTTTAGTCTCATCTGACGGAACTAACTCATCAAAGGTTTCTTCTTCTGGGAGAAATTCCTTAAACTCTTTGTTCTCATTAGCTCTGACGGTATTGACCAAGGCATCAATCAAACGTGAATCCGTATTTGGCATTGGTGGACGATGATAGTTCACCCCCAATTCCTGACACAAGTCATAACATTCCACATCGTTGTCAAACAAGACTTCAATGTGCTCACTAATAAAACTAATAGGTATAAAAATATAATGGTCTGGATGTTCTTTCCGTTCTCTGAGATACTCTAAAACATCTGGCTTAATCCATGGAATACCGATATCACTTTCACTCTGCCAGGTATTTGTATATTGAGTGGAACTCAAACCTAGTTTTTCAGCGACTAACTTGCTATTTTCAAAAATTTGATCGATATAAGGATCACCAAAATCCAAGGCAAAAATGGGCACACTATGAGCTGAAAAGATGACTTTAAAGCTATCCTGCTTTACTTCTTCTTTTAAAATCTTAGCAATTTCATCTGCCCAATAGTCTAAGAGCGCTTCTTCTTGATACCAGTCCTTAATAACAAAAAATTGGATCTGCTTGCTTTCTAAAAATTTTTCATAGCCCATGACAGAGTAGAAAGAATAATGGGGCTCTAAAATCAAGCAAATACACTGCTCGATTCCGTCTGCTTCCATCTGACCAATCACATCTGGAATAAAGGGTTTGGAAAACTTATTAGCAAAATAAACACTGTATTCATTCCCCAGCCTGGCTTCTACTAAGGCAACCTCTTCTCGGGTAATTTTTTGCAGAGGCGTCCCTCCAATAAGTACATAATTATCGTAGAGAGTTTGAATTTCGTGGTCTTGAGGTCTCACTCCACGACGAATATTTGTGAAAAAATCAGCCACACCTTCAAAGGTAATCTCTTCTGGCGAACCGAAAGTCATCATTAAAATTGCTTTTTTCATAATTGCTTCCTTGTGATATTTTTATCAAGTTTATTTTATCATTAATTCGTTAATAAGTAAACGCCAACATAGTGAATTTCCCTAACTTCAGTCTTTTGTTTTTCTCTCTTTTCTATGATACAATGGAAAAAATGAATTCAAAAGGAGTTTTTTATGACTTATCCCAATCTCTTGGACCGCTTCTTAACCTACGTTAAGGTCAATACGCGCTCTGATGAACACTCTACTACTACTCCAAGTACGCAGAGTCAGGTAGATTTTGCTACAAATGTTCTTATTCCTGAAATGAAACGTGTTGGATTACAAAATGTTTATTATCTACCAAATGGTTTTGCAATTGGAACCTTACCAGCCAATGATCCATCTTTAACACGTAAGATTGGCTTTATATCTCACATGGATACTGCTGATTTTAATGCCGAAGGAGTCAATCCACAGGTAATTGAAAACTACGATGGTGGTGTGATTGAACTTGGAAATTCTGGTTTCAAACTCGATCCAGCTGACTTTAAGAGTCTTGAAAAATATCCAGGACAAACACTCATCACAACAGATGGAACAACCTTGCTAGGAGCTGATGACAAGTCAGGCATTGCTGAAATTATGACAGCTATTGAATATCTTACTGCTCACCCTGAAATTAAACACTGTGAGATTCGTGTTGGTTTTGGTCCAGATGAAGAAATCGGTATCGGTGCAAATAAATTTGATGCTGAGGACTTTGATGTAGATTTTGCTTACACAGTTGATGGTGGCCCACTAGGTGAACTTCAGTACGAGACCTTCTCAGCAGCTGGTGCTGAGTTACATTTCCAAGGACGCAATGTCCACCCTGGTACCGCAAAAGGTCAGATGGTCAATGCCCTTCAGCTAGCAATTGATTTTCACAATCAACTTCCAGAGAATGACAGACCTGAGTTAACTGAAGGTTACCAAGGTTTCTATCATTTAATGGATGTGACAGGTAGTGTCGAAGAGGCGCGTGCAAGCTACATCATTCGTGATTTTGAAAAAGATGCCTTTGAAGCTCGTAAAGCAGCAATGCAGTCTATCGCTGATAAGATGAATCAAGAACTTGGTAGCGACCGTGTCACCCTAAACTTGACAGACCAGTACTACAATATGAAAGAAGTCATTGAAAAAGATATGACTCCAATTACCATTGCCAAAGCAGTTATGGAAGATTTGGGGATTACTCCTATAATCGAACCAATCCGTGGAGGGACAGACGGCTCTAAGATTTCCTTTATGGGAATCCCAACTCCTAATATCTTTGCGGGTGGAGAAAATATGCACGGACGTTTTGAATACGTCAGCCTTCAGACCATGGAACGTGCAGTTGATACCATTATTGGTATCGTAGCTTATAAAGACTAAAAAGACGAGGTAGCTCAGCTACTTCGCCTTTCTTTTTATTCTACTGGTTTTTCTTGATTTCCAATACTTGTTGTAGATTCTGTTGTTTCCTTTTCTGAAGATGATTCAGCAGGTTTAGAATCTGTTGTGTTGCTTGGTTTGTTTTCGTCCCTTGCAGTTTCACTATTTGATTCTGCAACTACGTTTGGTTGGTTCTCAGCACTGGTCTTATCACCATTTGCCTCAGCATTTGTCGCTGGAGTTGCTTCTTCACTTGCGCTTGATTTTGACTTGATTTCTTGATTCAAAACTAGGATAGCTTTTGTCAATTCAAGTAAAGCGGCTTTATCCTTACTCTTAGCAGAAAGTTGGTCTAGTAATGCATCCACCTTATCAAAGTCTGCATCAGAACCCTTGTTGTTTTCTAAATAAGAGTGAAGTGACATGAGAATATCGTAGAGTTTTTGATAGAGTACTAGTGTCTGAGGGTCTTGCTCAGCATTTTCCTTCTCTTGTTGAAGGGCGCTAGCGATACGAGTCAAGACATCTTTTACCTGACTATTTACTTCATCCAAGTCTGCATCAGCCTTGTTTGTAGCAACTTTGAGATTTTCTACTTCTTCTGCCAAGGATTGTCTGATTCCTTCTTCTTGGATTTGTTCCAAGAGTTGAGTTGCCTTGCTCAAGCGGCTTTCTACTTCTTCCTTGCTAACATGATTGACATGTTCTTCAGGCATAAAGTCTCCGTACAATTCTTTCAAGAAGCCATAAATAGCTGTCTTGGCACTTTGATTATCAACTTTTTCAGTATCTAGAACTGTCTGAGTCGATTTAGTAGTAGTTGGTTGAGCTTTCAAAGCTTCTTCCACTTCTTGTTTTGCCTGATAGATGTTTGGGAATAATTTGTTCAATTCTGCTGCCTTAAGGAAGGATTGAGATTGATACAAGGTCCAAGTCAACTGAGCCACTTTGTTTCGAAGTTCATCACTCAAACGACCGTCATTTACGTGTTCGTAGAAATACTTGATGTATTCTACAGTTGTTACACCTGTTCGATCATTAAAGTCTTGCAAGGCTTGAAGTTGTGATTCAACCGCTGCTAAAGCAGCCTCATCTTTAGCCAATTTAGCTTCTTGAAGTCGAACGAGAAGGTCTTTCTTAGGAAGTCCAAAAGTGTCTGTATCCAGAGTATTGATTTTATCAATCAAGGCTTGATATTTCTTATCTAAAGCACTTGTTTCAACAGGTTTGACACTTTCATCAATATGGATATATTGCTTATCAAAGAGATCAAGGGTTGCAAGATAACCTGCTGTAGAGTTAGTTGCCAGTTTCTTCATGTTTTCAGTAAACTGACCTAAGGCTAACTCAATCTGTCTTTGTTCAATAGGCTTGTCTTTATAGATACTTCTGCTATCAGCTAAAAGTTGATCTACTTTTGCCAAGACTGCCTTCTCATCAAAAGCTCCAGGTTGATAATTGGATTGCAGGGCTGGAATCTTGTTTTTCAAAGCCACTTCATATCCCTTAGTTTGAACCTTGATGTAGTGATTATGGTCGCCATGAGGAATCACAAAACTACCATTTTCTACCTGTAAACTATAAGGAGACACACCATCTCGCAAAGCAGTCGTGTAAAGTTCATTTAGGAAATCAAGTTCTGGATTGCCAGTTTGAAGAGGAATCCGAACATGTTCTTTACGAACAGCATAGGGATGGATATGAGTTGGGTCGTAGGCTTGGTCTGGATTTCCAAAGACAAAGAATCCGTTTGAAATTCTAATCGCTTCAAGTGGAACACCGTAGGTCTTCGAAATATAAGCAATCTTTTCTTCATCGCTAGCATCTCTTGAGAAAGACTCTACCGTTTTAGCAAGAGGTTTTACAGGCTCTGCATCATGATGTGTTTTCAAATGATCCTGAGCTGCCTTAATTTGCTCTGCTGTCAAATCCTTCTTGAAGAAGTAATGATTGTGGTCACCATGACTCATGACAAAACCTTGCTCATCCTCACTGATGACACGATCGGCATCAAAACCGTGATCATGGTCTTCATCATGATGGTGTCCATGATGATCTTCATCGTGATCGTCGTCATGAGCTGGATTTGGTGTTGCTGGACTTGCACCTTTCAAGTGATCCTGCGCTGCCTTGATTTGATCAGCAGTCAAATCCTTCTTGAAGAAGTAATGATTATGGTCGCCGTGACTCATGATAAATCCTGCTTCATCTTCCGCAATAATACGATTGGCATCAAAGCCGTGATCATGGTCTTCATCATGATGGTGTCCATGATGATCTTCATCGTGATCGTCGTCATGAGCTGGATTTGGTNTTGCTGGACTTGCACCTTTCAAGTGATCCTGCGCTGCCTTGATTTGATCAGCAGTCAAATCCTTCTTGAAGAAGTAATGATTATGGTCGCCGTGACTCATGATAAATCCTGCTTCATCTTCCGCAATAATACGATTGGCATCAAAGCCGTGTCCACCTTCTTCATGTTCCTCATGTGAAACACCAGGATTGACTGGAAGAGATGGCGAAGGTGTTGTTAGACCATTATTTGGAAGAGTCGGTTGACCAATTACGGTCGATTTTGGAATGTAATGGAAATGATCACCATGTCTTACAATATAAGCTGTAGCAGTTTCTTCGACAATATCTTTAGGATTAAAGATATAACCATCAGATGTTGAAGGAATTTCCTTATTTAACGTTGAAGAAGCATTATTCAATATAGATGGATTACTTGGAAGACTTCCTAGACTAGACGCTACTTCATGAGGTTTTTCATTTGTAGAGACCGTAGAACCAGTTCCACCGATAGGCACCATTCTAGCAATCTTTTCTTCTAAAGCAGAGAGTTTGCTGTAAGGAATAAAATGATAATGGTCGCCATGCGGAATCGCAACTCCATTTGGTGTACGACTGATAATCTTAGCAGGGTCAAAGACTAAGCCATCTGATTCACTGTAACGTTTGTCGCTAGGTGAATCGTAGAGTTCTTTCAATAGACTTTGGAGATTTTCAACTTTGCTTTCTGGCTTGCTAGTTAATCCTTGCACTGTAGATTGAGTATTATTCTCACTAGCTGTTGAAGAATAGCTTAGCTGACTTGGTTGCGTATTTTTGCCAGCTAAATGAGCTTTAGCAGCAGCTAACTCACTAGCAGACAAGTCACTTTTTGGAATATAGTGATAGTGACCTCCGTGAGGAACGATATAAGCATCACCAGTATCTTCGATAATGTCAGCTGGATTAAAGACATAACCATCATCTGTCGTATAGCGTCCCTGAGACCTTGCTACAGCAACATCAGAGCCGACCTTCTCATTATCTTTGACATGTTCTTGTTTTTGACGATTAATTTCATCCTTGGTTCGAACATTATCAGCATGAGCTGTATCTTTCAGGTAGACATAATATTTTCCATCGACCTTGATGATATAACCACCCTTGACTTCATTGACAATATCAGCATCTTTAAGTTGATAGTTTGGATCCTTCATCAAGAGTTCTTCACTAAAGAGGGCATCATAAGGAACTTTCCCATTATAGTAATGATAGTGGTCACCGTGTGACGTCACATAGCCCTGATCTGTAATTTTGATGACAATTTGCTCAGCCTGAATTCCTTCTTTCTGGCTAACCTGATCTGGTGTCAGGTTTTCAGTTTTCTGACTTGACTGACTACCATCCACATAAGAGACACGATTATTGTCCTTATTTTCCTGTGAACGATGCTGGTTCAATGCATAGGCGCAAAGACTCAAGGATACGATAACAGCTGATCCAGCTGCAATATACTTTTTACTGAATTTCATAAATCCCTCATTTCAATAAATGATGAAGCTTTTCTTAACTTCTTTTCTCGGTTAAACAGTTTTTTCTCAAATGGTTATTTAACCAATTAATTAACCAGTAAATAGTTTACCTTTTTTAAGTTTATCTGTCAAGATTTTTATGTCATTTAAAAAATAAAAGCCAGTATTGCTACTGACTCTTACATCATATTGATTTAATAGGATAAACTTATGCTTCTGGTTTCGTCGTAACTGACTCACTACCTTTTAACAACGCAAGTAATTTTTCTGCTTCTGCCATGATACCATTATTATCCATGGTTTGGAGACTCAGATTATTTCGTAAACCAGATAGGCTCTCTGTCACATTGTCTTTCAAACTAGCATCCGTTACTTTAGCAAGTAGAGCTTCTACTTCTTTGAGTTTGGCTTCTACTTTTTCGGTTTCTACTTGAGGTACTTCAGCTTCGTCTGTTGTATCTTTAGGTACTTCTTCTGTCTCGTCTTCATCAGTGCTCGGTTTATAAAGATTATCTACTGAAGGGGTTGAACCTGTATGATTTTCTTTTTCATTGGATTCAGGACGGGTTGACTCGACTGATTCATGATGATCTTCCTTATCTTCATCAGATTTACTGTCTTTGTCTGCCTTATTTTTACGAACATGGTCGCTGGCATTTCCCCAACCATTATCTGAGTGAGGACGTTCTTCAGGATGTTCAACATAATATTTTACAGTCGCAAAGAGATCCTCAAGGCTATAACCCTTAGGTGCTTCATAGAGTCCTTCGTCAAACCAACCAAATTTAATGTTATGGTAATGGTCGTAATGAGGTATAATTAAGCTACCATTTTTAACTTCAACAGTATGTTGTAGATTGTAAGGAATATGATCAAGTGGGACCTTCTTAGCTGCTTCCACTTTATTATAGATTGCTTCTACTCCTTTAACCTCAGTATTTCCTGAACCCTGATTCTCTGTTGAAGGAGGTATCAAACCTTTCTCTTTAGCATAAGCCTGGGCTGCCACTCTTTCAGCTTCAGACAAGCTCTCTTTCTTAATCCAATGACTATGGGACATATGTGGAGTTACATAAGCATCTCCCTCATCACTGGTAATATCACGAGTGTCAAAGATATAGCCATCTTCTGTTGTATACTTACCTGCTAATTTCGCTAATTTAATTTCATCGTCTGTATAAGCAATTTGAGAATTTGGTTTACCAAGACGTTCTGGATGAGTAATTGGTGCTAGGAATGACAATAAATCATCTACCAATTTTCCTTTATTAGAAGATTCATCATTCAAGCGTTCTGCTAATTTGTCTAAGGCTTGGAAATCAGAAGTACGACCCTTATTTTCAGACAAGGCTTTATGAGCCTCGGCCAATAAATTATATGCTTTATCATAAAATTCTTGGTCACGAGGAACGACATTTTCTTTCTTCGCAACTAGGGCATGTGTCTCTTGAGTTTTCTTAGACAAGAGATTTTCAATGGCGTCAATCTTATCCTTGGCCAGGTCTTTAGCTAGAACATAACGACTGACTCCCTTATCCTCGAAAATATAACCGTCGCCAACTTTTCTAACAACCTGGTTGACATCAAATTCTGTCGGTTTATTTCCCACTGGTGCTTGAGGTTTGGTAGTAGGGGCTGGCTTCAGAGGAGTAACACTTGGCAAGACACTGCCATTTTGTCCCTTGACAGCTATCATACGAGCCAATTTTTCTTCCAGCGGTGACATTTGGGAATAAGGGATAAAGTGATAATGGTCTCCGTGAGGAACTGCGACACCGTTAGCTGTACGTTTGATGATTTGTGCCGGATCAAAGACTAGACCATCCGATTCAACATGGCGTTCTGATAAAGGTTTAGCATACAATTCACTTAAAAGTGTTGGGATATCTTCCCCTTGATTTTGATGATATGTTGGGGTGACAGTCAGGTTTGGAGTCTCTGTCAAACTTGGTTGGACTGGTTTAGCATTATCACTACTTGGTTTACTTGAGCTTGTAGAAGAATGAGAACCCTGTTTACCATTCCAATAAGCTTGGGCAGCAGCCAATTCTCCTGCTGACAAATCACTCTTAGGTATATAGTGGAAATGATTGCCATGCGGTACAACAAAAGCGTCACCTGTATCTTCAATCACATCTGTCGGACTAAAGACATACCCATCATCCGTTGTATAGGCTCCTCCAGTTCCTCGATTCGGTGCCGGCGTATTGAGATTAAAGTTTGGTTTAATCGTTGAGCTTGGTGTTGAACTTGTTTTCTCAGGGCTACTTGGTTTCGTATTATCAGCATGACTTTGAATTGGCTGACCTCCAATTGGTAGATTTCGAGCCAATTTTTCTTCCAAGGCAGACATTTGCGAATAAGGGATGAAATGGAAATGATCCCCGTGAGGTACTGCCACACCATTGGCAGTACGTTTTGTAATCTGTGCTGGGTCAAATACTAATCCATCAGACTCCACATGACGTTGGCTAAGTGGCAAAGCGTACAATTCTTGAAGGAGACTAGCTAAATCCTCATTTTGACTCTCAGGAGACGTTGCAGGATTTTGAGGAGTTTCAGATTGACTCGTTCTCACACTAGATCTTGTTTCAGCTCTGCTTGAACGATATTCAACCGTACTTAATTGCCCACCTTTTCCAGATAAGAAGGCTTGGGCAGCAGCTAATTCACTCGCAGACAAATCACTCTTCGGAATATAGTGGAAGTGATTGCCATGAGGAACAATATAGGCATCACCCGTATCCTCAATGATATCAGAGGCATTAAAGATATAACCATCATCCGTTGTATAGCGTCCTTGAGCTCTGGCAGCAACTACCGCCTGATCATTAGAACTGCCTCCATGATTATGACTGTGTTCCTGCTTCTGACGTTTAATCTCTTCTTTTGTCCGAATATTATCCGCGTGGGCAGTATCCTTGAGGTAAACATAGTATTTCCCGTCTACCTTAATGACATAGCCACCCTTGATTTCATTGACAATGTCTGCATCCTTCAACTGATAATTCGGATCTTTCATGAGGAGTTCTTCACTGATGATGGCATCATAAGGAACCTTGCCATTATAGTAATGATAATGGTCTCCATGAGAGGTCACATAACCTTGATCCGTAATCTTGATAACAATTTGTTCGGCGTTGATTCCCTCTCTCTTACTAACTTCATCTGGTGTCAAGTTCTCTGCCTTTTGACTAGCCTGGTCACCATCTATATAAGCAACTCGATTAGAATCTTTCTTAACTTGTCCAGCTTGATACCGTCCAAGCTCATAGGAACAAACACTTAGGGCAAGAACTGCCACTGAACCCGCTACATATTTTTTATTGATTTTCATTCTTTCCTCATTTCAATTCTTCTGCTAAAACACTCATATTTTCTGCAAGATTTTCGAGATAAGTCTTGTCATTTTGTGGGTCTGCCTCTAAAGGATTCAGAGTTTTAAGACCCACACCTGTTGATTTGACAAGAGTTTCAGCTACTTTTGAAGAAGCATTACTTTCTGTAAAAATCGTTTTAACCTTATAGGTTTTAACAAATTCCTGAATTTCTGTTAGTTGTCTTGGACTTGGTTCTTGTTCAGGAGAGATACCAGCGATTCCAAGTTGATTTAATCCAAATCTCTTAGCAAGATAAGAAAAGGCTGTATGCTGTGTTACAAAAGTTTTCTGACTCGCTTTTTCAAATTTAGGCTGGAATTTCTTAGTCAATTCTTGAGCTTTTTTGATAAAGGCTTGCGCATTTTTTTGATAAGTTTCTTTATGCTCACTATCCACCTCTGAAAGTTTATCAGCGATAATCTGAGCTTCTTCGCCAGCTTTTTCAGGATCTAGCCAAGTGTGAGGGTCATAGAGCGTTTTTTCATCAACTCCATCCCCTGCTTCCACATCTTCTAGCCCTGGGACTCGGTCTAAGGTCATTCCTTCAGAAGCCTCTAAAACCTTAACTTTGGATTTTTTAAGATTGGGGTCCAGACTTCCCGCCCAAGATTCAAGAGTATGCGAATGGTAAACAAAGACATCTGCATCATAGATGGCTGCGATATCATTTGCCGAAGGTTCAAAGGAGTGAATTCCACTACTTGACTGAATCATCCGAACATCATTCAAGTCACCAGATACTTCCTTGACCATAGCATAGACAGGATAAAAACTGGTTACAATTTTCATCCCTTTCCCAGTCTGACTTTCCTTTTGGCCACAAGCCCCTAAACACAAAAGAAAGACACTTAACAATACTAAAAATAAACTTTGTTTCTTCATAAACAACTCCTTAACTATTTAATTAACTGGTAAACATTCTACTCCTAAAAATTTAATCTGTCAAGCTATTTTTAGAAAAAATTTGAAATTTCTTTCACATATAAAAATCTGCTGAGTTTCAATAACTCAACAGATTCTCACTTTATTCTTCTATGGTAGAATGCTTATAGCCATAAGAAAAGTAAATGATACTTCCTATCAACAATGCAACTAGGAAAGCAATCCAGGTTTCCATATTATACTGCAACATAAAGGATAAACAAATGATGATTGATAAAATCGGTAATAAGGGTACTAATGGTGTTTTAAATTCTCCAGCTTTGGGCATTCCTTTTTCTTTCCGTAAGCGAATCAAGCCGTAAGCCAGCATAATCAAGTAGGCCAAGGTACAAATGTTTAAGAAGGCTGCGATACTGGCTAGTGGGAATATTCCTGCAGCTGCTGCTGAAGCTAGACCTGTCAAGATAGTAGCATTCTTTGGTACCTTGCTAGTCTTTGTTAATTCTTTAAAGGCGGCAGGCATCAATCCGTCACGCGCTAAACTGTAAATCATACGCGATAGGGCATAAGTCATTGAGATACAAACCGTAATCAAGGTTAAGATAGCCACTAATGACACATAGTTGGCTGCCCAACTAATCCCAATGCTACGAAGAGCAAAGGCAACGGCATCGTCGACATTTAGATGGCTATAATGGACCACACCAGTTAAGACAAGCGTCACCAAGGCATAAAGAATGGTTACGATAGAGAGCGATAAGACAATCCCTCTAGGAATATTTTTTTGAGGAGTCTTGACCTCATCTACGGCCATAGAGATGGATTCAAATCCCAAAAAACCGAAGAACATCAAGGACGCACCAGCCATAATACCAGTACTAGCACCATAGATTTGTCCAAAACCATAAGGAGCAAAATTGCTCCAGTTCTCAAGTTTGATATGCCAAATTCCTACTAAAACAAAGAGAGCTAAAGCGGAAAATTTCAAAATAACTAGAATAGAATTAAAGCGTAAGGCTGCTTTAGCATTAAGTAAAACAAGCGAGGTCACCAATACCAAGACAAGAATAGGCAATAAATCAATAAATGTTCCTGCTTGAGGATTAAAGGTACCATTTAAAGCCTGAGGAAGGGCTATCCCGTATTGAGAGAGAAGCCCTTTAAAATACGCTGCCCAACCAGAAGCCACACCCGATATGGCTGTCATGAACTCCATCATGGTTAACCAACCAGCCAACCAGGCTGGGAATTCTCCTAAGATGGCATAGAGATAACTGTAGGCACCACCTGTAGCGGGTACTCGCGAAGCAAATTCTGCAAAAAAGAGGGCTGATAATCCCACACACAAGGCAGAAATGACGATTGAAATCACTAGGGCTGGACCCGCTAGAGTTGCTGCTGCAGTACCTGTGATTGTAAAAACACCAGTTCCTACCATGGCTCCGATACCTAACAAAATCAAATCCCATAATTTCAAATGCCTGTGCATCTCCGTTTTATCCAAACTGACATTCTTTGTTCTAAATATATTCATCTTTGACTCCAAAATAAAATGATGATTCTATTTTACCATAAATATAGGGTATTTGTGAATATTTATAAAATGTTTTTCTAAAAAATCTGACTACTCTCTTGTAATCAGATTTTTATCTATTCTAGTTCATTTCTTTAAAGGCTGCTTCTGCATCCGCATTACTGATAGCACCCAATTGTATCTTTCCAATCTTACCTTGACTATCAATTAGATATTCTGTAGGAATGCTTCTAATTTGATAAGCTTGGAAGGTGGTTGCTTTGGTGTCATAAAGAACTGGGATATCCTTATAACCTTGATCTTGGAACCATTGTGGGAATTGCTCAACAGTTTTTTCACCTTGAATTCCTGGTGCAATAACAGTAAGAATTTCAAAATCACGATCTGGTTTCGCCGCTAATTCCATCAACTCAGGCATACTTTTTTTACATGGACCACACCATGAAGCCCAAAACTTCAAATAAACCTTTTTACCCTTATAATCAGATAACTTTACTTCTTTGCCATCCATTGATTGCAAGGTAAAATCTGGCGCCTCTTTCCCAACAGCAATTTGTTGTACAGTCGTTTGTTGCTGTTGTTTTGGGGATTGTTCTGGTGCTTTAGTCTTTTTAGTCTCTTCCTCACCACAAGCTATCAATACAACTAATGACAAGAGGCTTAAGCCAGCAAACATTACTTTTTTCATCTTTTTCTCCTTTATTCAAAAATTCCAGCTAGAACATTTACTTGTCCTAATAGTAATAAAATTCCCATTAAAATAATAAGGAAACCACCAATTTTCTTCAGTAGCATCATATGACGTTTAATTTTACTAAAATATGGCATAACTACGCCTGAAGCTAGTGCCAAAACCAAGAAAGGAATTGCCATCCCCAGAGTGTAAATCAAGGTATAGATTGCACCTTGCCAAGCACCATTACCTCCAGAAGCGGCAAGCGCTAAAACAGAACTTAAAACTGGACCAATACAAGGCGTCCAACCAAAGCTAAAAGTAATACCGAGTAAAAAGGCTGACCAATAACGATTGGCTTCTGATTTCTTAAAAGTAAAGCTTTTTTGAACCTCTAATTTCTTAAAATGAAAAATTTCCATCTGGTGAAGGCCTAAAATGATGATAATCGTTCCCATGGTATAGCGAAACCAATTGGCATAGAGAATATTACCAAGGTAACCAGCACCAAATCCTAAGATAAAGAAAATGAGAGAGATACCTGCAATAAAGCAAAGCGTTCGAATCAAACCTGACCAAGCGACTTTCCTTCCAAACAGAGAGAAGCTTTTTGCACTTTCCTGATCATCCAATAAAATTCCAGCATAGACTGGTAGAAGAGGAAAAATACAAGGAGAAAAAAAGGATAAAACACCCGCTAGAAAAACAGAGATTGAAAATACTATCGTTTCCAATAAAGAACCAACTTTCTTAATAATTCATATCCTATTTTACTATAATCAATTTCATTTGTATGATTTCTGCTACGCAATTTGAATTAGCCAATATTTGAAATATTTGTTCCGGTACTAGTTCATTCAGATTCTGGCCCCTTTTTTGCCCTCTATACACAAAAAAGCCTACTGACCAAGCTAGAAAGCTTGATACAATAGGCTTTTTAAAGGCTGATTATTTAACAGCGTCTTTAAGAGCTTTACCAGCTTTGAATGCTGGTACTTTAGAAGCAGCAATTGTGATTTCTTTACCAGTTTGTGGGTTGCGACCTTTACGTGCAGCACGCTCACGAACTTCAAAGTTACCAAAACCGATCAATTGAACTTTTTCACCAGCTGCAAGGTAGTCAGCTACTGCTGAGAATACAGCTTCAACTGCAGCTGCTGAGTCTTTCTTAGTCAATTCTGTAGCTTCTGCTACTTTAGCGATCAAATCTTGTTTGTTTGCCATGTTAATGATTCCTCCAATTTAATTTCTAATTAACAATTATAATCATATCCTAAAATCCCTTTTAGGTCAAGTTAAAAACGCTATTTCTTCCCATTTTATTTATTTTTTTAAGAGTAGTAACGTACTAAAATAGCCCAAGCGTTCTCACCCGTGTGAGTTTGAATAATAGAGCCCGTTTCCAAAACTGAAATTGGCTTTTCAACATAAGCTTGTAAGCTTTCTTTCATCTCTTTGGCCCAATCAGCACTGCCAGAATATGAAATTCCAATCTCTGCTACAGAACGTTCAGAGAGCGACGTTATCAACTCATCTAACCATTTTTTAAAAGTTTTAGCTCCACGACCTTTAACGATTGGCTGCAATTCATGGTCTTTCATCTGCATGACAACACGTATATTGAGAAGGGAGCTCAACAATCCAGTTACACGGCCAATTCGTCCACCTTTGACAAGATTTTCCAAAGTAGAAACACCAATATAGAGTTCTGTGTGGTTTTTTACCTCTTCTATGCGAGTTAAAATTTCCTCCATATCTTTGCCTTCTTGTGCTAACTTCGCAGCCTCAACAACTTGGAATTTCAGGGCTTGGTCAGTGAAGGAACTATCAATAACTGTCACATCGGCAGTAGATAAGCTAGCACCTTGACGTGCCGCTTCTACAGTACCAGAAAGGGCATGAGACATATGAATAGCAAGAATCTGGCTACCATCCTTGCATAGTTCTTCAAAAACTTCAGCAAAGACACCTACAGGTGGCTGACTTGTTTTCGGAAGATTCTTACTTTCTTGCATCAACTGAAGAAATTTACCTTCTTCTTTCAAATCCGCATCAGAATAAACAACATTATCAATCATTACAGATAACGGAACAACAGTGATATCTAATTGTTTTACTAGTTCAGGTTCAATAGTAACAGATGAATCGGTTACAATTTTAATTTTTGTCATAGTATCAATCTTTCTATTTTAGGATTCAGATTGGTTTTCTTACTTTTAATTATATCAAAAAAAGATTAAAAATCCTAATGGAGTCAATCAAATTTTTCTTAAAAATTTGATATAATCTACTTATAAGAAAAGAGGTCCCTATGATTAAAAAAATTTATCCCATTTTAACCATCTTACTAGGTGCTGCTATTTATGCTTTTGGGCTAACTTATTTTGTAGTTCCCCATCATCTCTTTGAAGGAGGGGCGACGGGTATTACCCTCATCACCTTTTATCTTTTTAAAATCCCTGTTTCTCTCATGAACCTGCTGATTAATATTCCCCTTTTCCTCCTAGCTTGGAAGATTTTTGGAGCAAAATCTCTCTATTCTAGTTTACTAGGAACCTTAGCTTTGTCCGCCTGGTTGGCTGTTTTTGAGCGTATTCCCCTTCATATTGATCTGCAAGGTGATTTACTAATCACTGCCCTTATAGCTGGAATTCTATTGGGAATTGGTCTTGGAATTATCTTTAATGCTGGAGGTACAACTGGTGGTACTGATATTCTAGCTCGTATTCTCAATAAATACACTCATATATCCATGGGAAAACTGCTCTTTATCTTAGATTTTTGTATTCTCATGCTCATTCTCCTAATCTTCAAGGACTTGAGATTGGTTTCTTACACGCTATTATTTGATTTTATCGTTTCTCGTGTCATTGATTTGATTGGTGAAGGAGGATATGCCGGCAAAGGATTTATGATTATCACAAAACGTCCTGACCAACTTGCTAAGGCGATTAATGATGACCTAGGAAGAGGTGTTACTTTCATCTCAGGTCAAGGTTATTATAGTCGAGAAGATTTAAAAATCATTTACTGTATTGTCGGAAGAAATGAGATTGTGAAAATGAAGGAAATGATTCATCGAATCGATCCTCAAGCCTTTATAACCATTACAGAAGCCCACGAAATCCTTGGAGAAGGATTTACCTTTGAAAAAGAATAAAAAGAGGTAATGTACTGAATTGATTTCTTTTAGAATCTACAATAATAACGTGAAACAATGATAATTTCTCCATCAAAGTAATCCTTTAAATCTTCTGTCGTGAGAGTATCGAATTGACTACTAAAATCAAGAAGATATAATTCCTCTACACCCTCTCGGTTTTACTTTCTTTCACGTTCAGTAGAGTTCAAAATATGTAAAAACAATTCTGAATGATAAGGCTCTAAAGCAATCTTTAAAGATTCATTAAACCTCATAACCACGATAGGCAATAAATCCTTCATCGCAGCCTTGTTGGCAACACGAAATAATTCTTTATCAGATAGTTTGCCAATATCTTTGTGGTTTTTATAGAAATAGTAGTAATTATAAAATAATTATTTCATAATGATATCTATTTCTGTAACAGAAAATCTGAAACATATTTTTTACCTGAAGTGTAACATTGTAGAAAATTCATTTTTTGAAATGATAATAATGTACAAGATATTGAGGTAAGAATTTTAAAGCCAGAAAAACGCATTATATCAGGCACTTAAAAACTTGATACAATGCGTTTATTTAATATGAAAAGATCTACTGGATTATTTTCAAAATCAACTTCCAGCAGCCTTTTCACTTTTTATTAATAAGTTCCTTCTTCACCTTGACTAGTCAAGATAACAGGTCCATCTTTCGTAATGACAAATTGGTGTTCATATTGGCATGACAGTCCACCGTCAATGGTTTTATGCGCCCAACCGGTCTTCATATCTGTATCGATTTCCCAGTCACCTGTATTGATCATCGGTTCAATAGTCAAGACCATTCCTTCACGGAGACGAAGCCCACGACCAGCAATACCATAGTTTGGAACCATTGGTTCTTCGTGCATGGTTGGGCCAACACCATGACCAACCAAATCACGCACTACACCGTAACCACGACTTTCAGCGTATTCTTGAATCGCTGCTCCAATATCACCGATACGGTTTCCAACAACAGCTTGCTCAATCCCCTTGTACATAGCTTCTTTAGTTACATCCATCAAGTTTTTCACTTCTTCGGACGGTGTACCAACAGCATAAGCCCAACATGAGTCTGCAAGACCACCAGAATAGCTCTGAGTGTATTTTTTCATTTGTTCCACATTGTTGAAGTTTAATTTTGAGACATTCAGGTCGGATTTAGCAATTGGGCCTCCCAAAACCATATCAACTTTGAGCAAATCACCATCTTTCAAGATATAGTGACGAGGGAAAGCATGAGCCACTTCATCATTAAGAGAGCAACAAGTAGCATAAGGATAGTCCATCATGGCACCGTCAACTCCAATCTGAAGCGGAAGGAAATTTTCTTCCTTACAACGACGGCGAACATACTCTTCAACTTCCCACATATCTACGCCAGGCTTAATCAAATCACGCAAGCCGATATGAATACTTGCTAGAAAATCACCTGCCTTATCCATAGCTTCGATTTCACGAGCTGATTTTAATGTTATCATTTTTTCTCCTAGTTTCTAATTAATTTTAACGGTTACATTTGCTTTTGAAACAATCTGATGACCATGATAAATATCGTAATCAATAATAGCTGACCGTCTCGTATGATGGATAATGCGTGCTTGAATGCGCAATATATCATCTATCTGAACAGCCTGCAAAAAGTAGATTAGCATCTGCTCAATAATAAGATTGCGACCACTATTCACAACTAAATCTTGAGTCATGTGGGTCAGAATTTCTGCCAATACACCATTAGCCAAAACACCGTTCTTCTCTAGCATAAAGGGTTCCACTGTAATCACTACTTCATCATGGTGATAAGAAAGTTTTTGACCAATCTGCTCAGAAAAAGTAGGTAGAGCAGAAACTTGGGAACGACTCATCTTCTCCATGACATCTCGTCTGGTTACAACCCCAAGCAAGGTTTGATTATTTCGAACAACCGGTACCATTTCAAAGTCTTCAGCAATCATCCGTTGACTCACATTGGCAATATTTGTCGATAATCCAACCAAAAATAGACTACGAGACATGACTTTATCAATTGTGGTACTTGGTGACTTATCTCCCGCATCTCTCATAGTAACAACCCCAACAACAACCTGATGTTGATTGATAACAGGGAAACGGCTGCTACGATTCTTACGCACCAAGTCCAAATAATCTTTAACAGTGTCGGTCTCTCTCAGAAAACCATACTCATGACTCGGACGGTAAAGTTTCTCAACTGTCAGAATATCAGTCTTGATTTGGACATTTGACAAGGCTTTATTGATCATGGTCGCGACAGTGAAAGTGTCATGCTTGCTTCTTAAAACTGGAATTCCTTTTTGATTGGCCAGTTTAAGTACATCATCATGAACATGAAANCCTCCTGTCACAAGAACAGCATTTTCATTTTCAAGTGCTAACAGTTGGATACGGGTACGGTCTCCGACAATCAAGAGTCCCCCATCATGAAGGTAGGACAGGATATTTTGTTCAGTCATGGCACCGATAGAGAACTTACTAAATTCTCTATCTAAACCTTCTTGACCAGACAGAACCTCAGAAGAAGTCACTTCAGCAATTTCAGCAAAAGTTAATCTCTCTATAGCAACTTTCTGAGATTTAACACGGATAGTACCACTTCTTGGGCGAGTCTCTACAATTCCACGATTTTCAGCTTCTTTAATAGCCCGATAAGCCGTTCCATCACTGACTCCCAGATGATTGGAAATGCTACGAACACTGACCCTTTTACCGACAGGTAATTCCTCCAAATAGCTTAGAATTTCCTGATGCTTACTCATTGAATTCTCCTTTTACATACCGAAATTCAAGATAATCCCGCATTTTTCTTGTGTAGCGATCACTTCCCTTAAACTGACGAATCAAACGGAATCCAGACTTAAGAGCAACTCTTTGGCTAGCTTCATTTTCAAGGTGGGTAATAATGGATAATTGTTTTAAGCCTAATTCCTCAAAAGAAAGCTGACAAATTTTTCTAACAACCTCTGTCATAAATCCTTGCGACCAAGCATCTTTTCTCAAAAAATAGCCAAGCTCAGCTTCTTTTTTGATTTCATCTAACTTCTCAAATTTAATAGAACCAATCATTTGTTGATTTTTCTGGTCACAAATTGCCCACACTCCCAAAGGGGACTTCATAAAGTAATTCGCTAATGCATATTGACTTTCTTCCAGACTTGCCTGAGTTGGGAAAATAAATTGAAGATTTTCTGGATTTGAAGCTATCTCGTGGAAGTCCTGACTATCACTAAAAAAGAAAGGACGCAAATACAAGCGATCCGTTTCAAAAAAAGAAAACATTGCTAATTTGGTCCAAATATTCATAAACACCTCTACGGTTTATTCTTCAACAAGTGTAATATCCGCTCCTAGATTACGTAATTTTTCAATAATATCTGAATATCCACGTAAAATGAACTCAATGTTTGTAATTTCAGTTTTGCCTTCAGCCATTAAACCAGCAATGACAAGTGCGGCCCCAGCTCTAAGGTCAGTTGCTTTTACATTTGCACCACGTAAACTACGTCCACCGGTATATAAAATGTAGTTGTTTGTAGTCGTAATATCTGCATCCATCTTTGCTAGTTCAAAAACATGGTTTACTCGTTTTTCATAAATGGTATCAATAATGGTACCACGCCCCTCTGCTGTTAACAAGAGAGGAGTAATTGGTTGTTGCAAGTCAGTAGCAAAACCAGGATAAGGAGCTGTCTTAATATTGATTGCTTTCAAATTAGACTGTTCTTCGACAAAAATACTGTCTTCAGATACAGTCATTCTCACTCCCATTTCTTCCAACTTAGCGATGAATCCTTCTAAGTGTTCATAAAGAACATTATTAATACGAATTCCCTTACCGACTGCAGCAGCTAAGGAAATATATGTTCCTGCTTCAATACGGTCTGGAATCACCTGATGACGCGTTCCATGTAATCTGTCAACACCATCAATAATGATGATATTGGTTCCAGCACCACGGATATGGGCACCCATATTATTCAATAGAGTAGCAACATCAATAATCTCAGGTTCACGGGCTGCATTTTCAATAATAGTACGACCATTTGCTTTAACCGCAGCAATCATCGTATTAATCGTCGCACCCACACTAACCGTATCCATGTAGATACTTGCGCCGTGAAGTCCTGTATCTTTGGCAGATAACTTCATGTTATCTCCCTCGTAGCTAACAGTTGCTCCCATAGCTTCAAAAGCCTTAAGGTGTAAGTCAATAGGGCGAGGTCCCAAATCACATCCACCAGGTAAACCAACAGTGGCTTCACCAAAGCGACCTAAAAGACTTCCATAAAAATAATAAGATGCACGAAGACTGTTGATTTTCCCATAAGGCATTGGAATATTTTGAACACCTCGTGGATCAATCTCTAACACATCGTCATAACGCTTAACGGTAGCACCCATTAACTCCATGATTTCGACAAGACTAGCAACATCGGAAATATCTGGAACACAATCCAAAGTCACCACATCATCAGCCAAAATAATAGCTGGAATTAAGGCCACAACGCTATTTTTAGCACCGCTAATAGTGATTTCACCTTGCAAGGGTAATCCACCATTGATAACAATTTTTCTCATTCTAAATTTTTTATGCTCTTTCAAAATTTCTAAAAAGGTCCTACATTAAAGTATATCATAAATTCACCCTTTTTTCCATCATTTTCAATTATATTAGCTGAATCGTATTTATTGGTAAATGAGATGTCTTGAAATGTTTTGCCCCTTTTTTGCCCCCTAAATACAAAAATAGCCCTTCGGATAAAATCCGAGGGGCTAGAAACGTTGTTAAATCAACGGCCGAACTTTTGAATTTCAAGGTTCGGGATAAAATAGTTCACTGAACTATTTTATTTTTTAAGGTTGTAGAATGATTTCAATCCACGGTATTCAGCTACTTCACCAAGTTGGTCTTCGATGCGAAGCAATTGGTTGTATTTAGCGATACGGTCTGTACGTGAAAGTGAACCAGTCTTGATTTGTCCTGCGTTAGTTGCAACTGCGATGTCAGCGATTGTTGAATCTTCAGTTTCACCTGAACGGTGTGATACAACGGCAGTGTAACCAGCTTCTTTAGCCATTTCGATAGCTTCAAAAGTTTCAGTAAGAGTACCGATTTGGTTAACTTTGATAAGGATTGAGTTAGCAGCACCTTCTTGGATACCACGTGCAAGGTAGTCAGTGTTTGTTACGAAGAAGTCGTCACCAACAAGTTGTACTTTCTTACCAAGACGTTCAGTAAGAGCTTTCCAACCATCCCAGTCGTTTTCATCCATACCATCTTCGATAGTGATGATTGGGTATTTGTTAACCAATTCTTCAAGGTAATCGATTTGTTCTGCAGATGTACGAACAGCAGCGCCTTCACCTTCAAATTTAGTATAGTCGTAAACTTTACGTTCTTTATCGTAGAATTCTGATGAAGCACAGTCAAATCCGATAAATACGTCTTTACCTGGAACATATCCAGCAGCTTCGATCGCAGCAAGGATAGTTTCAACACCGTCTTCAGTTCCTTCGAAACGAGGAGCGAATCCACCTTCGTCACCTACGGCAGTTTCCAAACCACGTGATTTAAGGATTTTCTTAAGAGCGTGGAAGATTTCAGCACCGTAACGAAGAGCTTCTTTAAATGTTGGCGCACCAACTGGCAAGATCATGAACTCTTGGAATGCGATTGGAGCGTCAGAGTGAGAACCACCGTTGATGATGTTCATCATTGGAGTTGGAAGAACTTTAGTGTTGAATCCACCAAGGTAGCTGTAAAGTGGGATTTCAAGGTAGTCAGCAGCAGCACGAGCTACAGCGATAGACACACCAAGGATTGCGTTTGCACCCAATTTACCTTTGTTAGGAGTACCGTCAAGAGCGATCATAGCACGGTCGATAGCTTGTTGATCACGTACATCGTAGCCAATGATAGCTTCAGCAATGATGTTGTTTACGTTGTCAACAGCTTTTTGTGTACCAAGACCACCGTAACGAGATTTGTCACCATCGCGAAGTTCAACTGCTTCGTGTTCACCAGTAGAAGCTCCTGATGGAACCATACCACGTCCGAAAGCACCTGATTCAGTGTAAACTTCTACTTCAAGTGTTGGGTTACCGCGTGAGTCTAGGACTTCGCGAGCGTAAACATCAGTAATAATTGACATTTTTTACTCTCCTTATGAGTTAAATTTTTTACACCTCTATAATACCTTAAAACCCCTCCTTTTTCAAGAAAAAACGTTATCTTTGTGCAAATTTTCCTTAACTTTATAAAGTAATCGCTTTCTTTTGTCTGTTTTATTCTAACTTTTATGATATACTGTTTTCATGACAGATTTATCAAAACAATTACTTGAAAAAGCTCATGGTGGAGCAAAATTAAATCCGGATGAGCAAAGACGCTATCTTGGTACTTTTGAGGAAAGAGTTCTTGGATATGCAGATATTGATACAGCAAATAGCCCTCAGTTAGAAAAAGGCTTTTTATCCATTTTAGAAAACCTTCAGGAAAAAGCAGAACCACTATTTGTGAAGATTTCACCAAATATCGAATTTGACAAGCAAGTTTTCTACTTAAAAGAAGCTAAAGAAACTGATAGTCAAGCTACCATTGTATCTGAAGAGCATACTTCTTCTCCTTTTGGCCTTATTATCCACACCAATGCACCAGTTCAAGTAGAAGAAAAGAACCTTCGACTTGCTTTTGCAAAACTTTGGGAAGTTAAAAAGGAAGAACCAGCCAAAACATCCATCTGGAAGAAATGGTTTGGCTAAATCTTGCGCATATTTAATAAATGCCCTACATTAGCAGCCGTGTGCTCCAAATAGAGACTGGCATTTTTCAAACTCTCTTCTAGAGGTTCACTTTTCTCCAAAATAGAAAAGGCAGCTTGGATATTTTCAAATGGTAGGGAAGGTAAATCTTCAGCGAGACTACCGCAAATAGCAATAACAGGAACTCCGACAGGGGTTCTTTTTGCTACGCCTATAGGCGCTTTCCCAGCAAAGCTTTGACAATCTAGTCTTCCTTCTCCAACAATAACCAAGTCAGCATTTGAAACTTTCTTATCAAAGTTGATTAGGTTCAAGCAGGTATCAATTCCCGACACGATATTTGCCTGAGCAAAGGCACACAAACCGCCAGCAAGGCCTCCACCAGCTCCTGCTCCTTTAATTTCCAATGTTGCAGGTGAGACTTTTTCATAAAAATCTTGGATTGCCTGATCTACGGCATCAAACATAGTAGGATCTAGGCCTTTTTGTTTGCCAAAAATATAGGTCGCACCTTGAGGACCACATAAGGGACTCACGACATCTGCTAAAATACGAATTTGAACATCTTCAGAAATTTCATAGCGATTTTCTGTTGAAACAGAAGCTAATTTTAGTAAGGATTGACCGCAAGCCGGCAAGACATTTCCATCCTTATCATAGAATTGATACCCCAATCCAGCAGCAATACCAATACCGCCATCATTACTGGCCGTACCACCAACGCCGATATAGATTTCTTTAATCCCTTGAGCAATGAGATGACGAATCAACTCTCCAATACCACGAGTTTGTATTTGAAGTGGATTTCGTTTCTCTAGCGGAATTTTTCCAAGGCCAACCAAGTCGGCAACTTCAAATAATGCCAGTTGACTTTTTTGAAAATAGCGCATGGCTTCTTTTTGTCCAAAAGGTCCTGTCACTTGGATCCATTTTTCTTCTAGGTCAAGAGAATGTCGGATAGCATCTACAGTACCTTCTCCCCCATCACCAACAGGGCAGAGGAGACATTCTACATCTGCTATCGATTGTTGGAAGCCTCTTTTTATTGCTTCAGCTACTTGTTGAGCGGACAAGCTTTCCTTAAATGAATCTGGTGCAATTACAATCTTCATATTTTCCCTCATTCTAAACAGTCAATCAAAGGAAGAACTTCTAAAAAATCCCTCTTGTCAACATGATTCGGTATTTCTTTTTTGAGTACTTCTTTGCCACAAAAGGCGATTCCCAATCCTGCCGACTTCAACATAAATAGATCATTGGCCCCATCTCCGATTGCAATCGTTCTTTCTTTAGAAAGTTTTAGTTCCTTTCTCCATTGTTCCAGAGTCTCTTTTTTAACCTCGGGACTAATAATTTGTCCAACTAATTTCCCTGTTAGAAAGCCACCTTTGACTTCTAGTTGGTTGGCAGAGAAACAGGCAATTCCAAGAGATTTTGCTAATCTCTCAACTATTGGAGTAAATCCACCGGACACCAGACCAACTAGGATGCCGTTCTTTTGGAGAATGGAAATGAATTCCTGGGCATTTGGCGTTAGATGAATAGAGTTGAAGACTTTATCAAAGGCCGAAATAGGAAGACCTTCCAAGAAGGACACTCTGTCTCGTAAACTTCTTTCAAAGTCTAACTCTCCTCGCATTGCCCGACTTGTAATCAGCGAAATTTCCTCCTCACAGCCTGCCTCTCTTCCCAACAAATCAATCACTTCTTCTAGAATTAAGGTTCCATCAACATCCATGACACACAAACCTTTTACTTGAGACATAAGTTCTCCTCTCTAAACAGCCTAAAAATCGTATGAAGTCATCATACGATTTTATCTATTAATTAACTAAGCTATGGTACAAGTCAAGGTATGATTTGCAGGCTGTATCCCATGAGAAATCACACTCCATAGCTTGTTTTTGTAGTTTTCTCCAAACGTCAGGATGGTTTCGATACAAGTCCAATGCTGTTTGGAAAGTCCAATTTAACCAATAAGGAGATAGATTGTCAAAGCTAAAGCCCGTACCGCTTCCTTCGATTGGATTGAAAGCGCGAACGGTATCTCGCAAGCCACCAACTTCATGGACCAATGGCAAGGTTCCATAACGCATCGCCATCATTTGAGACAAGCCACATGGTTCAAAACGACTTGGCATGAGGAAGAGGTCACAAGCAGCGTAGATTTCTTGAGCTAGTTTGACATCAAAAGTGATATTTGCTGATAGCTTGTCTGGGTAAATCTGAGCAAACCACGAGAAAGCACCTTCAAAGGCTGGATCTCCAGTTCCCAAAAGAACAATCTGAACATCATTTTGCAAGATATGGTGAAGACTTTCGACCACGACATCAAAACCTTTTTGACGTGTCAAACGAGAAACAATTCCCACCAGTGGAACATCAGCTCTAACTGGCAAGCCAACTCTCTCTTGCAATTTTGCCTTGTTTTGGTCTTTCCCAGACAAATCTTCTTGACTAAAATGATAGTCTAAAAGAGCATCCGTCTGAGGATTATACAGGTCAGCATCAATCCCATTCACGATACCAGATACCTTGCCAGATTCCATTCGAAGAATCTGATCCAAGTTACATCCAAACTGACTGGTCATAATTTCATGAGCATAACTAGGCGAAACTGTTGAAACACGGTCCGCATAGAGAATACCTGCCTTCATCCAGTTCAGACAGTTATTCCAGCGAAGGGTACCATCAGCATAACGTTCGAAGCCGACTCCAAACAAATCCCATAACATTCCCTCTGAAAATTGTCCTTGGAATTCTAAATTATGAATGGTTAAAACAGTTTTAATTCCTTGATAGGCTTGAATCCAACGGTATTTTTCCTTTAACAAGAAAGGTATCATGGCTGTATGGTAGTCATGAACATGGAGAAGGTCAGGGATAAAGTCAATCCTTTCCATAGCCTCAATGGCAGCCAGTTGGAAGAAAGCGAAGCGTTCCCCATCGTCAAAATCACCGTAAACATGGCCACGGAAGAAATAATATTGGTTGTCAATAAAGTAGAAGGTTACACCGTTTAAGACGGTTTTCTTAATCCCACAGTACTGTCTGCGCCAACCGACGCTCACCTCAAAATGAAGAACATCTTCAATCTGATTTCCAAATTTAGCCTCTACCATGTCATAGTAGGGTAAAATCACTGCAACTTCGTGCCCAGCTTTTACCAGTGATTTTGGAAGAGCGCCAATGACGTCTCCCAAACCACCTGTTTTTGAAAAGGGTGCACCCTCTGCTGCTACAAATAAAATTTTCATGAATGAATATCCTCTGTTACTTTAGCACCTTTCTTAACGACGACTGGATGTTCTGCAGTTCCACGGATCACTACTCCATCCGCAACTTCAACACCCTTGTCCAATATAGCGTATTCTACCTGAGCACCTTCTCCAATAACAACACGAGGGAATAAGATGCTATCTTTAACCAAGCTATCCTTATGGACATGAATATTACGTGATAAAACAGAATTAGCCACTTGACCTTCAACAATACTACCAGAAGCAAACTGAGAAGTACTTACCTTAGATGTATTGGCATAGTAAGTTGGCTCTTCGTTTTTGACCTTTGTATAAATCTTTTGGTTTGGTGAGAAGAGAGAATAGAACTTTTGCGATTCAAGCATATCGATATTCGCTTTATAATAAGACTCTACAGAATGAATGTTGGCTAGGTAGCCTGTGTACTCGTAGGCAAAAGCCCCTTCTTTTGCAGCCAAATCCCGTAAAACATAGCGCAACTTCTCTGGATGTTCTTTCTTAGCCTCTTCTTCTAAGCGTTCAATCAACCAAGGGGTATCAACGACAAAGATATCTGTCGACATATTGTAAACTTCATCTGATGATTTACTATCAAAGAGTTTATGAGAACGAACATGGTCTGTTTCATCCACTTCCAAGATTGCGTTTACTTCTGAAATGTCTTTCTTAGCTAGTTTTTTATAAACTACAGTGATAGGCCCTTTTGTTGTACTATGTAGATGGAAAACTTGGTTCAAATCAATATTAATCAAAACATCACAGTTGAGTGAAACTGTTTGGTTTGAGCCAGAACGTTTCAAGTAAGTAAGAAGTTGTTGGTAGTATTCTTTTCCAACTGTACTACTTTCCACACGAGTATTGTAAATACCTAGATAATAGTGGCTAAGAAGAGTTGACAAGCCCCACTCACGTCCTGAACGGATATGGTCAAAGACTGAGCTGATATTGTCTTGTTGGAAAATACCAAAAATACTACGGACACCAGCATTAGCAAGACTTGAAAGCGGGAAGTCAATCAAGCGATATTTACCACCAAATGGCAAACTAGCTACTGGACGGTGGTCTGTCAGTGTTGACATATCATGAAAACCAACTGTGTTTCCTAAAATGGCAGAATATTTATCAATCTTCATCTGTTGCTACCCCCACTACTTCATCATATCCTACAACTTGTACTTCTTCTGTTCCATCAATTTCGACACCATCAGAAATAACTGCACCTTCACCAATAATGGCACGTTTGATTTTAGCTCCCTGACCGACAATTGCACCACTCATGATAACTGAATCTACTACTTCTGCCCCTTCGCGAACTTGCGCACCTGTTGAGAGGATAGAATGTTTAACAGTTCCATCTACGAAACAGCCATCGACAACCAAGGAATCTTCCACATGAGCATTTGCCCCAAGGAAGTTTGGTGGTGAAATTAAGTTTCTTGAGTAAATCTTCCATTGACGGTTACGGCTATCCAAGGCATTTTCTGGTGAAATATATTCCATGTTAGCTTCCCAAAGTGACTCAATAGTACCAACATCTTTCCAGTAGCCATTAAACTCATATGCATAGACACTTTCACCTGACTCAAGGTAATTTGGAATGACATTCTTACCGAAGTCTGACATATCGACATTGCTCTTTTCAGCAGTAACAAGCATATTGCGCAGACGTTGCCAATCAAAAATGTAAATTCCCATAGAAGCTTTTGTAGATTTAGGTTGAGCTGGTTTTTCTTCAAATTCAACAATGCGGTTATTGGCATCTGTGTTCATAATACCAAAACGACTAGCTTCTTTAAGAGGGACGTCTAAAACCGCTACTGTCAAGCTGGCATTATTATCTTTGTGAGACTGGAGCATATCATCATAATCCATTTTGTAGATATGGTCCCCAGATAGAATCAAGACATACTCAGGATTGACACTGTCGATATAATCAATATTTTGGTAAATAGCGTGGCTAGTCCCCTCAAACCAACGATTTCCTTCACTTGCAGAATAAGGTTGAAGAATAGAGACACCAGAATTGATACCGTCTAGTCCCCAGCTTGAACCATTACCAATATGGTTGTTGAGAGCAAGTGGTTGGTACTGTGTAATGACTCCAACATTGTTGATGCCTGAGTTGGCACAGTTTGAAAGAGCAAAGTCAATGATACGGTAGCGCCCACCAAATTGCACAGCTGGTTTTGCAATGCTTTGAGTGAGTTTACCGAGACGAGTTCCTTGCCCACCAGCAAGAATCAAAGCTAACATTTCATTCTTCATTTTCTACTCCTTTTTGATTTTTACTTGTGACGGTTTTAGTAGGTTTCAAGCGACGTTTGATTTTCCAAACACTTGCTCCCATAGCCGGTAGGGTAAAGGTCAAGGTCTGCTCATAATCTTTCCATAGTCCTTCTTGCGTTTGCACAGTTTGATTATGTTCTTTCCAAACGCCTCCCCACTCTTCTAACTCAGTATTCCAAACTTCTTCGTAAATCCCTGCAACAGGAAGTCCGATTGTAAAATCTTTTCGTTCAACAGGTGCCATATTAAAGATACAGACTAACATATCATCCTTCTTACCCTTACGGATGAAGGAAAGAACACTCTGGTCTCTATTATCCGCATCGATGATTTCAATTCCATCATAGCTGGTATCAATTTCCCACAGACAGCGGTGGTCTTTGTAAAACTGATTTAGCTGAGAAGTGAAATACTTCATCTTAGCATTCATTGGATCTTCTAGGTTAGACCATTCCAACTGCTCTTCAGATTTCCATTCTAGGAATTGCCCATATTCACTACCCATGAAGAGCAATTTTTTACCTGGGTGACAAATTTGGTAAGTGTAGAGATTGCGCAAACCTGCGAATTGATTGTAGCGATCTCCCCACATCTTGTGCATCATACTCTTCTTGCCATGAACCACTTCATCGTGCGAGAATGGTAGGAGATAGTTTTCCTTGAAGACATACATAAAGCTGAAAGTCACCAGATTAAAGTCATATTTACGGTAAATCGGATCTTCTTCGTAGAAACGGAGGATATCATTCATCCAGCCCATATTCCACTTGTAGTCAAATCCTAGACCACCAAGCTCTTTCATTCCCGTAATCTTGGTTGCTGACGAACTTTCTTCTGCGATCATCATCACATCTGGATGAACTAGTTTAATCACATCATTCAAGCGTTGAAGGAAATAATATCCCTCATAGTTGAGATTGCCACCATCTTTATTAGGTGTCCATGGAGCATCATCGTAGTCTAAATAGAGTATATTGCTGACAGCATCCACACGAATACCATCTAGATGGTAAAAGTCAATCCAAAACTTAATACTAGAAATCAAGAAGGACTGGACTTCATTTTTTCCAAGGTCAAAATTGAGAGCGCCCCAACCATAGTTATGAGCCTTATTATGGTCTTGGTACTCAAAAGTCGGTGTCCCATCATAATAAGCTAAGGCATCATCATTAATGGTGAAATGACCAGGTACCCAGTCTACAATAACCCCAATATTGTTTAAGTGACATTCCTCAACAAAATCTTGAAATTCTTCAGGACGACCATAGGCATGCTCTAGAGCAAAGTAACCCATAAGCTGATAGCCCCAACTCAAACCTAGTGGGTGAGACATCAAAGGCATAAACTCAATGTGAGTATAGTTCATCTCAACCAAGTAAGGAATAAGTTCATCTTTCAATTGAGAAAAACTATAGGGGCTGCCATCAGGATTTCTCTTCCAAGAGCCAGCATGAGCCTCGTAAATATTGACAGGACGCTCTTCAAAGCTCAAGCGTTTTCTACGGGCTAGCCAGAGACCATCCTTCCATTTCTTTTCTGGAATCTCTGTTAAAATAGCCCCAGTACCAGGTCGTGCCTCATACCTTACAGCCAAAGGGTCAATCTTCATCAACTGATGACCGTTTGATCGTGTGATATGATACTTATAAATTTGGCCTTCTTGAGCAAGAGTGGTAAAGACTTCCCAGATCCCAAATTCATTTCGTTCCATTGGAATTTGATTTTCAACCCAATTGGTGAAATCCCCTACCAAGTGAACAGCCTGAGCATTAGGCGCCCACACACGAAAAGTATAGCCATACTCTCCATTTTTTTCTTCCCTATGAGCTCCCAGATAGTGCTGGAGGTGAAAATTTTCACCTGTCATAAAGGTTTTTAAAGCATTATTCTTATCCATACACCCTCCTAACTCTGTAAGCGTTTTCTATAGATTTATTATACTACCTTTTTAGGGAAGATTCAAGTAAATTACGGAATTTGCAAAAAAATCTTTTGAAAGTCTTCAACAAATTCACTGATGTGTTCACTTGTAAATCAAGAAATTTTCAGAAACGCTTTGAAAACGAATTGTTTTTTAATAATACTATCACAAAGTTCGTTATTTAGCTAACAAAAAATATAATTTTAAGTAAAAAAATAAATCAGGAAACGAATCTCCTGATTTTACATTTCATTTCACATCAAAAACAATGGATTTGACATTTGTCATCGCTTCAATACTATATTTAATTCCTTGCACTCCAGCGCCAGAACCTTTGACACCAAGGAATGGGAAATTATCTGGACCACGCTGGGTTTTATTATTTATATGAACTGTACCCACTTCAAGTTTTTCAGCAATTTCAAATGCTTTTTTGAAATCATTTGTAAAGACTGAGGATTGAAGGCCGAATTCAGATTCGTTGGCAAAGGCAATGGCTTCCTCTACACTAGCCACACGGATAATTGGTAAAACAGGACCAAATGGCTCTTCCCATGCCACTTTCATATCTTTTGTAACTTGGTCAAAAAGCACTGGCCATAGAAGATTGCCTTCGCGTTTGATTGGTGTAAGAGCCTGAGCACCTTTTTCTTGTGCATCATCAATCAAGCCCCAAATAAAGTCTGCTGAAGCATTGTCGATAACTGGTGTGATATCAGCATTGTCGAATGGATCGCCAACTGTTAATTTAGTAACCTCTGCTTGAAGCAAAGCAGCTAGTGTATCTGCTACACTTTCGATAACAATAACACGTTTAATGGCTGTGCAACGTTGACCTGAATAGCTAAAGGCACCCGCAACAATTTGCTTGGCAGCATGTTCCAAATCTGCATCTTCTAGTACTAAGGCTGCATCTTTCCCACCAAGCTCCAACATGATTGGACGCATACCAGCTAAACGACCAATACGTTCTCCGATAGGAGTTGAACCTGTAAAGTTGATGAAGTTGACTTCTTTGTGTTCAATGATATAATCCCCAATTTCTGAACCACGACCCGTAATGGTATTGAAAACACCAGCCGGAATCCCTGCTTCTTCAAACGCTTTAGCCAACAAGAGCCCAGAAATAGAACCTTGTGTTGGTGGCTTAAACATGACTACATTCCCTGCAATCAAGGCAGGTGCAATTTTAGAAGCAGATAAATTAACTGGATAATTAAAGGGAGCGATAGCCAGCACGACACCAACTGGCTCGCGACGAACAACGGCCAATTTATTTTTACTTGCTGCTTCAAAACCGCCACCTTCCATTGCTTGTCCAGTGATACGGAGACCTTCCTCAGCAGCATAGCGAATCAAGTCTGCGGTACGCACCACTTCTCCAATAGCTGCTTTAATTCCCTTTGCCACTTCTTTGGCAAGTATAGTACCAATTTCTTCCTTATCACGTTCTAAAATAGCTGCTGTTTTGTGCAAATAAGCCGCACGTTCAACTGCTGATAAAGCTCGCCAAGCTGGCAGGGCTGCACGCGCAGCTTTCATAGCCTCATCTACTTCTGCCTGAGTCATAGCTGGAACAGTCCCTAATTCTTCTTGGTTTATTGGTGAATAAATCGTAATTTCTTTTTCAGCTGATTTCCATTTTCCATTTACTAAATTCTGATATCTTGTCAAATTCTCGTCCTCCTGAAAATGATTAAGATATATTTTACCAAATTTTCAGAAAATTACAACCCTTTTTGCAATTTTTTTGAGATTATTTTCACAAGCTTGGTTTTTCAAACTATTTGAAACTTGATTCTAATCTTCATTGAAAACTTATAAATGATAAAAAGGATTAGACAATCTAACCCTTTTTAGTTTATGCATTTAAGAGAGTACTTTTAGCACTGCGACACTAGTATCATCAATGACATTTTCTTGTTTCGAACGACTATTGGTCACAAGCATTTCTAGATTTCCTGCATTTTCAAAGTATAAGGAAGTTCCCTTGGCATTGAATACTACCAATAGATGTTCTGGCCCCCCGTGAATCTCGTAAACAATCCATCCGCTATTTTCTGCAGCTGTGTGAACAAAGACATGACGGTAAACTTCTTCGTATGTAGGATAAGAAAAGGCGCTAGTCTGTGTTTTCAGTCGAATAATTTGACGGACAAAGTCAATGCTTTCTTGTCTTTCATTGATTAAATCCCAGTTTATTTGGTTAACACTGTCAGGAGCCTTGTAACTATTCATAGCACGTTCTCGGTCTGCCGAAGTGAGTTGTCCATGTTCACCCGTCGGAATTAATTTGGTTCGACCAAATTCTTGGCCAATTTCCATAAAGGACATTCCTTGCATGAGAAGGTTCATTACTGTCGCCGTCTCAACCTTGCGCATAATCTGGTCTGAACTTTGATCAGGATGAAGAGTCGCCAACAAATCATGAAGATTGTAATTGTCATGGGCTTCAACATAGTTGAGAACCTGGTTTGGACTGAGATAAGAACCCAATTCTCGGCTACCAAGAATGGCCTTGGCAATGATTGGTTCAGTGGCTGCACCACTTACAAATCCTGACTTGATTGCACCATAAACTTCTCCTCCTTTGACCGCATCACGCTGATTATCATTGAAGAATCCGATATTTGGCATTTGGTAGGCATTATCCTTCTTGGCCTTATCATAAGGTGCAAGACCTGTTCCCATATCCCAGCCTTCTCCATAAGTGATAATACGGGGATCAACCTCATCTAGCGCCCAACGAATCGCTTGCATGGTTTTGACATTATGAATACCCATCAAGTCAAAACGGAAGCCGTCAATATTGTATTCCTGTACCCAGTATAGAAGAGAATCAATCATGTACTTGCGGAACATTTCGTGTTCACTGGCTGTTTCATTTCCAACACCTGTTCCATTCTGGAAGGTACCGTCTGGATTCATACGATAGTAGTAATCAGGGACAGTTGTTTGGAAAGGTGCATCAACCGTTGAAAAGGTGTGATTATAAACCACGTCCATAATGACACCAATCCCCGCATCGTGATAGGCTTGAACCATGGTCTTCAAATCACGAATGACCTGCCCTGGATCATCTGGATTACTAGAAAAACTTGGTTCTGGTGCATTGTAGTTTTGAGGGTCATAACCCCAGTTATAGGTTACATTTCCATCCTCATCGTATTCCTTATGGCGATCAAAGATAGGCTGGAGTTGAACATAGTTGCAGCCAAGTTCTTTGATATAGTCAAAGGCGGTTGCTTGTCCGAATTGGTTTACAGTTCCAGTCTGGGCAGCACCAAGGAAGGTTCCACGGAGATGCTCTGCAACTCCAGAGGTCGGAGATTTGGTTAAATCTCGGATATGCATTTCACAGATAACTGCTTTACATGGATTTTCCAAACGCCAAGGCGCTTCTGTTCCATGTTTGACCACAAATCCTTCTACTTGTCTGTCTTGATGAGAAAGAATTACGGAACGTTTGCCGTCAGGACTTGTGGCAATCGTGTAAGGATCTCTCGTCACAGTCTGGTGGTGAGGAAAGTCAATCTGATACTGATAAGCCTTGCCAGCAAGATTTTCATCTAAGTCTAGACTCCAAACACCAATGGTATTGTACTTATGACTGTATGAATAGCTATTACCACGCTCTAGATTAAAGGTTTTCCAAATCGGAGCGTCGTTGCTGGTATTTTCGTAGACAACCACCTGTACAGCAGTAGCCGTAGGAGCCCAAAGTTTAAAGCTAGTCTGATAATCTGAAAGACTGTAACCTAGTTCTCCTTGGTAGCCCCAGTGGTGATCAAAACTAGCGCTATGTATTGCTCTATCAAAAGCAAATGGATTTTGATCTTTGTAGTAAGGACTAGCAATGGCTGGGTTTTCAGAATAATAAACAGTCTCGTCGCCCTCTAAAATCCAAACTTCTGTCAGAAGCGGATAGTAGTTATAACGCACGGAATATTCCTTAACTGTCCCATCAATCTCGACAGAAAACTTCAGGTTTTCTAACTTTTCTTGACTTGTAACTGTGAAGGAGAACTTTGCTCCAAAAAAGTTATTTTCATAATACAATTTTTCAACATTGTCCGCCTGTTTTCTACTAAATGAACAGGCTGCATAATCCCCGTTTTTTCGATGAAAATGGATGACTACAGGGTAATTTAACATTTCTTTTCCTAATTTCTAATTTTAATTTAATTTTTTATGTGGTGCTGATAGATTCAGCAATTTAATTTCTGACTCAAGATAGACTCAATTCATGTCAAAACACTTCAGGATAGACAGTTTCAGACTATCTAACATCTAGCCTTCTACTATTCTTTACAAACTTTCGAGCCAAGCTTCATCTCGAACTTCAATACCAAGTTCTTGTGCTTTTTGCAGTTTACTTCCAGCATCTGCTCCTGCCACGACGAGGTCGGTCTTTTTAGAAACACTGCCTGTCACTTTGGCACCCAGACTTTCGAGTTTACTTTTAGCTTCTGAGCGCTTGAGTCGCTCCAATTTTCCAGTCAATACAACGGTCAAGCCTGACAAGGCTGCATCTACCACTACAGTCTGACCTTTATAGTCCAGATTGACCCCAGCTTCTCTCAATTCTCTGAGGAGAATTTCAGAGCCTTCTGTAGCAAAGTAAGTCTGAAGACTCTTGGCAATCACACCACCCAGACTCTCAATACTAGCCACTTCCTCTGGATCTGCCTGAGCCAGATTTTCGATTGAATGAAAATGTTGAAGTAACAACTGACTGACCTTGCTTCCGACATGACGAATTCCCAAACCAAACAAGAGTTTCTCAGCTGAGTTTTCCTTTGATGCTTGAATGGCCTGATACAGTTTAGCAGCGGACTTCTCCTTAATCCCCTCTAAAAGGAGGAAATCTTCTTCTTTCAAACGATAAATATCCGCCACATCCTTGACTAAATTAGCAGCAAAGAGTTTTTCAACTACTGATGGACCAAGGCCTGTAATATTCATAGCATCACGAGAAGCAAAGTGGATCAAACCTTCCATGATTTGGGCAGGGCAACGCGGATTGATACAACGCAGGGCTACTTCATCTTCAAAGTGCAACAAATCAGAGTCACAACTTGGACAGTTTGTAGGGATATCTAGTTTTTCTTCAGAAACCCGTTTGGATTCTACCACACGTAAAACGGCAGGGATGATATCTCCAGCCTTATAGACGATAACCGTGTCGTCTTTGCGGATATCTTTTTCAGCAATATAATCCACATTGTGCAGGGTCGCACGGCTAACAGTTGTACCAGCTAGTTGTACTGGTGTGAGATTTGCAGTTGGCGTGACAACTCCAGTACGACCTACTGTCCAATCAACTGATAAGAGTTTAGCTTCTTTTTCCTCAGCAGGAAACTTGTAGGCTACTGCCCACTTTGGAGCCTTGACGGTAAAACCGAGTTCTTCTTGGCTTGCTAAATCATTGACCTTGATCACCACTCCATCGATATCATAAGGCAGATTTTCCCGTTCTTGTCCTACTTCTTGAATAAAATCCCAGATTTCATCTATATTTTCAGCCAAGATTCGCTTAGGATTGACCACAAAACCTAGTTGTTCTAGGTGCTTCAAAACCTTTTCTTGGCTATCACGAGTTGAAGGACTAGCTTCTTGATAGAGGAAGGTAGCAAGATTACGCTTGGCTACTACTGCTGTATCTAACTGCCGAAGGGTGCCTGCTGCCGCATTACGAGGATTGGCAAATTCAGGCTCTCCACTTTCTTGGCGAGCTTGGTTAACCTGGTTAAAAGAAGAGCGTGGCATATAACATTCCCCACGAACTGTGATATCTAGTTCTTCTGGCAAGGTCAAAGGAATGTCCTTAACACGCTTGAGGTTTTCCGTGATATTCTCCCCAACAGAACCGTCTCCACGTGTTGCACCAACAATTAAAATCCCCTTTTCATAAGTAAGCGAGATAGACAAGCCATCAATTTTCAGCTCACAAATATAGGTCGGATGAGCCACTTCCTTACGAACACGCGCATCAAAAGCTTCAAGCTCCTCACGTGAAAAAGCATCCTGCAAACTATAAAGAGGATACTGATGACTGTATTTTTCAAAACCATCTAAAACCTTGCCACCAACACGATGGGTAGGACTGTCTGCTAGCACTTGATCTGGATAGGCAGTTTCTAACTCAACCAACTCTCGGTAAAGGCGGTCATACTCACTGTCTGAAACCGAGGGATTATCGCTGGTATAGTACTCAGTCGCATAGCGATTGAGCAAGGCGACCAACTCATTCATTCTTTTATTCATAAAACTATTTTACCATAAATTAAGCCCTTCTCACAAACGAGAAGGGCGGAAAAAACACTTAGATTGGAATTATTTTTAAAACTCAAACATACTTATATCTCTTTTTTAAAATGAGTTCGTACATAGCCTAGAGCTAAGAAAGATAAAGCAACAACTCCTAGTCCTATAATCAAGAAAGAATAAAGATGAACACTTGGAAGCAAGGTCATTAAACCTGTTGCAATTGGCATAAATAGTATAGCTAAGGTATAAATCGAACTAAGGACTCTGCCCAGATATTCACCATCAACCTTGGTTTGTACTTGAGTAAAAAAGTGAATATTGAAAATCGTCATAAATAGTTCACAAATGAAATTCCCTGAAAAAGCAAGATAGGTGGGGAAGTCGAATCCCATTATCATCACTCCAAGTCCAGTCAGAGCTAATAACAACAAAAGCTTTTCCATACTAGCTTTAATCTTACTAGCTAACAAAGCCCCAACAATAGATCCGATAGCACCCATTGTCAAAATAGTGGCATAGGAACCTTGTACTCCATATAGCTGATTTGAAAAGGGAAGGAGATAATTAAAGGCTGCGAAGAAAAAATTGACACTTGAAGCCATGACTAATAAAAAGAAGATTTCCTTTTGCTTCACAATATAGTGAACCCCCTCCTTGATATCAGAAAAAATAACTCTGAATGTGAGTTTCTTTTCACCCAAAGTCTTCTCTTCTTTCTTTGGAAGCAAGGCTACCAAACCAAAAGCGAGAAAAAAACTAAGGGCATCTAATACCAAGGTAATGCGAAGACTTGCGAATTGTAAGACCAGAAAAGAGAGTGCAGGAGAACTCACACTGACAACCTGCAAGACCAACTCCAAACGAGAATTGTAGAGGACCAGTTCATCCTTCTCTACCAATTCTGTGATAATGGCCTTATTTGCAGGTCTAGAAAAGGCAAAAGCAATAGCCTGAACAATGTTGGCAAAAATCAAAGCCCCAATCATCCAGCTATCATTCCTTATGAAAGAAATAGCCAGACAAAGAATTCCACAAACAAGGTCTGCCGCCATTAAAATCTTACGACGAGAAAATCGGTCTGAAATAACTCCACCAAAGGGATTGATCAGAATGGATGTGACGAGTTCAGAAATCTGATACATTCCTAAAACTGTCTGTCCGATAGTTCCCATGGAAGCCAACCAGACACTATTTCCATAATCATAGAGCATATTCCCTATCTTGTTAACAGCTCCACGGCTAATCAACTGTACTGCATAGCGATTCATATAAAAACTCCTCTCAAATTTTGAAACTATTGTATCAAAACCGAAAGGAGCTTTTTATTTTTTCCCTTATTTGGGAAAATTAATCTTTGACAAATTTTTCGTAGTGTTCCTGATAATAGGCTACTTGCTCTGGAAGACCTAGCACATCAAAAATATGCATGGCCTCTTGCATCTGCTTACAGCCTTCTTTACACTGTCCTTTTTGATATAAGGCAAAGCCTTTTAAATAATGGAAAACATTACGCTCATAAAGCTTAATACCTTTACCAATAATCTTCTCTGTATAAGTCTCAAAATAGCTTGCATTGTCAAAAGAAAGATGCTCTAAACAATGCTGGTAACAATTGAGGGCCAAAATTAACACTAATCTCTTATGGCGACCAATCTCTTGGTAAAATTCCTCCCTCTCCATAACTTCTCTTCCAATTCGAGTGACATAGTCCACATCGTAGAAACTATAGAGGTTCCCGAAAAGAATCAACTCATACATGGTCCATTCTTCTGTTTTGAAGAGATAATCTGCTACCTTATCCAAATCATCCTGATTCATATCATAACTCGAATCTCTTTGACAAATAAGACCTTGTAGCAAAATCCAGTTCAGCTCAAAATAGAGTGGATTTGTCGAACTCTTAGCCTTTTCAAGTTGTTCACTTTGAAACTTTTGAAAACCTGCAATATCATTTGAGTAGTAAAGGGGTACAATTTGTCCCATCATGGCAACATGTTCATGATTATGGAAATCCCTAGCCTTATCCATGAAATTTTCGATTGTTACATGAATGTTATCCAAAATCTCAAAGAAACGTGAGACTGCTAGGTCAGACTCCCCAAGCTCAAAGCGAGATAACTGAGAAGTTGAACAGGACTCCCCTGCCGCCTCCTTTAAAGAATAATTTCCACTTGTTCGAAATTCACGAAATACCTTTCCAAGATGTTCCATTTTACACCTGCTCCGATAATTCTTCCCATTCAAGCATCGCTTCTTCCTGACGGTGGCTAATTTTGTCCAGTTCAGCCTGTAATTCCATCAGTTTGTCGGCATCGTTGGTTTCCAACATTTGTTCAGAAATGGCCTGGCTTTGACTTTCTAGCTCTTCAATTTCAGCTTCTAGACTTTCGATTTGTCGCATGAGTTTGCGAACTTCTTTTTGACTTTCTTTCTGAGCTTGATAGTCATTGACTGGACTTGCTTCTTTTGCTTGATTGCTAGTTGAAGCTTCCTCAGCCTGAGTCATTTCTACTTCTGCTTTCTTCTCAACATAGTAGTCGTAATCACCCAAGTAAAGAGTCGAACCATTCTCAGACAATTCCAAAACATGAGTTGCTACACGATTGATAAAGTAACGGTCGTGGCTGACGAAGAGAAGAGTTCCTTCGAAGTCAATCAAGGCATTTTCCAACACTTCCTTGCTATCAATATCCAAGTGGTTGGTTGGCTCATCCAGAATCAAGAAGTTGTTGTTTTCCATAGATAATTTAGCAAGAAGCAAACGCGCTTTCTCCCCACCAGACAGCATGCCAACTGATTTTTTAACATCATCTCCTGAGAAAAGGAAGGCACCTAGACGGTTTCGGATTTCAACTTCTGGTGTCAGTTTAAAATCATTCCAGAGTTCATCCAGTACAGTATTACTTGGTGTCAGCTTGCTTTGGGTTTGGTCATAGTAACCGACCTCAACATTGGCACCAAAGCGCTTTTCACCCTTGATAAAAGGAATCTGGTCCATAATAGACTTGATAAAGGTTGACTTGCCGATTCCATTTGGACCAACGATAGCGACAGCATTCATCTTACGAAGGTCTAGGTTGATAAGCTCTGACAATATTTCTCCATCATAGCCAATAGCCGCATTTTCAACAGTCAATACAACATTACCAGACGTTTTTTCAGACTGGAAGGTCATATTGGCTGATTTCTTACCAGCTTCTGGCTTGTCCAAACGCTCCATTTTTTCTAGTTGTTTACGACGGGATTGGGCACGTTTAGTCGTTGAAGCTCGAACTAGATTGCGATTGACAAAGTCTTCCAGAGCAGCGATTTCCTTTTGTTGCTTTTCATAGTTTTTTTCTTCAGTAGCTAGCTTCTGCTCCTTTAATTCAACAAAACGAGAGTAATTGCCCACATAACGATCCAAGGAATGCTTGGTCAAATCCAGCGTAATTGTCGCAACCTTGTCTAAGAAGTAACGGTCGTGACTGACAATAATGAGGGCACCGCTATAGTTTACCAAGTAATTTTCTAGCCAGGCAATGGTTTCAATATCCAAGTGGTTGGTTGGCTCGTCCAAGACCAAGAGATTTGGCTTTTCAAGGAGCATTTTAGCTAGTGCTAGACGAGTGTTTTGACCACCAGAAAGCTCGGCAATTTTCATCTGCCACATAGACTCATCAAACTTGAATCCATTCAAAATAGCTCGTATATCAGCTTCATAGGTAAAGCCACCTGCTTGGCGAAAATTCTCAGATAAGCGGTCGTAATCTGACATCAGTTTATTCAAATCATCACCAGACTTTTCACCCATCTCCAACTCCATCAGACGTAGTTGTTTCTCAGTCCGACGCAAGTCATCAAAGACATGCAGCATCTCATCGTAGATGGTATTTTCAGATTCAAAACGGCTATCTTGGGCTAGGTAAGACAGAGAAATATCTTTTTTCTTATTGATTTCTCCACTAGTTGGCTCCTCTTCTCCAACTAAGATCTTTAAAAGAGTAGACTTACCTGCACCATTTTTCCCAACAAGGGCTATCCGATCACGTTCATCAACTTGTAGGTTAATATTATCAAAAAGAACCTCTCCCGCAAAAGAACGTTCAATTTTATTAGCTTGTAAAATAATCATACAAACAGTATAGCATGTTTCCCTAAGGCATTCAAGACTTGATAAACCGGCATATGTCACTACTTTTCTGAAAATTATGCTACCGTTTTACTAAAACGCTAAAAAGTGCTATAATGTGAACGGTTAAAACAATTTACAAAAAGGAGAATTTCAATGTCTTACCAAGAAAATTACCAGAAATGGGTTGATTTTGCGGAGCTTCCTGACTACCTTCGTCAAGATTTGGAAAATATGGACGAAAAAACTAAGGAAGATGCCTTCTATACAAATCTTGAATTTGGTACTGCGGGTATGCGTGGCTTGATTGGTGCTGGTACAAACCGCATCAACATCTACGTTGTTCGCCAAGCTACTGAAGGATTGGCTCGTTTGATTGAGTCTAAAGGTGGAAATGAAAAAGAACGTGGTGTGGCAATCGCCTACGATAGCCGTCACTTCTCACCAGAGTTTGCCTTTGAATCTGCTGCAGTTCTTGCTAAACATGGTATCAAATCTTATGTATTTGAAAGCCTTCGTCCAACTCCAGAACTCTCATTTGCAGTTCGTCACCTCAACTGTTTCGCAGGTATTATGGTCACAGCCAGCCACAACCCTGCTCCATTTAACGGTTACAAGGTTTACGGTGAAGACGGTGGACAAATGCCTCCACACGATGCGGACGCGTTGACTACTTATATCCGTGCTATCGAAAACCCATTTGCAGTTGAAGTTGCTGATGTGGAAGCTGAAAAAGCTTCTGGCTTGATTGAAGTTATCGGCGAAGCTGTTGACGTAGAATACCTTAAAGAGGTTAAGGACGTAAACATCAACCCAGCCTTGATTGAAGAATTTGGTAAAGACATGAAAATTGTCTATACACCACTTCATGGTACTGGTGAAATGTTGGCTCGTCGTGCTCTTGCCCAAGCAGGATTTGACTCAGTTCAAGTCGTTGAAGCACAAGCAACTGCTGACCCTGACTTCTCAACTGTAAAATCTCCAAACCCAGAAAGCCAAGCAGCCTTTGCCCTTGCTGAAGAACTTGGTCGTCAAGTTGGTGCGGATGTTCTTGTCGCAACTGACCCTGACGCTGACCGTGTTGGTGTTGAAGTTCTTCAAAAAGATGGTAGCTACCTCAACCTTTCAGGTAACCAAATCGGTGCTATCATGGCTAAATACATATTGGAAGCCCACAAAAACGCTGGAACTCTTCCTGAAAATGCAGCCCTATGTAAATCTATCGTATCAACTGACTTGGTAACGAAGATTGCTGAAAGCTACGGCGCAACTATGTTCAACGTCTTGACTGGTTTCAAATTCATCGCTGAAAAAATCCAAGAATTCGAAGAAAAACACAACCACACTTACATGATGGGATTTGAAGAAAGCTTCGGTTACTTGATTAAACCATTCGTACGTGATAAAGACGCTATCCAAGCTGTTCTCGTCGTTGCTGAGCTTGCTGCCTACTACCGTTCACGCGGTTTGACACTTGCTGACGGTATCGAAGAAATCTACAAAGAGTACGGCTACTACGCAGAAAAAACTATCTCTGTTACCCTTTCAGGTGTCGATGGTGCTGAACAAATCAAAGCGATTATGGCTAAATTCCGTAACAATGCTCCAAAAGAATGGAACACAACAGCTATCACTGTCGTAGAAGACTTCAAGGCTCAAACTGCTACTGCTGCTGACGGAACTGTTACAAACTTGACAACTCCTCCAAGTGATGTTTTGAAATATACACTTGCTGACGGTTCATGGATTGCAGTTCGCCCTTCAGGTACAGAACCAAAAATCAAGTTCTACATTGCAGTTGTAGGTGAAACTAACGAAGAATCACAAGCTAAGATTGCTAACATCGAAGCAGAAATCAATGCTTTTGTAAAATAAAATCCTATAAAAGATGAGACAAACCAATCTCATCTTTTTTTCGTATCAAATCTAAGCAATTTTAGAAACTTTATGGCATACTAGACTTATCAATGAAAGCGAGGTAATCTCATGGAACAATTTTTAGATAATATCAAAGACCTTGAAGTCACTACAGTTGCGCGTGCGCAAGAAGCTCTTGATAAAAAAGAAACTGCAACTTTCTTTATCGGTCGCAAAACTTGCCCTTACTGCCGTAAATTCGCAGGTACATTGGCAGGTGTCGTAGCTGAAACTAAAGCCCACATCTACTTCATCAATAGTGAAGAACCAAGCCAACTTAATGAATTGCAAGCATTCCGCTCACGCTACGGAATCCCAACTGTACCAGGCTTTGTTCACATTGCGGATGGACAAATCAATGTCCGTTGCGACTCTTCAATGTCAGCACAAGAAATCAAAGAATTTGCAGGATTGTAAAAAAGCCACTCATCGAGTGGTTTTTAAATGGTCAAAATTACCTTTTTTCAAGCAAATCTTGTATCATTCTATGTAGTTCTTCTATCTTCTCGGATTGTCTCTCTAGTAACATTCTCTGACTGGACAATTCATCTTGGAGTTTATCAAGTTTTATCTGTTCATCTGAATTATCTTTTACAAAAAAGTTCGTCAAGGCACTCGTTAACATTCCTATTGTTCCAATACCGACAAGCATCAGTAAAACTGCTAGCCATTTCCCAAAAAGGGAAACTGGAACAATGTCACCATAACCAACAGTGGTTACTGTCACAAGAGCCCACCAAAGACTATCTGAGAAGGATTTTTCTTCAACTACAGATAAAATTGAACTTCCTACTAGCACGATAAAGATATTAACATATAAGATATAAATCAAGCCATTTGTCCGTAAGAATCTACTAATTTTTCTTTCTAATTTACATGTAAGTCCAATTATTCTAAGTAAACGAGTCAGTTTCAGTAATTTTGTCAGCCTTGCTAGGCGAAAGATACGTCCTAATCGAAACACTGTAAAAATAGCATTTAAAGGCAGGATAGCTAGCAGATCAAAGATATTTTCAATTATGAATCGCCAGTTCCCTTTACTTAAAAAGAACCGCCAGCCATAATCTACCACAAAAACACCCCAAAGTAGTAAATCAATAATGTTGTACGGAGGATTGTCCAAATCGACCATCTCAGCAAATCCAAGCAATACCAGAATAACAGAGATTAACGCAAGTATGATAATCGTTGTATCATAGTAATCCTTAAATAACCATTTTCTTTTCACACTACTTCTCCTATATCATTTGTAAACATTATACCACACCAAATTTCTACTAGATATATAAAAAAGAAGGCCCCCGCCTTCTTTTTTATATATCTGTCAATGGTGTTGCGGTATCTGGTGAGGTATCATAAACCTTAAAGTCTACTCCGACTCCCAGATCAGCTTGTGCTAGCTGATTGACCATGGTCATGTGAGCCAGCTCCTTGATATTGTTTTCCTTAGACAAGTGACCAAGGTAGATTTTCTTAGTACGATTCCCAAGTGTACGAATCATAGCTTCAGCACCGTCCTCGTTAGAAAGGTGACCCAGATCCGATAGGATTCGTTGTTTGAGTCGCCAAGCGTAAGAACCTGCTCGCAAAATCTCTACATCATGGTTGGACTCGATAAGATAGCCATCTGCATTTTCGACAATTCCTGCCATTCGATCACTAACATAACCTGTATCAGTCAGCATGACAAAACTCTTATCATCCTTCATAAAGCGATAGAATTGCGGTGCAACCGCATCATGGCTAACACCAAAACTCTCAATGTCGATATCTCCAAAGGTTTTGGTTTTGCCCATTTCAAAGATATGCTTTTGCGAAGAATCCACCTTGCCAAGATACTTGCTATTTTCCATAGCCTGCCAGGTCTTTTCATTGGCATACAAATCCATACCATACTTGCGAGCTAAAACACCCACACCGTGGATATGGTCAGAATGCTCATGGGTAATCAAGATGGCATCCAAGTCTTCTGGTTTGCGATTAATTTCAGCAAGTAGGCTGGTAATTTTCTTGCCCGACAAGCCTGCATCCACTAAAAGCTTCTTTTTTGGGGTTTCCAGATAAAAGGAATTTCCACTGGAACCCGACGCTAAAATACTGTATTTAAAGCCTGTGTCACTCATTCTAGTCTTCTACTTCATCCTCCCATACTTCTTCTTTTACTGCATCCTTATCATAAGGGAGCACAATGGTAAATGTTGATCCCTTACCGTATTCACTCTTGGCCCAAATAAATCCCTTATGTTGTTTGATAATCTCTTTAGCGATAGCTAGTCCTAAACCAGTACCACCTTGGGCACGACTTCTAGCACGATCCACACGATAAAAACGGTCAAAGATACGTGGTAAATCTTGCTTTGGTATCCCCAATCCTTGGTCTGAAATGGATAAAATCATCTGATCATCCGTTGTTTTCATGGTCACTGTGATTCTCCCACCATCTGGAGAATATTTAATAGCGTTATTAAGAATATTATCAATCACCTGAGTCATCTTATCTGTATCAATCTCTATCCAAACTGAGGTAATGGGATAATCTCTCACTAGTTCGTATTTCTTCTCTTCATCCTGCCCTCTTATCTGATCAAAACGGTTGAGGATAAAGGTTATAAAGGCAGTGAAATTGATTAATTCCACATCTAGGTGACTAGTTGCATTATCAATCCGTGAAAGATGGAGGAGATCTGTCACCATCCGCATCATACGGTTGGTTTCGTCTAGAGACACCTTGATAAAGTCTGGTGCGACAGGTTCTGACAAGGCACCCTCATCCAAGGCTTCCAGATAGGATTTTACACTAGTCAGAGGCGTCCGTAACTCATGACTAACGTTGGATACAAAGAGTCTCCGCTCGCGTTCCTCCTTCTCCTGCTCCGTCGTATCGTGTAAAACGGCAACCAGACCTGAGATAAAGCCAGATTCTCGACGGACCAAGGCAAAGCGTACACGAAGGCTCAGATATTCACCATTAGCATCCTGAGAATCAATCATAAGCTCAGGAATCTGGGTAATCAAATCACGAAGTTCGTATTCATCTTCAATCTTAAGCAACTCTAGAATGCTCTTATTAAGAACATCTTCTTTCTGAACACCTAGCTGTTTCTTGGCCATGTCATTAATCATAGTAATCTTGCCACGACGATTGGTTGCGAGGACACCATCTGTCATGTATGAGAGGATACTATTCAATCGTTTACTCTCTTGTTCCAGATTTTCTTGGGTCAAACGGATTACTTCTGATAAATCATTAAGATTATTGGTAATATTAGTGATTTCAGAGCTTCCCTGCATATCCAATACCTGAGAATAATCTCCTGCAATCAAGTCTTTAACTTTTTGATTAATTTGCTTCAACCGAATATTATCTCGCCGATTTTCTAGCAAAAGCAAGGTAACAATCAAGATAAAACCCAATAAAATTAAAATGAAGACAAAATCACTAGTAAGAATATTTTTTCTAATCAATTCAATCATTATTTCTCATATAATAACCAACACCACGACGTGTTAGGATATACTCTGGACGACTAGGTGTATCTTCAATCTTCTCACGCAAACGTCTGATAGTTACGTCAACAGTCCGAACATCTCCGAAATAATCATAACCCCAGACCGTTTCAAGCAAGTGTTCACGGGTAATCACTTGACCAATATGAGAAGCCAAGTGGTACAATAGCTCAAATTCACGGTGGGTCAAGTCTAGTTCTTCACCATATTTTTTAGCCACATAGGCATCTGGTACAATCTCCAAGTCCCCAATTTGCAAAGGTTGGGTTTTCTTTTCATCTGATTCTTGATTATCTACAGAAACCAAGTCCGTACGACGAAGAAGAGCTTTAACACGCGCCTGTAACTCACGATTTGAGAAGGGTTTTGTCACATAGTCATCCGCTCCAAGCTCTAAACCGATAACCTTATCAAATTCGCTGTCTTTAGCTGAAAGCATGATAATAGGTACACTACTAGTCTTGCGAATAGTCTTAGCAACTTCTAAACCATCAATTTCTGGAAGCATCAAATCCAGAATAATAATATCTGGTTGCTCTGCTTCATATTGCTCTAGCGCTTCACGACCATTAAAAGCAGTTACAACCTCGTAACCTTCCTTGGTCATATTAAACTTGATAATATCCGAGATTGGTTTTTCATCATCTACAATTAATATTTTTTTCATTTGTTCACCTTTTTCTCTACTATTATACCAAAAAAATAACAAGAAGATACAATAGCTAGTCTTTGTTCCTGTCTAACTTGGCTTGTGCATAAGCCTGCCATATTTTTTGTTGGGGTTTAGCAAGTGGGTAACTCTTAAACTCTTCTGGTGAAAGCCAGCGAACTTCCCTATCTGAAAAGTCATGGAAGTCATTCACTTGACCTGCTACAATTTGAACATGCCACTTGCGATGGCTAAAGATATGCTTGACAGTCTCAAAACAAACATCAAGCCAATCAACATCTAGGTCATAGTCCTGCTGGAAACTCTCTTCTGGACTGGGACCAAAGTTCACATTTTCTTCAACCTGATGAAAGAGGTCAAACTGCTCTTCTTGCGAAAAGTTATCAACTTCTATCAAGGGGAAATGCCAAAAGCCTGCCAATAGCTTTTCGCTTTCATTTTTTTCAAGTAAAAATTGTCCCTGAGTATTTTTGACCACCAAGGCTGTAAGGTAAATAGGAATCGGCTTTTTCTTGGGAGCCTTGATTGGATAACGGTCCATTGTGCCATTCTGATATGCCGCACTAAAGTCCTTAACTGGGCTTTCTTCTGGTCTGGGATTTACAGGCGCCTCAATATCTGATCCCAAGTCCATCAAGGCTTGATTAAAGTCACCAGGCCTTTCTGGGTCAATTAAAATTTCCATCATTGCCTGAAAAATTTTTCGATTGCTTGGAATGCCAATATCGTGGTTGACTTCAAATAGACGCGCCAAAACACGCATGACATTACCATCTACAGCTGGCTCAGGCAAGTTAAAAGCAATACTGGAAATGGCTCCTGCTGTATAAGGACCAATCCCTTTCAAGCTGGAAATTCCTTCATAGGTATTTGGAAATTGATCACCAAAGTCAGTCATAATCTGCTGGGCTGCAGCCTGCATATTACGAACTCGAGAATAATAACCCAAACCTTCCCAAGCCTTCAACAAACGCTCTTCAGGGGCAGTTGCCAAACTTTCCACTGTTGGAAACCAGTCCAAGAATCGTTCGTAATAAGGAATAACCGTATCCACCCTGGTTTGCTGGAGCATAATTTCAGACACCCAGATATGATAAGGATTTTTACTTCTCCTCCAAGGTAAATCTCTTTTGTTTTCATCATACCAGGCAAGAAGTTTTTCACGGAAAGAAATGATCTTCTCCTCCGGCCACATGACGATACCGTATTCTTTCAAATCTAACATATCTCTAGTATAACACAGAAGACTCTTACTGTCCTTTTCCTAGTATTAAAAAGCCTCTTCCCAAGGGAAAGAGGAGTAAATCTTATTGATGAACTGCTTGAGCTGCTGTGATAAGGGTCAACTTGTAAACATCATCTGCATTACATCCACGAGAAAGGTCGTTAACTGGCTTGTTCAAACCTTGCAAAACAGGACCAACAGCTGCAAAACCACCAAGACGTTCAGCCATCTTGTAGCCGATATTTCCTGCCTCGATACCTGGGAAGATGAAGACATTTGCTTGACCAGCTACTGTACTTCCAGGAGCTTTCAAAGCTGCAGTTTCAGGAACAAAGGCCGCATCAAATTGCAACTCACCATCGATTTCAAGGTCAGGACGCAAGTCGTGAGCAATTTTAGTTGCTTCAACAACCTTATCAACGCTTTCTCCAAATCCTGAACCTTTAGTAGAATAGCTCAGCATGGCAATTTTAGGTTCGATGCCAAACATCTTAGCTGTTATTGCTGAGTTGATGGCAATTTCAGCCAAGGCTTCTGCATCTGGATTAATGTTGATGGCACAGTCTCCAAATAGGTAACGTTCCGTACCACGAACCATGAGGAAGGCACCTGAAGTACGAGTTACATTTGGACGAGTTTTGATGATTTGAAGAGCTGGACGAACTGTTGAAGCTGTTGAGTGAATAGCTCCAGATACCATTCCATCAACCAAGCCCAAGTAAACCAACATAACACCAAAATAGTTGACATCTTCAACCAAAACCTTGCGTGCATCTTCTTCAGACATTTTGCCCTTGCGACGCTCCACTAAAGCAGCAACCATTTCTTCAAATTTATCGTAGTGTTGAGGGTCGATGACTTCATAACCGTCCTCAATCCCTTCAATTTCAAGATAAATTTTAATTTTTTCAGGATTTCCAAGCAAAACAGGAATCACTTCTGTTTCTTTTACCAAGCGTTTAGTCGCTTGAAGAATACGAGGTTCTTCCCCTTCAGGGAGAACGATACGAGCATTTTTACCAACCAAGTTGGCTTTGAGACTTTCAAAAACTTCCATGAGTTTTCTCCTTTAAGATAATAATTATACTCTGAAACAGTTTTTATAGAGTATTAGTTGATAACTGGGTAATAAGGTTACTGAAATCATCCGGCAACGGGCTTTCTAACTGCAAGTCTTGCTCTAAAAATGGATGATAAAAAGTTAAGGAATGACAATGTAGGGCTTGGCGCTGAATTCCATCGTCTAGACTACCACCATACAAGTCATCTCCCAACAAAGGAAAACCAATATGAGAAAAATGGACTCGGATTTGGTGGGTACGCCCAGTATGCAGGCGAATATCGACCAAGTGAATATTTCCATAAGAAGCTACAATCTTGTAAGAAGTATGAGCATACTTTCCACCTTTAGCTACACGTCTGGTAATAATGGAGTCTTCATCACGCGCAATCGGGGCAATAATTTCCCCCTCTGACTCCAAGTATCCATCACCTTTAACCAAAGCAAAGTAGCGTTTTTGAATGGACTTCTTCTGCAACTGCTTGTCTAATCGTGCATGGGCATAGCCGTGCTTGGCAAAGAGCATCAAGCCAGAAGTGTCCCTATCAAGTCTTGTCACAATGTGAACCTGCTGATTTTCATAGTCTTGCTTGACGTAGTAACCCTTGATAAAATTGGCAATGGTATTGGAGTGATTGACACTAGGAATAGAAGCCACTCCATAGGGTTTATTCAAGACTAGAAAATGGTCATCCTCATAGAGAATATCCAGTGGGCGCTCGATAGCTTCTAGAGTTTCAAAACCTTCCTCAACGGGAATATCGATGATAACTAGGTCTCCAATATCCAATAGATAGGTTGCATTTTGCGGTTGGTCATTGACCAGAATAGCTCCACCCCGAAACTTAATCTTGGCCAGAAGCCCCTTAGAAACCTCGTGCTTTTTCAAAAAGGTCTTAACCTTGACATGCTCATCTGCGATAAATTCAAACCTCATTCGTCCACCTCACCGATGAAAGCATCCTTAACACGGTTCCAAAAACTGGTATGGCTAGGTGATGCGACAAAGTGAATCTTATGATGGTCGATTTGATACTCGATTCGCTCAATATTGCGGAAGGAATAAACGCTATTGTCAACCGAAATGGTGTGGTAATCATTTCTTGTTGGAATGAGTTCAATCTTATCCTTCTTAGGCACAATAATGGAAGAGCCCAGCGTTCGATAGACACGATTATTTAGGCTGGCAATTTCCGTCAACTGAAGAGCTTCAATGGTAGGATGTAACACTGCACCGCCAAGAGACTTATTATAAGCCGTACTACCAGTCGGTGTCGAAACTGTTAGCCCATCTCCACGAAAACGTTCAAAGTGGACACCGTTAATCACAACATCCGCCACCATGGTTCGATCAGACCTGCGGATACTGGCTTCATTCAGTGCTCTAAAAATCTTCACTTCACCATTTTCAAGAAAAACCTTCACATTCAGAACAGGGTAAGAGACTCTTGCTCCGGTATCTAGCTGCAAATTAGTCACTAGCTTATCCAACTCAAAATCACGATAGTCCGTATAGAAGCCCAAATGTCCAGTGTGAACACCAATGAAGCGGACCTTGTCAAGCTGGTTTTCGTACTTATGAAAGGCCGACAAGAGCATACCATCCCCACCAATGGAGATGACAATGTCCGGATTGGTATCATTGAGTATAAACTGATTTCTCTTCAAACGATCTCGCAATTCATACAAAACCCTTTGACTCTGCGGTTTTCTATTTGCTATCAGGTCAATTCGTTTACCTGTATTCTTCATCTGTATCGTCACTGTTTCCTACACCGTCATTTAATTTTCTACTCAAAGGATCAAAAAGAGCCTGGGCTTCCTGGATATCATCTCGAATTTTACCCATTTCTTCATCCAACTGGTGGGCAATTTTGGCAGTAATTTCCAGTCTCTTTTTAATTTCCTCTGGGAAATCCCCTTGGTACTTGTAGTTGAGAGAATGTTCTATCGTTGCCCAGAAATTCATGGCCAAAGTACGAATCTGAATTTCCGCCAAAATGGTCTTGGCTCCATTGATAGTGTCAACCATATATTCTACTACCACATGATAGGAACGGTAGCCTGAAGCCTTTCGATGAGTAATGTAATCTCGCTCCTGTATGATTCGCATGTCCTGACGCTTGTGCAAAATTTCCACTACTTCCTTAACGTCATCTACAAACTGAACCATCACACGCAAACCAGCAATATCTTGCAAATCGTGCTCTAAGGTCGCATAAGTAATGCCACGACGAGCCATTTTCTCCTTGATACTTTCAATTGGCTTGACTCGACCAGTCACAAACTCAATCGGAGAATGCTTATTTTGCTTACGATATTGCTTCCGAATACCACGAAGTTTAATCTTTAACTCACCAACAGCTTGAATGTAAGGATCTAGAAATTCTTCCCATTCTAAGGTCATATATTCTCCCTTGTTCTCATATTATCCTTCAAAAATATCTTTGATTTTTTCTCCAGATTCATATACAATAAATACAATGATTATTATACCATAAATCCGCTTTCAACGATAAAGAAAAGGTAAGAAAAATGAAACATTTAGAAATTGAATTGAAAACACTCTTGAAAAAAGATGAATACAATCGTCTAAAAGACCAGTTCACAGACGTCACTCCTGTTCTTCAAAAAAATTACTACATAGACACGCCTAATTTTGAGCTGCGAGAAAAGAAAGTTGCTATGCGCATTCGAACCTTTGAAGACTGGGCAGAATTGACACTCAAAGTCCCGCAAAGTGTTGGAAACATGGAATACAATCAAAAATTGCAACTAAAAGATGCTGAAAACTATTTGAGCAAGGAAGAACTTCCTCAAGGGCTTGTGCTTGAGGAATTGGCGAAACATGGTATTAAAACTAGTGAATGGCAGATTCTTGGTTGTCTAACGACACTTCGCTATGAAATGCAAACAGCTATTGGTCTCATAGCGTTGGATGAAAGTCAGTACTTTGATATTACAGATTACGAATTAGAGCTTGAAGTCGAGAATCACGAGCAAGGGAAACAGGATTTCCAACAATTTTTAGAGGAAAATCAGATTGATTATCAAAAAGCTCCCTCAAAATTGGTCCGATTTGTCAAAAGCATGAAAAATAGCTGAAATAATCTCTATTTTTTGGTAAAATAGAAAAGATAAAATACAAAAATCCCAGTTCATATAGGCTAGGCAGATATGACTAGGATTTAAAAAGTTTACAGAGGACGGTCTATAATGTCAGATAGAAAAAACATGAAACTTTTCGCACTCAACTCTAACCAAGAGATTGCACAGAAAATTGCTCAAGCTGTTGGTGTCCCACTTGGAAAACTATCATCACGTCAATTTTCAGATGGAGAAATCCAAGTAAATATCGAAGAAAGTGTCCGTGGTTATGATGTGTACATCATCCAATCAACAAGTTTCCCAGTTAACAACCACCTAATGGAGTTATTGATCATGGTCGACGCTTGTGTACGTGCAAGTGCCCACAGTATCAACGTTGTCCTTCCATATTTTGGTTATGCACGTCAAGACCGTATTGCTTCACCTCGTGAGCCACTTACAGCTAAACTAGTTGCCAATATGCTGGTTAAGGCTGGTGTCGATCGTATCCTTACGCTTGATTTGCATGCCGTTCAGGTTCAAGGCTTCTTTGACATTCCTGTTGACAACCTCTTCACAGTTCCTCTATTTGCAAAACATTATTGCGATAAGGGCTTACTTGGTTCAGATGTTGTTGTTGTTAGCCCTAAGAATTCAGGTGTGAAACGTGCCCGTAGCTTGGCTGAATATCTTGATGCTCCTATCGCCATTATCGACTACCCTCAAGACGATGCAACTCGTAACGAAGGTTATATTATCGGTGATGTTGAAGGTAAGAAAGCTATCTTGATTGACGATATTTTAAATACAGGACGTACCTTCTCTGAAGCTGCCAAAATCGTTGAACGTGAAGGAGCTACAGAAATTTATGCTGTTTCTAGTCATGGTCTCTTTGTTGAAGGTGCTGCTGAACTTCTTGACAATACTAATATTAAAGAAATTCTTGTGACTGATTCAGTAGCAACAAAAGAAAAAACTCCTAAAAACGTATGCTACATCACTGCTAGTGAGTTAATTGGTGATGCCATCGTCCGTATCCACGAAAGAAAACCAGTCAGCCCACTCTTTGCCTACAATAAAAAGAAATAAGGTGATTCTTTGATTTATTTGGACAATGCTGCAACGACTCCCATGTCAGCAGCTGCTATTTCAGCTATGACCAAGGTTATGCAAGAAACCCACGGAAATCCATCTAGTATTCATGGTCATGGTCGTCAAGCTGGTAAACTCTTGCGTGAAGCCCGTCAGGAACTAGCTCAGTTAATAGGGACAAAACCTCAACATATCTTTTTCACTTCTGGTGGGACAGAAGGCAATAATACTGCCATCATTGGCTACTGCCTTCGTCATCAAGAACAGGGAAAACATATCATCACAACTGCCATTGAGCACCATGCCGTCCTTGAAACCATTGATTACTTGGTTCAACACTTTGGTTTTGAAGCAACCATTATCCAACCAGAAAATCAAGAAATCACAGCCCAACAAATTCAAAAGGCCTTACGTGATGATACGATTTTGGTTTCTACCATGTTTGCTAATAATGAGACAGGAAACCTACTTCCCATTGCTGAAATTGGCCAAATACTCAAGCAACACCCTTCTGCCTATCATGTTGATGCAGTTCAAGCTATTGGTAAAATACCAATTCACCCCGAAGAATTGGGCATTGATTTTCTCACTGCTTCTGCCCACAAGTTCCATGGTCCTAAGGGAATCGGTTTTCTCTACGCATCTAGCATGGACTTTGATTCCTATCTCCATGGTGGAGACCAAGAACAGAAAAAACGTGCAGGGACTGAAAATCTGGCTGCCATCATAGGCATGGTTGCAGCCCTAAAAGAAGACCTAGAACAGCAAGAAGAACATTTTCAACATGTACAAAATTTAGAAACTGCCTTTCTTGCAGAGCTAGAGGGCATTCAATATTACTTGAATAGAGGAGAACATCATCTCCCTTATGTTCTCAATATTGGATTTCCTGGTCAGAAAAATGACCTCTTACTCCTTCGTCTAGATTTAGCTGGAATTTCAATCTCTACTGGCTCAGCCTGCACTGCAGGCATTGTACAATCCAGCCATGTTCTTGAAGCCATGTACGGGGCAAATTCAGAACGCTTGAAGGAATCCGTTCGTATCAGTTTGTCGCCAGAAAATACTGTTGAAGATCTACATACCCTCGCAAAAACCTTAAAAGAAATTATCGGAGGTTAGCCATATGGCATTTGAAAAAACCATTCAGTTAAAAAATTGTCGTTACGACTACACTCTTAGCCCTTCTGTTAAAAAATTCACCCTTAAGGACAACACCTTTTTTGAGACTAAGGTTGGTAACTATGAATTGACTCGCCTTTTGGAAAAAGTGCCGAACAGCGGTGAGGGATTCCAACTCAAAATCATCATTAACAAGGAACTTACAGGTGCTAAAATCAATATCACTGACAAGTTTGGGCTACGTCTAGTTGATATTTTCAAATCAGAAGACCACCACATTCATCAGGAAAAATTCTACTTCCTCATGGATAGTTTAGTAGAACGTGGTGTCTTTACAAAATCTGAAAGATAGATCCCATATGTTTGAACTGACCTATAAGGACAGCTATCATGTAGAGCGTACACTCAAGTATGAGGATTATAAAGCTCTCATGCTGGCTCTGTCAGGATGTGTGACCCTACCAGATACACTTTATGTGACTTCTCTGACTTTTAATGGCCAGAAAGTTTATCAGGGTCTGGTCGGAGACCTCTACCGATTTCTATCACATGCAGATTTTTTACATCAAAACTAAGATTTTTCTTAGTTTTTTCTTATTTTTGTTGATTTTTTCACAATGTTTCTATAAAATAGAAGAATAGAAAGGTTGTGATTTTGTGAAAGATAAACAGTCTGCTATTCCAAAAGCAACAGCGAAAAGACTCTCTCTCTACTATCGAATTTTTAAGAGATTTCATGCAGAAAAGATTGAACGTGCCAACTCTAAGCAAATTGCAGAGGCTATCGGTATTGATTCCGCGACCGTACGTCGTGATTTTTCCTATTTTGGTGAACTAGGTCGGCGTGGATTTGGCTACGATGTCAAAAAACTGATGACATTTTTTGCCGATTTGCTCAACGATAACTCCATTACCAATGTCATGCTGGTTGGTATTGGAAATATGGGCCATGCCCTTCTCCACTACCGCTTCCACGAGCGTAACAAGATGAAGATTATCATGGCTTTTGATCTTGATGACCATCCTGAAGTTGGTACCCAAACTCCTGATGGGATTCCTATTTACGGAATTTCTCAAATCAAGGATAAAATCAAGGATGCTGATGTGAAGACTGCTATCCTGACAGTTCCCAGCGTCAAGTCACAAGAGGTTGCCAATCTCTTGGTGGATGCTGGCGTGAAAGGAATTCTCAGTTTTTCACCAGTCCATCTGCATTTACCAAAAGACGTGGTCGTTCAGTATGTCGATTTGACAAGTGAACTCCAAACCCTCCTCTACTTCATGCGAAAAGAGGATTAGAAAGCGAAAATCATTTTATGAAAAAACCAGTTATTGGGATTACAGGAAACGAAAAAACTCATCCAGATGATGACATCATGATGAGCTACGCAGCAAAAGGCTTTGTTGAAGGAGTTAAAGACGCTGGAGGGATTCCCATCATCCTACCGATTGGTAATCAAGAAATGGCCTGCCACTATATCAGTTTGATTGACAAGCTCATCTTGACAGGTGGGCAAAATGTTGACCCAAAATTCTATGGTGAACCAAAAACCATCGATAGCGATGACTACCACCTTCAAAGAGACATCTTCGAACTGGCCCTCATCAAGGAAGCTATTAAACAGAAAAAGCCTATTTTCTCCGTCTGTCGTGGGACTCAACTCTTTAACGTTGCCATGGGTGGAACTTTGTATCAAGATATAGAAGACCACTGGCAAGATTGTTCTGCTGAGTACACAACTCAACGCTTGGTGACAGAGCCTGATACAGTTCTTCGAGAAATCTATGGAGAAATTTCCCATATCAACTCCTTCCACCACCAGAGCATCAAAGATTTAGCACCAAATTTAAAGATTGCGGCTCATGATCCTAAAGATGGTATCATTGAAGCTGTCATGAGTACGGATGATTTTGCCTTTCTCGGTGTCCAATGGCACCCAGAATTTCTATTTGAAAATCGCCCCAAGGATAAAAACCTCTTTGACTATGTCGTAAATGAACTTTAGATTAAATCCGTCTTTTCACGATAACTAAAGTAATTAGAATGAGAGACAATCAAATGGTCCAAGAGGACAATCCCCATCAGGTCACAGGCTTCTTTTACAAGTTTAGTGACATGATTATCATTTCGGCTAGGGGCTACCGCTCCTGAAGGATGATTGTGGACCAAGATAAGAGAGGTCGCCATATGCTTGATAGCATAGTGAAGAATCTCACGTGGTTCAGCAATACTACGAGTAGCTGAGCCGATAAAAATGGTCTGTTGATGGATGATTTGATTTTGAGTATTGAGATAGAGCGCCACCAGGTGCTCTTGTTTTTTATGTCCCAACTCCTGTTGCATCTTCTTGGCCAGCTTTTGACTGCTGAGAATACTTTCCATCTCAATAGTTTCATGTTTGTGAATACGATGCCCCAGTTCAATCATAGCTTGTAATTCTATAGCCTTAACACGCCCGATACCAGACAGACTCTGCAATTCCTGCAGGGTCATTTTTTTCAAATCCGTTAGGCTTGAAAGGTTGTTCAAAACTTTCTGGGCAATTTCAAAAACGCTAGCTTGACGTGTTCCTGTCCTGAGTAAAATAGCTAGCAACTCTTGATTACTGAGCGCTTCGACTCCTTCCTTGGCCAGTCTTTCTCTTGGTAATAGTGAATCTTCTTGAAATGAAATACTGTACATAAAAATCCTCCTCACTTTATTATTCGTGAGAAGGATGGAAAATTAGATTTTTTTCTCAATTGGGGCTACACTAGCTAAAAGTTTTTTCAAACCTACTTCTGGGAAATTGATTTTTAATTCCTGCGTAGCACCGCTACCTGAAACTTCCAGAACGGTTCCCTCTCCCCATTTCTTGTGGAGAGCAATGTCACCAATGGACCAATTTGACTCACTAGACGCTGATTTTGTGCCAGCTGTAAATTGACCAAATGGAAGACCACTTGACTGGATAGATTTTGGGGCAGCACTGCGTTTACGGTCTTGAAGAGCCTGGGAAAGACTCATACCTTGACCGAAGGTAAGACCACCACTGCTATATGATGCCTTAAAGCTTGTATTGGCTGGACGCGCCAATCCTTGATACTCAAGTAAGTCTGAACTGATTTCGTTAATAAAACGAGTCGGACGGTTGTAGTTGGTACGACCAAAAAGCAGGCGCGAGTTGGCATTGGTCAGATAGAGAATTTTCTCTGCACGCGTAATTCCTACATAGGCTAGACGGCGCTCTTCTTCTAATTCATCTTGATCTTCAGCTGCACGGCTAAGCGGAAAGACATTTTCTTCCATCCCAATCAAAAATACAACTGGAAACTCGAGACCTTTGGCAGCATGCAGGGTCATTAGGGTCACTTCTGATGTCTCCTGACTACCTGAATCTGTGTCCGCAATCAAGGCTAAATCATTTAAGAAACGACTCAGTTTGTCCAGACCAGTTTCTTCTTCTGGCCCATCAGAGATGTCATCAAAGTTTTTCGTCACAGAAAGGAACTCTTCAATATTTTCAACCCTAGCCTTGCTTTCTAAAGTCGCTTGAGCATTTAGAATATCAATGTAACCTGTTTTTTCTAGAACAGCCTCAACCAACTCAGTAATGCTTAAGTGGTCCAGTTGCTCCCGCAAATCCAGAATCATATTGGCAAAATCCCAGATAGACTGAGCTGCTTTACCCTTGATACCAGATAACATGATATTGGCTGAAGCATCTAGCATGGACATGTCTTGCATATTCGCAAAGTCACGGATTTTCTCAACTGTACCTGGCCCAATTCCACGTTTAGGCTCGTTGATAATACGCTCAAAACTGATATTGTCACTCAAATTGGCAATAAGATTGAGGTAAGCGATAATATCTCGGATTTCCTTACGGCTGTAGAACTTGGTTCCGCCAACCATGGTATAAGGGATATTTGACTTGAGCAGAGCTTCCTCAATAGTACGGGACTGCGCATTAGTACGATAAAGAACTGCAAAATCCTTGTGAAGGAAGTTTTGACTGCGACCAAGTTCATCGATAGTTCTGGCTACAAATACAGCCTCATCTAGTTCATCATTGGCACGATAGTAAACGATTTGTTCCCCATCAGCATTTTGAGTCCAGAGATTCTTAGGACGGCGATTTTTATTGTTTTTAATGACCTCGTTGGCCGCTTGGAGAATGGTTTTAGTTGAGCGGTAATTCTCCTCCAACAAAACAACCTTGGCTTGGGGATAATCCTTTTCGAAGTCCAAGATATTCTGCATATCAGCACCTCGCCAACCGTAGATAGACTGGTCCGCATCCCCAACCACACAGATATTTTTAAAGCGAGACGCTAAGAGTTTGACTAGTTGGTACTGGGCATGGTTGGTATCTTGGTACTCATCAACGTGGATGTATTGGAACTTCTGCTGATAGTAGGTCAAGACATCAGTATTTTGATCAAAGAGACGCAGGGTCAGCATAATCAAATCATCAAAGTCAACCGACTCAGACTGACGCAATTCTTTTTGGTAAGCAGTATAACACTGGGCCACGATTTGCGTATACATATCGCCAGCTTGGGCAGCATAGGCAACATCATCAATCAAATCATTCTTAGCATTGGAAATAGTTCCCAAGATGCTCCGCTCATTCCATTTTTTGGGATCTAAATTCAACTGTTTGAGAATGCGTTTCATGAGCGTTCGCTGTTCACCAGGATCCACAATAGTAAAATTACGGTTATAGCCAATATGGTCTGCATCCCGACGCAAAATACGAACACACATGGAGTGGAAGGTCGCAATCAGACAGTCCTGAGTGGCTGGATTGAGACTATAAGCACGCTCTTTCATCTCACGCGCAGCCTTATTAGTAAAGGTAATGGCCAAGATGTTCCAAGGATTGACCAGCTTTTCATCAATCAGATAAGCAATGCGGTGGGTCAAAACTCGGGTCTTTCCAGAACCAGCCCCCGCCATGATCAACAAGGGACCTTCTGTCGTTTGCACCGCCTCAGCCTGACGGTCATTCATTCCATTTAATAATGCGTTCATCTTCTCTTCCTTACTCTTGAAGTCAATATTTCTATTATATCAGAATTCAGGGAAAATATCTTTACCTAGACTGGTTACGTGTAGAAGGCAACTTCTTATATCTAGATAAAAAATGAGCTTGGGTTAAAGTATCCAAACTCATTTAAAGTCAATTTCAATATACTAGAACAATCCTAGGACAGTTCCGTCACTTTCAACATCCATATTAAGAGCAGCAGGGCGCTTTGGAAGTCCTGGCATAGTCATGACATCACCAGTTAAGGCAACGATGAAGCCTGCACCTAATTTTGGCACCAATTCACGAATGGTAATTTCAAAGTTTTCAGGTGCTCCAAGTGCATTTGGATTGTCTGAGAAGCTATACTGGGTCTTAGCCATACAGATTGGCAATTTGTCCCAACCGTTTTGAACGATTTGAGTGATTTGTGTTTGAGCTTTCTTCTCAAAGTTCACTTTGCTACCACGGTAAATTTCAGTAACAATCTTTTCAATCTTTTCTTGGACAGAAAGGTCATTATCATACAAACGTTTGTAGTTAGCTGGATTTTCAGAGATAGTCTTGACAACTGTTTCGGCAAGTGATACTCCACCTTCTGCACCATCAGCCCAGACACTAGCCAATTCAACTGGTACATCGATTGAGGCACAAAGTTCTTTCAAGGCTGCAATTTCAGCTTCTGTATCAGATACAAATTCGTTAATAGCCACAACTGCTGGAATACCGAACTTACGGATGTTCTCAACATGGCGTTTCAAGTTGGCAAAACCAGCACGAACTGCCTCCACATTTTCCTCTGTCAGAGTATCTTTAGCCACGCCACCATTCATCTTAAGGGCACGAAGGGTTGCGACGATAACTACTGCATCTGGAGATGTTGGCAAGTTTGGTGTCTTGATATCAAGGAATTTCTCAGCACCAAGGTCTGCACCAAAACCAGCTTCAGTAACTGTGTAATCAGCCAAGTGAAGGGCTGTTGTCGTCGCCAAAACAGAGTTACAACCATGAGCAATATTGGCAAATGGACCACCGTGTACAAAGGCAGGTGTTCCGTAAATTGTCTGAACCAGGTTCGGCTTAATCGCATCCTTCAAAATCAAAGCTAAGGCACCTTCAACCTGCAAATCACCTACAGAAACAGGTGTACGATCATAGCGATAACCGATAACAATATTAGCCAAACGGCGTTTCAAGTCCTCGATGTCTGTTGCCAAGCAAAGAATTGCCATGATTTCAGAAGCGACGGTAATGTCAAAACCATCCTCACGTGGAATTCCGTTTAGAGGACCACCAAGTCCAACTGTCACATGACGAAGGGCGCGATCATTCAAGTCCACAACGCGTTTCCAGAGGATACGACGTTGGTCAATTCCCAACTCATTCCCTTGGTGCAAGTGGTTGTCAATCAAGGCAGAAAGAGCATTGTTGGCAGTTGTAATGGCATGCATGTCCCCTGTAAAGTGGAGGTTGATATCTTCCATTGGCAGAACTTGGGCATAACCACCACCTGCCGCACCACCCTTAATTCCCATTACTGGACCAAGAGATGGTTCGCGAATAGCAATCATGGTTTTCTTGCCAATCTTGTTCAAGGCATCCGCAAGACCAATGGTAATGGTTGATTTTCCTTCACCTGCTGGCGTTGGATTAATGGCGGTAACCAAAATCAATTTCCCAACTGTATTACTCTCAACTGCACGAATTTTATCAAAGCTGAGCTTAGCCTTGTACTTTCCATACAACTCCAAATCGTCGTAAGAAATACCAAGTTTCTCTACAACATCAACGATTGGCTTTAACTCAATACTCTGTGCAATTTCAATATCTGTTTTCATTCAAAACTCCTCTAACCTCTTATATGATAATTCATTATAACACAAAACAAGATTTTTAACATCCTAAAACTCTCTAAACGTTCGTAAATATCCCTGTTTTTAAGGTTTTTAGAGCCCTTTCTTAAATTTTATATGGCTTTATAGTTTGAAACTATATTCTTTCCTTTTACCAAATTTTTATTGCTTTCATTTTACTTACCGTTTATTTTTGTGTACAATAGTGCTATGAAAATTTTAGTTACATCGGGCGGTACCAGTGAAGCTATCGATAGCGTCCGTTCTATCACTAACCATTCTACAGGACGCTTGGGGAAAATCATCACAGAAACCTTGCTTGCTGCAGGGCATGAAGTTTGTTTGATAACAACAAAACGAGCTCTGAAGCCAGAAGCCCATCCCAACCTAAGCATTCGAGAAATTAACAATACCAAGGACCTTCTCCTTGAAATGCAAGAACGTGTCAAGGACTATCAGGTCTTGATTCACTCAATGGCTGTGTCCGATTACACTCCTGTTTATATGACAGGTCTAGAGGAAGTTCAGTCTAGCTCCAATTTGGAAGAATTTTTAAGCAAGCAAAATCATCAGGCTAAGATTTCTTCGACTGATAAGGTTCAGGTTTTATTCCTGAAAAAAACACCCAAAATCATCTCTCTAGTCAAGGAATGGAATCCTACTATTCATCTGATTGGTTTCAAACTGCTGGTTGATGTCTCTGAGGATTATCTCATCGAGATTGCCAGAAAAAGTCTTATCAAGAACCAAGCAGACTTGATTATCGCAAATGACCTGACTCAAATTTCAGCAAACCAGCATCGTGCAATCTTTGTTGAGAAAGATTATCTTCAAACGGTTAACACTAAAGAAGAAATTGCAAAACTCCTCCTTGAAAAGATTCAAGCCTATCATTCATAGAAAGGAAAGCTATGGCACATATTCTCTTGGCTGTAACAGGATCAATCGCCTCTTACAAGTCGGCAGATTTAGTCAGTTCTCTCAAAAAACAAGATCATCAAGTCACTGTCTTGATGACTCAGGCTGCCACAGAGTTTATCCAACCTTTGACACTACAGGTACTCTCACAGAATCCTGTTCACTTGGATGTCATGAAGGAATCCTATCCAGATCAAGTCAATCATATTGAACTTGGAAAAGAAACTGATCTATTCATCGTGGCCCCTGCAACTGCTAACACTATTGCAAAACTAGCCCACGGCTTTGCGGACAATATGGTGAGCAGTACGGCTCTAGCCTTGCCAAGTCATATCCCAAAACTCATCGCACCTGCTATGAATACAAAGATGTATGACCATCCAGCAACTCAGGCTAATCTGAAAACATTAGAAACCTACGGCTATCAGCTGATTGCTCCAAAAGAATCCCTACTAGCTTGTGGAGACTATGGACGAGGATCTTTAGCCGACCTCACAATTATTTTAGAAAGAATAAAGGAAACTATCGATGAAAAAACGCTCTAACATTGCACCTATTGCTATCTTTTTTGCAACCATGCTTGTGATTCATTTTCTAAGCTCACTTATCTTTAACCTTTTTCCATTCCCAATCAAACCGACCATCGTTCATATTCCTGTCATTATTGCCAGCATTATTTACGGTCCACGAGTTGGGGTTACACTTGGATTTTTGATGGGACTACTTAGCTTAACTGTTAACACGATTACAATTCTACCGACAAGCTACCTCTTCTCCCCATTTGTACCAAACGGAAACATCTACTCAGCTATCATTGCCATTGTCCCACGTATTTTGATTGGTTTGACTCCTTACTTAGTCTATAAGCTGATGAAAAATAAGACTGGTCTGATTCTAGCTGGTGCCCTTGGTTCCTTGACAAATACTGTCTTTGTCCTTGGAGGAATTTTCTACCTTTTTGGAAATGTTTTTGATGGTAATATCCAAAAACTCCTAGCAACTGTTATCTCAACAAATTCGATTGCCGAATTAGTCATTTCCGCAGTTCTAACCTTAGCCATTGTTCCAAGACTACAAACTTTGAAGAAATAAAAACAATCTCCACTTTCAAACCTGAAGGTGGAGATTTCGCTCTGTACAGTTTCTTTTTAGTGAAATCTTTACCAATATTTATACTCAATGAAAATCAAAGAGCAAACTAGTAAGCTAGCTGCAGGTTGCTCAAAACACGGTTTTGAGGTTGCAAATAGAAGCTGATGTGGTTTGAAGAGATTTTCGAAGAGTATTAACTTAAAAATGACCTATAAACCCAAGTAAATCCTTGCTTTATTGTCTTGTTTATAGTACTATACTAATGTATATACAGTTAAAAAGGAGATTCTTATGAATACACGGAAAAAGACACAATTTATGACAATGACTGCCCTTTTAACGGCTATTGCGATTTTGATTCCAATTGTTATGCCTTTCAAGATTGTCATTCCACCTGCTTCCTATACTTTAGGAAGCCACATTGCTATTTTTATTGCCATGTTCTTGTCGCCCTTGATGGCTGTTTTTGTCATCCTAGCCTCTAGTTTTGGATTTTTGATGGCTGGCTATCCCATGGTTATCGTTTTTCGAGCTTTTTCCCATATCTTTTTTGGGACTTTGGGAGCTCTTTACCTACAAAAATTCCCCGATACCCTAGATAAACCAAAATCTTCCTGGATTTTTAACTTTGTTTTAGCGCTTATCCATGCCCTTGCTGAAGTATTGGCCTGTGTCGTTTTTTACGCAACTTCTGGTACCAATGTAGAAAATATGTTTTATGTTCTATTTGTACTAGTTGGATTTGGCACAATTATCCATAGTATGGTAGACTATACATTAGCACTAGCCGTCTATAAAGTGCTTCGAAAACGCCGTTAAAAGGAAGAACTATGACAAAAGATCGCAAACAAGCCCTACTTCAACTCTTGAAAGAAGCCCCTAAAGCCCTCAATGGCCAAAGTTTGGCGGAACATTTTCATGTCACACGTCAGGTCATTGTGCAGGACATTGCAATTTTGAGAGCCGATGGCGCTCCTATCCTATCCACTAATCGTGGCTACGTCTATAAGCAAATTGAAACCAATCCTTATGTTCACAAACTTTTCAAAGTGAAACATGAAGTTGAAGAAATCGGTCAAGAACTCCTTGCTATCGTTGATAATGGTGGACGTGTTCAAAATACCTTGATTGACCATCCCGTTTATGGAGAAATCGAAACCTTGCTTAAACTGTCTTGTCGCAGAGATGTGCAACATTTTCTAGAACAAGTCGAGCATTCTGACTTTAGACCTCTGTCTGAATTGACAGATGGCATCCATTACCACCTAGTCGAAGCTGAAACACAACAAGACCTCCACTATATCGAGGAGGCCTTGGATCAGCTAGGTTATTTAGTAAAAGACTAGAAGATTTTCTTCTCCCAATCATCTTCTGTACGGCGAGGGTAGAAAAATTCAGATTTGTCCGGAGCTTCCATCATCTCCATCAAGGGTAACATATCATAGGCCAGATCCAAGTTTGGAATCTGGTCTTTTTGCACCCAAGAAACTTCTCCTTCATCTGAAGAGCGAAGGGTACCAGAGAACTCAGTCGCCTTATAACAAACGACAATATAGCGCCCACCTGTATCTAGTGGCCAATTTTTAATGCCGACAAGTTGAGGTTTTTGGATAGTCAACCCTGTTTCTTCATAGATTTCACGAATGACAGACTCTGCGAAAGACTCGCCATTTTCTACATGGCCTCCTGGAAAGGCATAACCAGACCAGCGATTGGTTTCAGGAGAGCGATACTGCATAACCACGCGCTGAGTTTCGGGGTCTTCAATCAGACAGATATTGGTTAAAATCGTTAATTGAGAACGGGACATAAATTTACTCACTTTCTAATTTATTAAATTTTTAGACTTGGTACCAGTACCATTAGCTTCTACTTTTTAAAATTATTTAGAATAGAATACCATCCGTTTTTCCTTTATAGGCTTTCCAAGTTCAAGCATCTTTTCTTGTCCATCAAAAGTAAAGCCCATTTTTTGATAGAAAGCAATGGCGCGCTTATTATCTTTCAATACCCATAAGAAAATTTCAGAAAAATGATCAAGAGCAATCAAAGCTGCTTTTATTAACTTTTGTGCAATACCTTTTCCATAATAGTCTTTTAAAACATATAAAGCAATAATTTCACCAGCTTGAATAGTCTCATCACGAAAGTTGCCATAACTTATAAAACCAACTACCTTCAGACCATCCATCGCAATCAATGTATTTTCTGGAAACTTTTGACTAAAGAATCGACATCTTTCTAATGTCATTGTCTCCTGAAATTCTGCAGGCAAAAGGTCGTCATAAGCCTCTCTCCACGCTTTCCAGTGAACAAGTGATTTACCTTCTATCTCTTCAGGAGTTTCCATTGATTTAATAATAACCGTCATTTATTTTCTTCTCCTTAATTCAACACCCTGACTTCCTTTGCTACTTTTTGTAGAAATTTTTGTCTTGTTGAACTTGTATTTACTTCACGGCCTAACTCTCCCAAGATTGAAACCCTCTTTGTTTTTATGCCACAGTGATTCAATACAGCATTCTTTAATACTGATATTCCATAACTGTCTGGAATGTTAATCGGACCTGAAAATACTTTATACCACCAAGTTGGTGCCATAGATGTTGCATAGATACTAGCTGTTTTTCCTTTTAGTAACTTTTTGAACTGTCTACCTCTCAAGTAGTTCAAAATAAAGCTTCCTCGATTATTTGCAGAGTATGCAATGCCTGGCGTAAAAACACGATCAATCCACCCCTTTAATAGACTAGGCATACTACTCCACCAAATAGGATAAATAAAAATGAAATGATCTGCCCACTGGATTAATTCTTGAGAGCGTAGAATAAACGGATCGTCCTCCATCCTTTGTCGGTAACCATAACGTAAAACAGGATCAAACTCTTCCTCATTAAGATTAATCATTTCAAGTTCATGTCTCTTTGAGTCTATATTTTCTACAATCGTTTGAAAAATTGCTTGGCAGTAACTTTCTTTATCAGGATGTCCATTGATAACTAAAATATTCATAAAATTCCCCTAATCTAACGCCTTGACTTCCAGCATCATATCGCGGATCTGAGCTGCGAGTTCAAAGTCAAGCACTTCGACGGCTTCTTGCATTTGTTTTTCGAGTTTCTTAACAAGTTCTTTGCGTTCTTGTTTGTTGAGGCTATTGATATCGACTTCCTTATCCTCTTCTTTAGCAACTGCCTTAGTTACAGCGATCAGGTCACGGATTTCTTTCTTAATGGTTTGTGGAACGATACCATGCTCTTCATTATAAGCCATCTGGATTTTCCGACGGCGGGCCGTTTCATCAATAGCTCGTTGCATAGACTGAGTAACAGTGTCCGCATACATAATGACATGTCCCTCACTATTACGAGCAGCACGACCAATTGTCTGGATGAGTCCACGTTCGTTTCGAAGGAAACCTTCCTTGTCAGCATCAAGAATGGCAACCAAGCTTACTTCAGGAACGTCAATCCCTTCGCGTAGTAGGTTGATTCCGACCAAGACATCAAAGACACCCAAGCGCAGGTCACGGATAATCTCCGTCCGCTCTAAAGTCTTGATATCCGAGTGCATGTACTTGACCTTGATGCCCATTTCTTTGAAGTAGTCGGTTAAGTCCTCTGCCATTTTCTTGGTCAAGGTTGTGATAAAGGTACGCTCATTTTTCTCAACACGGGCATTGATTTCACCCAAGAGGTCATCAATCTGTCCCATTGTCGGACGGACTTCCACCTCTGGATCCAAGAGTCCCGTTGGACGAATGATTTGCTCAATCACTGTCTCGGTCTGTTCATTTTCATAGTCACCAGGTGTCGCTGAAACGTAGACAATCTGATGCACATGGCTTTCAAACTCCTCCCGACGGAGAGGACGATTGTCCAGAGCAGACGGCAAACGGAAACCGTAATTTACTAACATTTCTTTACGAGAACGGTCTCCATTGTACATGCCTTTGATTTGTCCCATGGTCATGTGGCTCTCATCAATCATGATCAAGAAATCATCTGGGAAGAAGTCGAGAAGGGTATAAGGAGGCTCTCCTTCACTACGTCCATCCATGTGGCGTGAATAGTTTTCAACCCCGTTAGTATAGCCCATCTCACGCAACATTTCGATATCATACTCTGTCCGCTGTTTCAAACGTTGGGCTTCAAGCAATTTACCTTCCTTCTCAAAGACAGCTAACTGCTCTTCTAATTCTGCTTGAATCTTGGCAATGGCAACTTCCATGTGGTCATCATTGGTCACAAAGTGAGTAGCTGGGAAAATAGCTAAATGATCCACTTCTCCCAAGACCTGACCTGTCAGAGCCTCAACCTCACGGATACGGTCAATTTCGTCTCCAAAAAATTCTACTCGAAAGGCGTGTTCATCACGAGATGCTGGGAAAATCTCCACTACATCCCCACGCACACGAAATCTTCCCCGTTGGAAATCAATATCATTACGTTCAAACTGGATATCAACCAAGTCATTCAAAAGTTTATCACGAGAAATTTCAAGACCTGGACGGAGACTAACCACGCTATCAGAGTATTCCTTGGGCGACCCCAAACCATAGATACAAGAGACTGAGGCAACGACAATAACATCATTACGCTCCAAAAGGGCTGAAGTCGCTGAGTGGCGGAGTTTATCAATCTCATCATTGACAGAGCTGTCCTTTTCAATATAGGTATCGCTTGAAGGTACATAGGCTTCTGGCTGGTAATAGTCATAGTAGGATACGAAGTACTCAACTGCATTTTCAGGGAAAAATTCCTTAAACTCCCCATAGAGCTGTCCTGCCAGAGTCTTATTATGGGCAATGACCAGAGTAGGTTTATTGACTTTGGAAATAACCTGACTCATGGTATAGGTCTTCCCTGTTCCGGTCGCCCCCATCAGAATCTGAGCTTTTTCTCCGCCCTCGATATTATCAACCAACTGCTCGATAGCTTGTGGTTGGTCTCCTGATGGTTGATATTTTGATACTAGTTTAAATTGATTGTCTGTAATGCGATTGATCATAAGAATCCTCTCTCGATGTGCTATTCCTATTTTAGCATACTTATAGCATTTTCACGAAGAAAAGGACGGACCGAAGTCACATCCTTTCATTTTCTTTCTTTAATTGATGAGCGAGATAGAAAATCAAAAGTAACAAGACTAAACTTGTCATGATAGAACCTTCAATCCCAAAAGACCCACCAGATAGCCAGTCTTGATTGCCTTGTGGTAAAAAGGTCATCAATGACGTTCCTGACGGCTGACCACTAACTAAAATCCCAAAGAGATTGCCCTGAGCAAAATTCCAGGCTCCATGAATACCTGCAACACCCCAAACTGTATCGGTTTTGAGAAGGTAAAGAGCCATAGCAACTCCGAATAAAAAGAGATTCACTAAAGATAGAGGGGTTAGACCAGAATTGCCCATATGAAGCAGGGTAAAGAATAGGCTAGATATAAGAACAGCAAGTTTTAGATTGGTTCTTGAGGCCAATTGAGGAAGGAGCCAAGCACGGGCCACAACTTCTTCTGTTGTCCCCTGTAAAATCCAAAATGGGATTGTAAAGACAACAAAGGTAAGCGAATAAGGATTCAAGTGAATAGACTCCAAACGATATTGCCCTAATGCTACTAAACCTAACAAGGTCAGAAGAAAAAGTGCCAGGCCTAGCCCAAACCCTTTAAGAAGATTGCTGAGGAAATTTTCTTTATAAAATCCTAAAGTTCGAATAGGTCTTTTCTCAACTTTTCTAGTCCATCTGAACACAGTGTTGAGAACGAAACCAAAGGCCAGCAATTCTAAAATTAAACGAAAGTCACTTGTTTTATCCATCAAGCTCTGTTGCAATGTCTGCAAATAGGTTGCAAGATTTTGACCAGCCTCTCCAAAATTTCTAGCAAGTCCGATGAGAGCTAACAAACTAATACCATACAGAGTATAAGCCACAAACTCTCCTATGAAGACAAAAGCAAAGGCTAACAAGGGGCTTGTGTAAAGGTTTAACCGCATTTTGGAAGCTTGGAAGTCTTTAAATATTCTTTTGTTCTTCATATTCCTGTCCTGTTTTCTTCTACTATATACTATTATTATAGCACTTTATAGTAGCAATTCAAGAAGGAAAAGAAAATATAGATGTTATATTTTCTAACACGAAAATATAAAAATTTGCCTTTTTTTACTTTTTCTGATATAATGGGAAAATATTCGGAAAAGGAGACTAAAAATGAAGAAAAAATTTCTAGCATTTTTGCTAATTTTATTCCCAATTTTCTCATTAGGTATTGCGAAAGCTGAAACGATTAAGATTGTTTCTGATACCGCCTATGCACCTTTTGAGTTTAAAGATTCAGATCAAACTTATAAAGGAATTGATGTTGACATTATCAACAAAGTCGCAGAGATTAAAGGATGGAACATTCAGATGTCCTATCCTGGATTTGACGCAGCGGTCAATGCGGTTCAAGCTGGTCAAGCTGACGCTATCATGGCAGGGATGACAAAGACTAAAGAACGTGAAAAAGTTTTCACCATGTCTGATACTTACTATGATACAAAAGTTGTCATTGCAACTACTAAGTCACACAAGATTAGTAAATATGACCAATTAACTGGCAAAACCGTTGGTGTTAAAAACGGAACTGCTGCTCAACGTTTTCTTGAAAGTATCAAAGATAAATACGGCTTTAGCATTAAAACATTTGACACTGGTGATTTGATGAACAACAGCTTGAGTGCTGGTGCCATCGATGCCATGATGGATGACAAACCTGTTATCGAATATGCCATTAACCAAGGTCAAGACCTCCATATTGAAATGGATGGGGAAGCTGTAGGGAGTTTTGCTTTCGGTGTGAAAAAAGGAAGTAAATACGAGCACCTTGTGACTGAATTTAACCAAGCCTTGGCTGAAATGAAAAAAGATGGTAGTCTTGATAAAATCATCAAGAAATGGACTGCATCATCATCTTCAGCAGTACCAACTACAACGACTGCAGCTGGTCTAAAAGCAACTCCTGTTAAATCTAAATACATCATTGCCAGTGATTCTTCTTTTGCACCTTTTGTGTTCCAAAACTCAAGCAACCAATACACTGGTATTGATATGGACTTGATTAAGGCTATCGCTAAAGACCAAGGTTTTGAAATTGAAATTACCAATCCTGGTTTCGATGCAGCTATCAGTGCTGTTCAAGCTGGACAAGCTGATGGTATCATTGCTGGTATGTCTGTCACAGATGCTCGTAAGGCAACTTTTGACTTCTCAGAATCATACTACACTGCTAATACAATCCTTGGTGTCAAAGAATCAAGCACCATTGCTTCTTATGAAGATTTAAAAGGAAAGACAGTTGGTGTTAAAAACGGAACTGCCTCTCAAACCTTCCTAACAGAAAATCAAAGCAAATACGGTTACAAAATCAAAACTTTTGCTGATGGTTCTTCAATGTATGACAGTTTAAACACTGGTGCCATTGATGCCGTTATGGATGATGAACCTGTTCTCAAATATTCTATCAGCCAAGGACAAAAATTGAAAACACCAATCGCTGGAACTCCAATCGGTGAAACAGCCTTTGCCGTTAAAAAAGGAGCAAATCCAGAATTGATTGAAATGTTCAACAACGGACTTGCAAACCTTAAAGCAAACGGAGAATTCCAAAAGATTCTTGATAAATACCTAGCTAGCGAATCTTCATCTGCATCAACAAGTACTGTTGATGAGACAACTATCTGGGGCTTGCTTCAAAACAACTACAAACAACTCCTTAGCGGTCTTGGTATCACTCTTGCTCTAGCTCTTATCTCATTTGCTATTGCTATTGTTATCGGGATTATCTTTGGTATGTTTAGCGTTAGCCCCTACAAATCTCTTCGTGTGATCTCTGAGATTTTCGTTGACGTTATCCGTGGTATTCCATTGATGATTCTTGCAGCCTTTATCTTCTGGGGAATTCCAAACTTCATCGAGTCTATCACAGGCCAACAAAGTCCAATTAACGACTTCGTAGCTGGTACTATCGCCCTCTCACTCAATGCAGCGGCTTATATCGCTGAAATCGTTCGTGGTGGTATTCAGGCTGTTCCGGTTGGTCAAATGGAAGCCAGCCGAAGCTTGGGTATTTCTTATGGAAAAACCATGCGTAAGATTATCTTGCCACAAGCAACTAAATTGATGTTGCCAAACTTTGTTAACCAATTCGTTATCGCTCTTAAAGATACAACTATCGTATCTGCTATCGGTTTGGTGGAACTCTTCCAAACTGGTAAGATTATCATTGCCCGTAACTACCAAAGTTTCAAGATGTATGCAATCCTTGCTATCTTCTATCTTGTAATTATCACACTTTTGACTAGACTAGCGAAACGCTTAGAAAAGAGGATTCGTTAATGGCAAAACTAAAAATTGATGTAAATGATTTACACAAACACTATGGAAAAAATGAAGTTTTAAAAGGAATTACGACTAAGTTCTATGAAGGAGATGTCGTTTGTATCATTGGTCCTTCAGGTTCTGGTAAGTCAACTTTCCTCCGTAGCCTTAATCTTTTAGAAGAAGTTACGAGTGGTCACATCACTGTGAACGGTTATGACTTAACTGAAAAAACAACCAACGTTGACCACGTCCGTGAAAATATCGGAATGGTTTTCCAACACTTCAACCTCTTCCCACATATGTCTGTTTTGGACAACATTACTTTTGCTCCAATTGAGCACAAGTTGATGACTAAGGAAGAAGCTGAGAAATTGGGAATGGAGTTGCTTGACAAGGTTGGGCTAGCAGATAAAGCTAATGCTAACCCAGATAGCCTATCAGGTGGTCAAAAACAACGTGTGGCCATCGCTCGTGGACTAGCAATGAATCCAGACATCATGCTCTTTGATGAACCAACTTCTGCCCTTGACCCTGAGATGGTTGGAGACGTACTAAACGTTATGAAGGAATTGGCTGAGCAAGGTATGACCATGATTATCGTAACCCATGAGATGGGATTTGCCCGTCAAGTTGCTAACCGAGTTATCTTTACTGCAGATGGCGAATTCCTTGAAGACGGAACACCTGATCAAATCTTTGATAACCCGCAACACCCACGTCTGAAAGAGTTCTTGGACAAGGTCTTAAACGTTTAAACGCAAACTGTAAGGATTTCCTTGCAGTTTTTTTCTATCTCGTATTGGATTTTTTGATTTTTAGGAAAATTATGTTAGAATTAAGTTTATGAAATGAGGTTTCCTCATACCTAGCAAGACTAGGAATAAAAATAGAAATTAGGTAGCTATATGTCATCTAAGGTTATTGTTACAATTTTCGGTGCGAGTGGAGACCTGGCTAAACGCAAGCTCTACCCTTCCCTTTTTAGACTATACAAATCCGGCAATCTTTCCGATCACTTTGCCGTTATTGGAACTGCCCGTCGTCCTTGGAGCAAGGAATATTTTGAATCTGTTGTAGTCGAATCTATCCTTGATTTGGCAGATAGTACCGAACAGGCTCAGGAATTCGCTAGTCACTTCTACTATCAAAGCCATGATGTCAATGATACAGAACACTACATTGCTCTACGTCAATTGCAGGCTGAACTAAATGACAAGTACCAAGCTGAACACAACAAGCTCTTCTTCTTGTCTATGGCTCCTCAATTCTTTGGAACCATTGCTAAGCACCTCAAATCTGAAAACATTGTAGATGGTAAAGGTTTTGAACGTTTAATCGTTGAGAAGCCATTTGGTATAGATTACGCAACTGCAAGCAAGTTAAATGATGAACTCCTAGCAACATTTGACGAAGAACAAATTTTCCGTATTGACCATTATCTTGGTAAGGAAATGATCCAAAGTATCTTTGCAGTTCGCTTTGCAAACTTGATTTTTGAAAACGTTTGGAACAAGGACTTTATCGACAATGTTCAAATTACCTTTGCGGAGCGCTTGGGTGTAGAAGAACGTGGTGGCTACTATGACCAATCTGGTGCCCTCCGTGACATGGTACAAAACCACACTCTACAACTCCTTTCTCTCCTTGCTATGGACAAGCCAGCCAACTTCACAAAAGACGAGATTCGTGCTGAAAAGATTAAGGTCTTTAAAAATCTCTATCATCCAACAGATGAAGAGCTTAAAGAACACTTTATCCGTGGTCAATACCGTTCTGGTAAGATTGATGGAATGAAATACATCTCTTATCGTAGCGAGCCAAATGTTAATCCAGAATCAACAACTGAAACCTTTGCATCTGGTGCTTTCTTTGTAGACAGCGATCGCTTCCGTGGTGTCCCATTCTTCTTCCGTACTGGTAAACGTCTGACTGAAAAAGGAACTCATGTCAACATCGTCTTTAAACAAATGGATTCTATCTTTGGAGAACCACTTGCTCCAAACATTTTGACCATCTATATCCAACCAACAGAAGGCTTCTCTCTTAGTCTAAATGGGAAGCAAGTAGGAGAAGAATTTAACTTGGCTCCTAACTCACTTGATTATCGTACAGATGCGACCGCAACTGGTGCTTCTCCAGAACCATACGAGAAATTGATCTATGATGTTCTAAATAACAACTCAACTAACTTTAGCCACTGGGATGAAGTTGGTGCGTCATGGAAATTGATTGACCGTATCGAAGAGCTCTGGGCTGAAAATGGTGCCCCACTTCATGACTATAAAGCTGGAAGCATGGGACCTCAAGCTAGCTTTGACTTACTTGAAAAATTCGGTGCCAAATGGACTTGGCAACCAGATATCGCCTATCGTCAAGATGGTCGCTTAGAATAAAAAAATTCCTGCAAGTTTGTACCTTGCAGGATTTTTGCTTCTGATTAGATTAAGCCTTCCAAGAGACTCTTCATAAAGTTTTCTGAGTTAAACTCTCCAATATCATCGATTTTTTCACCAAAACCAATCAATTTTACAGGAATATTGAGTTCTTCACGAATGGCTAGAACAACACCACCTCGAGCAGTTCCATCAATCTTAGTCAAGACAATTCCTGTCAAAGGTGTAATTTTTGAAAATTCTTTGGCCTGTACCAGGGCATTTTGACCTGTTGATGCATCAAGAGCCAAGAAAGTTTCATGAGGCGCTTCTGGCACAACACGTTTAATGATGCGTCCAATCTTCTCTAACTCAGCCATGAGGTTGTCCTTGTTTTGCAAACGACCAGCAGTATCAATCATGAGAATATCGATACCTTCAGATACGGCACGTTCCATTCCATCAAAGACTACACTGGCTGGGTCAGCTTTTTCAGGTCCAGTTACAACTGGAACGTCAACACGACGACCCCATTCAGCAAGCTGTGCAACTGCACCTGCACGGAAAGTATCTGCCGCAACCAGCATGACTTTCTTGCCAGCTTGTTTGTAGCGGTGGGCTAGTTTCCCGATAGAAGTTGTTTTCCCAACACCATTAACACCAACAAAGAGCATGACTGTCAAGCCATCTTGGAAGTGGATACTTTCATCGTAGTTACCGTCTTTCTCATAGAGCTCGACCAATTTTTCAATGATGACACGGCGAAGTACATCAGGTTTCTTGGCGTTTTCGAGCTTAGCTTCGTAGCGTAACTCCTCTGTTAAATTAGAAGCCACCTGGACACCAACGTCACTCATGATCAGCAGTTCTTCCAACTCCTCGAAAAATTCTTCGTCAACAGAGCGGAAATTAGCAAAGAAGGCATTCAAGCGAGCTCCGAAGCCTGTACGAGTTTTCTTAAGACTGCGGTCATATTTTTCCTGAACAGTCTCTTCTACTTGAGGCGTTTCTGCTTCAAGAACTTCAGAACTATTTTCTTCAAGAGCTTCTTCGTGCTCAACCTTCTCTTCATATGAGACTTCTTCTGAGTTTGCAAATTCTTCTATTTCTTCTTGAGGAACTTTTACAACTGGCTCTAAATTGTTATTTTCTTCAACTGTCTCTTGATTTTCGTCTTCTTTAAACACAGCTTCTTCAGAACTTTCAACTTCTGCTTCTTCATGAGGAAGTTCCTCAGCTTCTGTTAAGGCTGGCTCAACATCTTCAGACAAATCAAGATTTTCCAGAGCTTCTTTTACAACTTCTTCGATTTTAGGTTCTTCTTTTTTTCCGAATAGACGGTCAAATAATCCCATATCTTAGTTCTCCTTTAGCACATATTCTTCGATAGCCCAGGCGACAGCCTCTTCATCATTGGTCATTGGCGTCACTACATTTGCGACTGCCTTAACTTCAGGAACAGCGTTTTGCATGGCAACTCCAAGCCCTGCCCATTCAATCATAGAAAGATCATTGGCCTCGTCACCACAGGCCATCACTTGGCTTTGGTCGATTCCTAGATGGCTGATTAGTTTTGCCAAACCTGTTGCTTTATGAACATTCTTTGGTGACCACTCTAGCAACATTTCACGTGATTTAAAGATTTCATATTGGTCAAACAATTCTGGAGAAATCTTCTGAATGGCTGCATCCAAGGGTTCTTGAGCAAAGGCAGTCACACATTTGTTGTAGGTCATTTGACTAGACAGGTCTTCAAAGGCCACTGGAACAAAGGTCAAAGCTGGATTGAATTTGGCATAAAGACTTTCTTGGTCGGATTGAATTTGATAAACAGTTCCTTCTGAGATAGCATCAAGAGGCAGTGATAATTTCTCTGTTTCCTCATACAAGCGTGCCACATCATCATATGAAAAGACTGTTTTATCAAGGATTTCACCTGTATTTTTCTGAACTAATCCACCATTAAAAGTAATCGTATACTCATCTTCCTGACCGTCAGTCCCTAACTCATGGAGAAAGAAGTCCATGGCTTTTAAGGGACGACCAGTTGTCAATACGACCTTGATACCACGATCACGCGCAACTTTCAAAGTTGCCTTGGTACGATCCGTCAACCTTTTATCAGTAGTCAGCAAGGTGCCGTCCAAGTCCAATGCAATCAATTTTATATCTGCCATTATAAGCCCTCCATATAAGCTATAACCGACTGGTCCTTATGGTGACCAATCACAGTCTCTGCTAATTCTAAAATTTCAGGTCGTGCATTTTCAGGAGCTACAGGATGTCCCACAACCTGCATCATATGCAAGTCATTTAGATTGTCTCCAAAAGCCATAACCTGATCCATTGTGATGCCAAGTTTTTTAGCTAATTCAACAATAGCCACTCCCTTATCGACATAGTCCAGAACAATATCAATAGATTCAAAGCCAGTTGTCATGGCCTTAACACCAGGAACGTTTTCGTTTACCCAATCTTCTCCAGCTTCTAGCGTCTCTTCTGTGAAGTTGGTTGTAAATTTGAAAATGTCATCTGTAATATCTTCCAAACTCGCTACTTTTTGGATATTTTCATTATAATGCTGGCTCTCTTTCAAATAGATCTCATCAACCGTATCTAGCACATAAGAACCCTTCTTACCCGTCAAGAGCAGTTTATTGATATCTACATAAGGTGACGTTTTCAGCTTTTCAAAAGTCGCCAGATAAAAGTCACGAGACATAGTCGCTTCATACAAGTCTTGACCTTGATATTCTACCAAACTGCCATTTTCCGCAATGAAAATAATATCATCACGAACATCAGCAAATAATTTTTCTAAGGATAGAAATCCGCGCCCCGAAGCCACCGCAAAGTATATCCCTTTTTCCTTGTAGGAAACCAAGAGAGACTTGAGGCGGTCCATATCAAAGCGTCCATTCCCATCTAGGAAAGTTCCGTCCATATCCGTTGCTACTAGTTTAATCATAAAATCTTTCTTACTCCGATTAGTAAATCTACCTCCTATTATACCATAGATAAGTAGAAAAAGGACTAGTCTATCAGCTTTGCTTCTCTTTTATCCTTTCCTACTAGCTAGTACTGATTTCAACTTAAAAACTCTTAAAAAATTAAAATCGTGCAACTTTTTTCAGATACTTTTAAAAGATTGATTTCATTACCTCTTTCCTTTATACTGGATAAAAGGAGAATAGTATGTCAGAAACAAATCACGAAATCGATTCAAATTTTGCAGGTCGTTTAAATATCCTACGAGCGGGTGTTCTTGGTGCCAATGATGGAATTATTTCCATTGCTGGTGTGGTTATCGGGGTTGCTAGTGCTACGAGCAATATCTGGATTATCTTTTTATCAGGATTTGCAGCTATTTTGGCCGGTGCCTTTTCAATGGCTGGTGGAGAATATGTATCCGTTTCAACTCAAAAAGATACCGAGGAAGCAGCCGTTGCGCGTGAGCAAGTCTTGCTAGACCAAGATATGGAATTAGCCAAAAAGTCTCTCTATGCGGCCTATATTCAAAATGGAGAATGTGAAACATCAGCCCAACTCTTGACCAACAAAGCCTTTTTAAATAATCCGCTCAAGGCTTTGGTAGAGGAAAAATATGGGATTGAGTATGAAGAATTTACCAATCCTTGGCACGCTGCTATCTCTAGCTTTATTTCTTTTTTCCTTGGTAGCTTACCACCAATGCTTTCAATTACCATTTTCCCAAGTGAATACCGCATCCCTGTTACTGTCCTGATCGTCGGTGTGGCCCTTCTTCTCACTGGTTACACTAGTCCCAAACTTGGAAAAGCACCAACCAAAACGGCTATGATTCGGAACCTTGCTATTGGTCTCTTAACTATGGGAGTTACCTTTCTGCTAGGACAACTTTTCAGCATTTAATACTCTTCGAAAATCTCTTCAAACCACGTCAGCTTCGCCTTGCCGTATATATGGTTACTGACTTCGTCAGTTCTATCTGCAACCTCAAAGCAGTGCTTTGAGCAACCTGCGGCTAGCTTCCTAGTTTACTTTTTGATTTTCATTGAGTATAAAATACAAGAAATACCTCGATTTTGAAGTCGAGGTATCTTTTTTACATTTGCACAATCTTGCGATAACTTCTTGAAGTAACCATGAAAATCAATACATAGGCGATGAGGAAGATAGCGCAGATAGACAAGGTCACAATCAACATCATAGTCGTATCTATTACACCAATCACTTTTAAAATCAGACTAAGCATATGGTAGGCAAAAGCTAGATGTATGAAGGCAAAGAGCAAAGGAAGGAAGAAAACAGTTAAAACCTTTTTGTTAATGGTTTGCTTGATTTGCTTTTGATCTAAACCGACTTTCTGCAAGATAATAAAGCGTTCACGGTCTTCATAGCCTTCAGAAATTTGTTTGTAGTAGATGACCAGAACGGTTCCGATCATAAAGATAATGGATAGGAAAATACCGATAAAGAAGACACCACCAAAGAGGGCACTCATCTGAGAACGAGCATCTGCTAGATTGCTACCATAAACATAGCTATCTTCTGTGTTTAATTGAGCATTAAACTGATTGAGGTATTTTTCATACTCTTCAGCGACCTTGAGTTGTTCTTCTTCACTGATATTTACATTCATACCGCCGTAAAACTGATTATAGATAGCCGAATCTGGGAATTGATCCAAAAAGGCTTGTAAATTAGGTACAACAAGGTAATTGTAATCAGTAGTCAAAATATTAAACTGATTTGGGACATGGTTGACAATAAAATCTTTATTAAATTCTTCTTTGACAGAAAATTGATGATCATTTAGAGTTAGTACTTTCTGTCCTTTCAGTCCGTCATTTTTGGCAAAGAGACCGACCTCATTTCCTGATAGAGACAGTTTTTGACCAGTCATATTTTCATAATCTTTTTGGTCAAATACCATGAAAACTGTTTTTGGTTGGACACGGTTTTGTCCTTTTTCAAAAATAGTTAACTTGGTTCCTTCTTGATTTGCAATACCAAAGTTACTGTAACGAAGAACTTCTTTCTCTTTGACACTATAACCTTTGTCACTTGCAAACTGGCTCAAGAGTTTGTCCAAATCTTCTTTTTCAACATTTTTTCCAGTAATTCCAAAGTCATGCGGATTTAGAACTTTTTTTAAGCTTTCTGCGGAATTGAAAATGCTTGTCGCTGCTGACATGGTTACCAAAACCATTGTTGACAAGATAGCGATAGTTGCTAGTCCAACCGCATTTTTCTTCATACGGAAAATCAAGTTAGACACTGAGATCAGGTTATTAGGTTGGTAATAGTATTTCTTGTTTTTCTTTAAGATTTGGAGGAAGACTGTAATTCCTGCATTGAACAAGAGATAGGTCCCAAAGATAACCAGTAAAACAGCTAGGAAGAAAGTTGTTAGGGCTGTAAGAGGATCGGTTACCGTAAGGGCAAGATAATAGCCAATCCCTAAACTTATGGAACCAAGAATAGTTTGGAGAGGTAGGAAACGACCTCTTTTCTCTCCGCTTGCTTTCTCACGCGAGAGCTGGAGGGCATTCATACGGGCGATTCGAAGGGCATTCAGGAACATGAGGCCTAGGAAAATCAATCCAAAGACAACAAGTACTGCAATGACAACATTCATTTGGAAGGTAGCGACCAGCTCAACCTTCAATTTCATCAGTTTGAGCAAGAAAGCGAAAATTAACTTGTCAAACAAGGCTCCAATACCGATACCCGCTCCAACAGTTAGAATCCCAAATACCACTAACTCCTTAAAGGTCATACTGATCAGATGACGCTTCTCCAAGCCCAACATGCCATAAATTCCTAGTTCCTTGGAACGGTTCTTCATTACAAAACTATTGGCATAGAGGACGATAATGGCTGACGCAAGGGTGACGACAAACATACCAAATCCAAGTGTAGCCTGAATGGTTGTTCCTCCACGGATTTCCGCAATCTTGGGATTGAAAGTTAGGGAGTAAAAGAGATAGGTGACGGTGACTGCCAAGAGAACAGCCAGTGCAAAAGGATAATAGAGTTTGCGGTTTTTAATCAAGTTCGATACCGCTAACTTATTGGTTAATCGAAACATACTAATTCACCTCGCTTGCCATGACAGTCAAGGTATCAGAAATTTCTTGGAACATCTGACGTTCTGTCTTCTCTCCACGGTAGATTTGGTTGTAAAGAATGCCGTCTTTGATAAAGAGTACACGTTTAGCTCTGCTAGCTGCTGCTGTTGAGTGGGTTACCATGAGAATGGTTTGGCCGCGCTCATTGATTTCATCAAATACATCAAGTAAGGCTGCAGAGGACTTGGAATCAAGGGCACCTGTTGGCTCGTCCGCAAGGAGAATTTCAGGTTCTGTGATGATGGCGCGGGCTACTGCTACACGCTGTTTTTGCCCACCTGAAATCTCGTAAGGGTACTTCTCTTGCAATTGGTTAATTCCCAGATTCTCAGCTGTCACCACCAATTTCTTCATCATCTCCGTAATGGGTCTTCTTGACAAGACAAGGGGAAGCAAGATATTATCTTTTACAGAGAGAGTATCTAACAAATTAAAGTCTTGGAAGACAAATCCCAGCTTTTCACGACGGAAGCTAGAAGCCTGTGAATTTTTAATGGTTGCGGTGTCAGTTCCATTCAAGTAAACCTGACCACGAGTTGGTTTATCCAGCATAGCTAGAATATTGAGCAAAGTTGATTTACCAGAACCAGACTCACCCATGATGGCAACGTAGTCACCCTTTTCGACGGTAAAGTGAATATCCTTGAGGGCTTCTACTTGGTTGCCCTGAAAACGAGTTTTATAAATTTTTTGAACGTGTTTTACATCTAAAAGTGTCATGAGAATCTCCTTTCTTAATATCCCATCAAATGAAATGTTGCTTGCATCATAGCGCATCCCAGCTGAACACGCTCGATTTCTTTGTGACTTGGTTTTCTAGTTTTCTTATGTAAGATTTGTTTCATGATGTTACTCCTTTGTTCTTTATGAGTCTAGTTTACATCAAAAAAAGACTGCTTGCCATAACATAACCTTACAAAAGAGACTTTAATCTTACATTTTTGTAAGATTGGGGGAAATGTAGGCATTTTATTAAAAATATTTTACCATAAAAAGAAAGTAAGAAGAAAACCCTTGCAGATACAAGGGTTCAAAAATTTTAAAATAGATTACTCTAATTTATAAACTAATAGTAAAATAACTGCTCTACCTCACCAAAACCAGCCTTCAGTGTCATCAATAGCTTGGGCTTCTTTGCGTTTCTTTTTCAGCATTTAATAGTTATTGACTGATTTAACTTAATAAAACTAATTTCAGATAGAAAAAAATTGTCTTTTATAATTATAAATATATTCGTACTTATAAAAGATATTCAATCCGACTATTATAAATATCCTACACAATTTACACCTATAACTCCTCTTCTTAGGAATATCGTATGAAGTTTCTCATGCTCAAATTGTTCATATTCAAATCGCTCGTATTCAAATTTCTCATATTCAAACGGTTCGTATTCAAACTTTTCATATTCAAAAACTTCAATTCCTATTTCTTTTAATACTTCTTCTGGCAACTCGTAATCTTGATCTACTAAACCAAATAGAGTAAATCCTGACTCAACACAAAATGATAGCACTGGATTGTATATTGAAGAGTAAATAACAGAGCCAGCTATTGATCCTACAAAACTACCTATCATGTATCCTAAAGGAACAACTTCATTAAGTTGAGAAAGAAATTTAGGTAACGGAATTTTGATATATGCTTTTCCTAATAATCCCATTGAAAATGCACAGGTTGTAATAAACATTTCTTTAATTAACTCGGTCACCATCTCACTTCTATTCATCTCGCCAGTAAATGCTTTATACGAGTTCTTCATCGAGTTCATTACTAGTACTGTCACTACACCTATTACTGATGGATTAGCTTTTTTAAGAGTCTTTCCAAATACCCCAGACAGACAACTTGCTGTAATTGCTGCTGATACCGTCCCTCGAACAAACCCCTCTCCTGCTCCTGTAAGTGCCGCAAAACCTATTTTTTTAAATTGTTTTTCATCGACATATCCATTCTTAATTAAATAAGCTATTGCATTCCAGATTTCCGGTACAACTTTCAAAACCATTGATATTGTGGCAGCTGTCAATCCTGCTTTGTATGATTTATTTAATATATCAATGTATTTAATAAGCTCTTCAGTTGTTAAGTGTAAATCCTCAGGATTTACTCCACCCTCCTTAGACAAAGTAGCAAGTTCACGTGCTTCCTGTTCCGACAAAGTAATCGATTCATTCCCCTCATTATCTTTAACTTTATCACTCAGTAATTTTAGAGTCTCTTCACGGCGATAAACTTGCTCCGGTCGCTTTACAGCATCTTCGCTTATTTTTCGCTCTAAAGACATAGTCGCTTCTTCTAACTGATCTGATGGAATTACTCTATACTGACCTGCGTAAACTGGAGAATTTAAATCTGTTTCAGCTGATAATCCCCGTTCTTCTAAATATTTCTCGAGATTATCATTCCCACCTCGAGCTTTATATTCATTGAAACGATTTAAAATACTTTTCGATTGCTGAATTGCACTTGCTGTCCCATCCTTATAATATTTTAAACCAAATTCAGCATCGAAGTTTATTCCTGTAATATCAGCAGAGCCAAAGTCATGGCTACGATCAACTTGTACCCTGTTTTTTGAAGAATTAATAGCTGCATTAATATTAAAAGTCCCAGCATGCCAAAACTCAGCAACATCTCCCTTTAGTGTATCTATACGTGCACCATTATATTCAAATTCATTTAGATTATTCACCAACTTCTTTATCTCTGATTCTACAGAGTCTAAATAATGTACACCAGCAGTATGTCCTGCAAAATTACCTGCATGCTTTTGAAAGAATTCGTATCCTTCTCTAAAGCCTTCCATTCATTATCCCTCCAAGAACTCAGATAATCCATCCATATATAATATTAATGTTAAAGCGCGATATTGTTGATCTGTAATTTTTCTCTGATCTTCTGTTGTTGTAATCCATTTAGTAGCTTCTGCAACCGCATTAACTGCATCTGCTGCAATAGCTGGCACAGGTCCCAAGAAAGATAATAATGTATTTCCAACATTCATCATAATATCAGGAATATCACCCATAACACCAACAGCTGCGTCTAGTGCTTGTTCATGAAGTGGTTTTTTAAACTCTATTAGTTCAAACTCAGTCTTGTAGTCACTACAGAGATTAATAAATTCATTGTAACTATCTGGGTTATCTATAGTACTTGAAACTAGCATCATACCACGCTTGCCTAACCATCCATATTTCATTCCAAGTTGGTCAAATTTTACAGTCATACTTGGTATTTCATCTTTACTAGCTTGATTTTCTCCTATAAACAAAACATGTTCATTAGACGATATTGTAGACATATTATCTAAATAATGCTTTTCTAACCAAACACTTACTTTTATTGCACCATCTTTAGTTCCTATAATTACGTCTTCTTCATCGTCATTAGCACTTACAAGCTGGCGTAAGTAATTAGCATATCCAACTGTACTTTCATCACATACAATAATTAACTTTGTTATATTTAGTTCGAACATAAAAAACTCCACATATTATGAATATTATTTTTCGATTATGATTCCTTTTAGTAACTATCTTGATAGGTTTTTGAAAAATTTTTCACTAGAATAATCAAAATCGTTTTATACGCTTATTATACCATTTAGCCATTAATTCTGACAAGATGAAAAAAAGCCTTGTCTTTTATAATACAAAGCTTATTTTCTTATTTAACTCACCAAAACCAGCCTTCATTATCGTCAATGGCTTGAGCTTCTTTGCGTTTACGTGGGCCTGTTCCGTACATTTCTGCTTCGATTTCTTCCTTGGTTGGCATGATGGAAGCTAGGATGATATAGATAATCACGCCAAGTCCAAAGTTTGCGACTGTAAAAATAGCAAATAGAAAACGAACAAGGGTAACATCAAAGTTCCACTTGTCTGACAGACCTGCCAGAACTCCTGAAATCATGCGATTTCGTCTCATTTTATAAAATTTACTGTTCATGATATTTCCTCTCTCTACTAGTTTAGACTTAGTATATCACGGGTAGGCTCGGCTTTCATCAGTCCTCAGGCTGATTTATTAGTAGCAATTTACCTCGACAAAGTCCACAGCGATAGCGTTTGGTATTAATCCTTCGCTTGCGCTGATACCTTTGGTGGCAGGATTGACAACGATAAAGCTTGAGTGGTTTAGAGTGGCTATTTGTCAAGGAGGGCACAAAGCGTAATCCATCCACTGCTTTCAATAGTTCCTTAAAATCCCGATCCTTGTGTTGATAGCCCTTCCCTTGAAAATAGAGGTGATAGTGACAGAGTTCATGGCGAACAATTTTCCTAAAAACATCCAACCCCAGTTCCTGATAAACCTTGGGATTAAAATCCAAATGCCCATCTTTGGGGAAAAATCGCCCACCTGTCGAACGTAGACGACTATTCCACTGGACATGATGGATAAAAGGTCTGCCGAAGTCTTCTAGTGAAACCTGCTTAACGTAATCAGTCAGTTTCATTTGGAGCGAGGAGCGACAGATTGACTTTTTCACGTTCAGTATCAATTTTCTTAACCCAAACCGTTACCAAATCTCCGACTGACACAACTTGACTAGGGTGTTTGATAAACTTGCGACTCATATGCGAAATGTGAATCAAGCCGTCCTCGTGAATCCCGATATCAACGAAGGCACCGAAATCAACGACGTTACGCACTACACCTTCTAGCTTCTGACCAACCACTAAATCCTTGATGTCTAGGACATCTTGGCGAAGCACAGGTGCATCAAAGGAATCACGGAAATCTCGACCTGGTTTGAGAAGGTCTGCAATGATATCTTTAAGGGTTTCTGGACCAAGGTCTAGGTCTTGCGCCAGATCTTTGATTGAAAGGGACTTGAGTTTGCCTTGGGCTTCTTCATTCAAGTCTGTAATGTCCAAACGTTTGAAAAGTTCCTTAACAGCAGCGTAATTTTCTGGGTGAACTCCTGTATTATCAAGGATATTGCTACTTTCAGGGATACGAAGGAAACCAGCTGCCTGCTCAAAGGCCTTGGCCCCCAGACGAGGAACTTTCTTGATTTGGGCACGTGAAGTGATTTTTCCTTCTTCCTCACGGTATTTGACGATATTTTCAGAAATGGTTTTATTGAGTCCAGCTACGTGTGAAAGAAGAGCAGGACTGGCTGTATTGATGTTGACACCGACTTGGTTTACCACTGTATCGACAACAAAGTCCAGACTCTCAGATAATTTCTTCTGACTGACATCATGTTGGTATTGACCGACACCAATTGACTTAGGATCGATTTTGACCAATTCCGCAAGAGGATCTTGCAAACGACGGGCGATAGAAATAGCAGAGCGTTTTTCAACGGTCAAGTCTGGAAACTCTTGACGAGCAAGTTCGCTGGCAGAATAGACCGAAGCACCACTTTCATTTACAATGACATAACTAACCTCAGGAAAATCTTTAAGAACTTCCGCCACAAAGGCTTCACTTTCCCGACTGGCCGTCCCATTTCCAATGGCAATAATTTCTACACTGTATTGACCAATCAAGTCTGCCAAATCTTTCTTAGCTTCTTCTATTTGACGAGCTGATGCTGGTTTGACAGGATAAATGACCTGAGTTGTCAGCATTTTTCCTGTTGTATCCACGACAGCTAGCTTAGCACCTGTACGAAAGGCAGGGTCAAATCCTAGAACCACGCGCCCTTTCAGTGGAGCAACCAAGAGGAGATTGCGTAGGTTGTCAGAAAAGAGTTGGATAGCTCCTTCTTCTGCTTTCTCAGTTAGTTCTGTCCGAATACGACGCTCGATAGCAGGCAAGACTTTTTTCTTAACAGATTGCTGAACTACCTCATCTATGTAGGCATTTTTTACCTTGAAACGAGTAGCAAAGAAGGCAAGAATACGGTCCGTCGCATGTTCAAAACCGACCTTCAAGACACCTAGCTTCTCCCCACGATTGAGGGCTAAGGTACGATAGCCTTGCATATTTCCAACTGTCTCTGAAAAATCATAGTAAATCTGAAAGACCTGCTTTTCATCGAGACTTTCATCCTTAATTTGAGAAGTAAGTTTAGAGTGTCTCAGCACCTCCTGATAAGTCATGGCGCGCAGTGTAACATCTTCCGATAAGGCTTCGACCAAGATATCAACTGCACCAGCCAAAGCTTCCTTCCCATTCGCAAATCCTTCACAGACAAACTTCTCAGCTTCTTTCTCTAAGTCAGTTACATTCTGCAAGATTAAGCGAGCAAGTGGGAAAAGCCCTGCTTCACGGGCAATGGTTGCCTTGGTCCGACGCTTTTCCTTGTAAGGAAGATAGAGTTCTTCAACGTCTGCTAATTTTTCGGCAACTAAGATAGCTTCTTCCAACTCCTTGGTCAACTTGCCTTGTTCTTGAATCTTAGCTAAAACAGCTTCCTTACGGTCGTTGAGATTTGTCAGACTTTTATCCAAGTCGATAATGGCCTTAATTGCCACCTCATCCAAACTACCAGTCATGTCCTTGCGATAACGCGCTATGAAGGGAATTGTCGCCCCCTCAGCTGTCAAACTTAGAACGGTATCAATTTGCTTTAACGTCACTCCCAAATCCTGAGAGATTTTTTCATATTTTTTATCCATAAACCTATTATACCACAAGCGGGAAGGCTTGCTCCAATCCTTTTCATACTCAATGAAAATCAAAAAGCAAACTAGGAAGCTAGCTACAGATTGCTCAAAACACCGTTTTGAGGTAGTAGATAAGACTGACGAAGTCAGTTACATATATCTACGGCAAGGCGAAGTTGACATGGTTTGAAGAGATTTTCGAAGAGTATCAACTATCGAAAACAAATTAAAAAACGCCATTTTCCTCAAAATAATAGTATAATAGAGGTAGAATTTAGAATCGAGGTACACCTATGGCTGTAAAATTTACAAAACGAGACGACTTGGACAAAATGTTTGAAGAGTTTGCTAAACTCCCTGATTTGAAACAAGTCACTTTCCCTGATGACAAAGAGAAAAAAGCCAAAGCAGAAAAGAAAAACTAGATGACTGCTTTCCAACAACTCCCATCTAGTGTGCTTCAGACTGGAGCTATTTTCCTCTCCATTATCATTGAAGCTCTCCCCTTCGTACTGATAGGAAGTATTGTCTCAGGGCTGATTGAGATCTATATCACACCTGACAAGGTTTATCATTTTCTCCCTCGAAATCGTTGGGGGAGAATCTTTTTTGGCACCTTCGTTGGTATATTTTTCCCTTCTTGCGAATGTGGGATTGTTCCCATTATCAATCGTTTTCTGGAAAAGAAGGTTCCCAGTTATACGGCTGTTCCCTTTCTTGTAACAGCACCTGTCATCAATCCTATTGTTCTCTTTGCGACCTATTCTGCCTTTGGCAACTCCTTCCATATCGCTCTGTTACGAGCTCTGGGGTCCATTCTTGTAGCTGTGATACTTGGGATTTTTCTAGGATTTTTCTGGCAAGAACCGATTCAAAAAGAAAATCGGTTGGCCTGTCATGAGCATGATTTTTCTCACTTGAGCTCTGCAAAAAAAGTTTTTCAGGTCTTTGTGCAGGCCATTGATGAGTTTTTTGATACGGGACGTTATTTGGTATTTGGCTGTCTCTTTGCCTCTGTTATACAGGTTTATATTCCGACTCGGATTCTGACCTCTATCAGTGCGACTCCTCTTTTTGCCATCCTACTCTTGATGCTTTTGGCCTTTCTTCTCTCTCTCTGCAGTGAGGCGGATTCCTTTATCGGTGCTTCTCTTCTCTCAAGTTTCGGCTTGGCACCAGTTCTGGCCTTTCTCGTCATTGGTCCAATGCTGGATATCAAAAATATTCTCATGATGAAAAATTACTTGAAAGCACGATTTATCAGTCACTTCATAACGATTGTAACTCTTGTCGTCTTAGTGTATTCTCTCTTGATTGGAGTCATCCTATGATTCGATTTTTAGTTTTAGCTGGCTATTTTGAACTGACCATTTATCTCCATTTGTCGGGCAAATTAAACCAGTACATCAACATGCACTATTCCTATCTGGCCTATATTTCCATGGTACTTTCCTTTATTTTGGCAATTGTTCAACTGTACATCTGGATGAAGCAAGTCAAAACCCATAGTCATCTGAACAGACGATTAGCGAAGGTTACTAGTGTTGCTCTTCTGGCTATTCCTATTGTCGTCGGTTTAACTTTTCCAACTGTTAGCTTGGATTCTCAGACCGTTTCTGCCAAAGGCTATCATTTCCCTTTATCAGAAGGCACTGATCAAGCCATTCAGACAAGTGAAGGGACGACAAGCCAATATTTGAAACCAGATACCAGTTCTTATTTTTCAAAATCAGCCTATGAAAAGGAGATGCGAACGGCAGCAGATAAATACTTGTCCCAAGATAGTATTCAGATTACGAATGAAAACTATATGGAAGTCATGGAGGCTATTTATGACTATCCAGATGAATTTGAGGGCAAGACAGTCCAGTTCACAGGCTTTGTCTATAATGACCCCAGTCATGCTGATAGTCAATTTCTGTTCCGCTTCGGCATTATCCACTGTATCGCAGATTCCGGTGTCTATGGATTGCTGACCAAGGGAAATACCCGTCAGTATGAGAATAACACCTGGATAACAGCCAAAGGAAAACTAGTCAATCACTATCATAAAGAACTCAAACAAAACCTCCCAACCTTGGAAATTGACAGCTTTACCAAAGTCGATAAACCAGAAAATCCCTATGTTTATCGAGTGTTTTAAAAAACGAGATAAAGACATAAAAAACAAAACGAACAAGTTCTCTTCTGAATGACAGAAAAAGAGCCTGTTCGTTTTTTATTAAATAGTCTATAGTAAGATGTCATTTTTGATGTTTTATAACTTTCTTATGTTGTATAAAAATCTATTGACAAATCGCTATCAGACTCGTATTTTTTCCAAGCTAAGCTGAATCCATAATAATCTTCAAATTCAGGGTGCCAGTCATAATAAAGTGCAATACGACTATATTTTCTTGCAACAACTTCGTCTTCAAATTCTGGAGACTCCCCAGCAGTAATACCAAATTGAAGGCCATTTAGTTCCCAAGTATTTCCCCAAACGTTTTCATCCGAGAGAACATCGATCCATCTCGAGGCATCAATATCAAAATCAGCGCACAACTCCAGTTCATAGAATCTTCTACAGTTAATCTCTGAAGGCTTTATATAAAGGGCGCTGTCTACTTGGTACTTTTTATCGCTGACTTGAATTTGTGTAATTTTCATTGGAATCGGAACTCCATTTAATTCTAACCAGAAATAGCCTAAGGGAGTTTTGATGACGTAATATGTTTGGTGAGGCGCAGGTTTATTGTTTTTAGAGCAAGCATCAAAAATTCTTCCAAGCTTAATTAAATTTCTACAAACGTTTTTCGAAGTGATTGGGTCGAAATGTGAATACCTACGGATGACACGTTTTAACTTTTGAACAGGAAAAGTGATATCCTTTGGTAGAGCATGATACTTCTTTATAACTAAAGCAGTTTTTTCAGTATTTTCCTTTCCTACTGGGACAATGACAGCATGCCCAATATGGATATTTGGGTCATCGCAGATATAAGTATAGCCATTTCCTCCCTCCTGAAACTCAACAACAACGAGATTCAACTCTTGATATGGATCAAAGAGAGGCCCGATTTTTTCTACCTCTTGACGTTCATAAAAAGTAAAGCGATCTCCATCTCCGTCTTCGCCAAAAACCATGAAACTACCGCATTCAGGGCACTTCCACATATAAAATGACGCCTCTGAAATGTCTTCATAAGAAATTGAATCATTACCATCTTTTTTATTCATGATTTCTACTAACAACTCATCCGAGTAAACTGAATAAGCATTTGAATCGGGCGACCTATGGTCGTTCATCGCTTGCCCGCATTTACATGTCCATTTACCCATAAACAACCTCAGTCATGCCCTAATTCTTCAAGAAAAAATTGATTTAGAGCTTTCCAGTCTTTCTTCACCTCGGTAACACTTTGAACATAGGCATCAAATTCTTGGATATTAGCTAAAATATAATCTTGAATTGGCATTATCGGATCAATTTCCATACCTTCAGGCCCATTTATCTTAATGTCTAGCAAGCTTGAAACATGCTCCTGCATTTGAGACGGAAGTAATTCTTTGACCAAATCATCAAACAAAATCGGTGGAACAGAATGGTATTTTTCAATCCAGCGACAAGCCAAAATAGGACGCAGCGCATAGAAATACTTTTTAGGTTTGACCTTGTCTCCTGAAAGATACTTATTCATTTGAGTTCTTGCAGTGTTCAAGTAATGGTACAGCATTTTTTTCTCAGAAAAATACTGGTTGGCAAGAGGACGTATGCGCTCAATAAAATCCGTTTGTTGATAAACAATTGGAGACTGTAACCATTCAAATAGTGTAGGATTAGACTTATAAAAAAGTTTTAAAGTCTTGTCTAAATCCCAGCCACTCACATCCCAAGTATCGTCAATTGGTAGTTCGATAACATCGCGCTGTTCATTCAAACGGAGATAAAAATCTTGCTTGTGTTTGTAGATAAATCGTACATCAAAGTCACTATCGGGAGACTCAAAGCCCCATGCACGACTACCAGACTCAATAGCCCACAAAACTGTGACATCGAAATCACGCTCAATTTCTGCTAATTTTTCGGGTACCAGAACATTCATTTCTTCTTGCGTTTGCATAATAAAGCCTCGTCTATAATTTGAACATAAACAGTTACTAAAATAGGAAACTAGGAGGACTGAAAGTGCTTTGTATCAAACTATCAAAACTACTACCAAAATAACTAATCCATATAGTAGCTTTTTCAGACGTTTTCTATACCTGAGACCTTTAAATGACAGAATATCCATCATTCCAATTCCGAGCAATTTCTTCATCCTTCTGGAGTTGGTCTACCAGTTCTTCAACGGAGTCAAATTTGACCATTTCTCGGACACGATCTAGCCAGTAGACAATGACTGTCTCACCGTAAATGTCATCTGAAAAATCAAAAATATTGACTTCAAAACGTGGCTCTTCTCCATCGAAAGTAACATTTTTCCCGACACTCGCCATTCCACGATATCTTTTACGCTGCACTTCGATATCGACTACGTAGACACCATCTGCTGGCATATAAGTTCGATCTCTTAAAACTAAGTTTGCTGTTGGGTAACCGATAGTCCGTCCACGAGCATTGCCATGAACAACCATTCCACGTGACGGTAGAGGAGTGCCAAGTAAATGACCAGCTTCCCTGACATCTCCATCAAGAATAGCTTGACGAATACGAGTAGAACTAATTTTCCCCTTTTCATCCTCAACAGGAGGAACAATTATGATTTCTCCATCAAAATAGTCCTTCAAATCATCCACAGTTTTCTTATCAGAACCAAAGGTGTAATCAAATCCTGCTACGATAATCGCTGGTTTTAATGCTCTAACATAGGTATCAAAGAACTCTTGACCCGTTAAACTAGCAAATTTACTACTAAAGTCAAGTAAGAAAAGAGCCTCTACTCCATGCCATTTCATCTTACGTTCTCGTTCTTCATGGCTGACAATATGAAGCATTAATTCTGGGTTGTAAGGTTGCAAAGCAAGCTTAGGGGACTCTGTAAAGGTCATCACGACAACTGGTATATAATCTTTCATAGAAGCCTTACTAGCTACTTCAAAAAGCTTCTGATGTCCCTTATGAATACCGTCAAAATAGCCTAATACAAGAACTGTCTTATCAGGTACTGCGATGTCTTTTGCGTTTTTTATAGGTACTGTTGTAATCATGAAACTATTATATCATAGAGAAAGCCTTTTCGCTAAAAGGAAATCCCAAATGTCATTTTTTACTCCTGAAATGACCTTAAAAACATTTCAGGATGTTAGTTTTAAGAAAATGAGTCTGGGACAAAAGTCTAGCCTTAAATATAAAAAGCGAACAAAACGAGTTATCTGAAACTCAGAATTCTGTCTTGTTCGCTTTTTTTGTCTAATCTATCGATTTTTAAAATTTATAATAAAGAATTCCTAAAATCAAAATCTTTTTGTCCCAGACTCATCGTTTGGTAACTAGTCTACTGTTTCTTCTAAATCTTTTAACTTCACCGAAACAATTTTTGAGACACCTGATTCTTGCATGGTCACTCCATAGATGGAATCAGCCGCTGCCATGGTTCCTTTACGGTGGGTTACGACGATAAACTGGCTGTCCTTGTCAAAGCGGTTGAGGTAATCCCCGAAACGTTTAACATTGGCTTCATCCAGTGCAGCCTCTACCTCATCCAAGATAACAAAAGGAATGGTCTTTACACGAATAATAGAGAAAAGCAAAGCAAGGGCTGATAAGGCTTTTTCCCCACCACTCATGAGGTTAAGTGACTGGATTTTCTTACCTGGAGGTTGAACAGAAATCTCCACACCAGCTGTTAAAAGGTCGCCCTCAGTCAATATCAAGTCTGCCTGACCTCCGCCAAACATCTGCTTGAAGGTCACTTTAAAGGACTCACGTATAGCCTCAAAGGTTGATTTAAAGCGGTCTTTGACCTCATCATTCATCTCTGTAATGGTCTCAAGCAGTAAGTTTTTCGCTGACAAAATATCATCTCGCTGGCTATTTAGGAAATCCAGACGGTTGTGAACTTCTTCGTACTGATCAATAGCTTCCAAGTTCACTGGACCCAGCGAGCGAATATCCTTCTCTAAATCCTGCACCTCTTGCACTGCCAGATTGAGATTTTCCAACTCATGTGCTTTTTCTAGAGCCTCAGTATAGCTAATCTGATACTGGTCTGTCAATTGACTTTGTAGATGGCGCAAGCGCTCGCTGATCTTTTCTTTCTTGGCTTCAGCACGTGTTTGCTTGCGAATCCACTCCTCATTCTGCTGGCGAGCCTGGTCCAAATGACTAGCAATATCATCCAGTTGACCTTCAATATCATCCAACTCAAACTGCTTGCGAATCAAACCTTGTTGGAGATTTGTTTTCTGAGTTTTGGCTTCTTCAGCCTGTTGACTGAGCAATTCTGTATCAACCTTCTCCAGATTATCAACCTTTTCTTGAAGAAGGCGTTGGATTTCTTCTTGCTCAATATCCAGATTATCCAATTCCTTGCCTAAACGTTCAATATCAGCAACTTCGTAACGTTTTTGCCCTTGCAGTTCTGTCTTAAGCAGGCGAGCTTGCGCTAGCTCTTCCTGCAAATTTTGATAGCGTTCTTGGATGGCGTTTTTGTTAGACTTAATTTCTTCAATCTCAGTTTCCAGATTTTGCTTTTCACTGGCGATTGTAGTAAGGCTCTCTTGACATTTTTCCTTATCCGCTTGCCAATCTCCCTCAGAAAGACGATTTAATTCCTCTTCTTGGAGTTTCCAAAGAGTTTCCAGTTCTTCAACTTGCTGAGTAGTTTGCTGATAAGCAAGGGACAAGCCCTGCTCCTGAATACGAGCCTGCTCTCCTTGAGATTTGATTGCTTCTAATCTTTCTGTCAATCTAGTCATCTCATCTTGCAAGGTCTTCAAAGTCGCCTCTTCTGAACGCAAGCTTGCTTCTTCTTCAGCAATTTCTTTTTGCAATTGCTTCAGCTCTGGCTTGATAAAAATACTGTTATTCTGGCGATTGGCTCCACCTGCGTAAGAACCACCTGTGCGCAACTCTGTACCGTCCAAAGTCACCATACGAACCTGATAACGAACCTGGCGAGCTGCTGCACGCGCATGCTCTACAGTATCAAAAATAGCCGTCGTAGCTAGCAAGTTCTTGAAAATAGCTTCCAGTCTCTTATCAAATGCCACCAACTCATCAGCCATACCAAGGAAGCCTGAACTTGATGCGATAGTATCTTGGTTCTGACTTGAAATCGTACGAGCCTTGATAGTCGTCAACGGAAGGAAGGTTGCACGACCTGCTCTGTTTCGTTTGAGGAAATCAATCGCCTTGGTTGCTGCCTCTTCATCTTCTACGATGATATGCTGACTGCTGGCTCCAAGCGCAATCTCTAGGGCAGTTTGATAATGCACATCAAAGGTCAGGTGCTCACTGACTGCACCAATAATTCCACCAAGGCGGGCTTTTTCTTGGAGAACACTCTTAACACCTGCATAAAAGTTACTGTGATTTCTAAGGATATTTTCCAAACTTTGAGCTTTGGCCTGCTTGTTTTTAAGACTGTCCAGACGGTCAAATAGTTGACTTTGTTGAGCTTGATAGGAAGTTTTCTGTTCCTCTTGCTCCTTGGCACAGACTTGATAGTCGGCCAATAATTTTTGAACCTGCTCCTTGGCAGCTTCAAGCTCTTCTTTTTGCTGACTAGCCTTCTCTTTAGCTGTAGCCAACTGTTCTTTCAGCTTTTGTAGTTGATCTGCTTGTTTTTGAGAAAGCTGACGACTATTTTCCAACTCATTCTCGATGCGGGTGAGTTGGTTTGAGACATCCGCTTCTTCTTGTAAAAGAGCTACAAAGCGTTCACGCAAAAGCTCAATCATCTGATCAGGATCATCTGAAAAAGCTAGCAATTCAGCTTCTAAACGATTGAGTTTTTGATTATTTTGGACTAGATTTTCCTCTAACAGAGTTAAAGAGCTTTCTTTATCAGATTTTTCTTGACTTAGTAAATTTCTCTTATCCTCCAAAGCAGCCAAACGAGCTTGTGCTTCCTGTTGATTGAGGGCTACTTGCTCAGATTCTAGTTTAGATAGGGCTAATTTTCTCTCTAAATCACTAATCAGACTAGCCAAGTCCATCAAACTGCCCTGATCTTTGGTCATTTCAGCCTGTAAATCTTGGCGTTGCTTTTTAAGAGTTTGGTTTTCTTCTTCTAATTTTTCACGCTTTTGGTAATAACTAGTCAATAGTTCCTGAACCTGTGCCAACTCTTCTTCTGTCAACTCTAGTTCAGCCTTATTTTCCTTGATTTGAGCAACCAGCACGTCTAAATAAATAGCCTTGCGTTGACCTTCCAAGTCTAAAAACTTAAGGGCATTCTCAGCTTGCTTCTCAAGAGGCTTGATTTGATTATCCAACTCGTAGATAATATCTTCTAGACGATCCAGATTATCCTGAGTTTGTTGCAGTTTACTCTCAGTTTCTTTTCTGCGAGTCTTGTATTTTAAAACTCCAGCAGCTTCTTCAAAAATAGCTCGGCGTTCCTCAGGCTTGGAATTAAAAATCTCCTCAACCTTCCCTTGGGAAATGATGGAGAAGGAATCTCGTCCCAATCCAGTATCCAAGAAAAGGTCATGAATATCACGCAGACGGACTTTCTTGCCGTCAATCTTGTATTCGCTATCTCCGCTACGATAGATATGGCGTTCTACCCTGATTTCTTGACCAGCATCCTTGATAAATCCGTCATTATTATCCAGAGTCACAACTACAGATGCATAATTGAGCGGTTTGCGACTTTCGGTCCCAGCAAAGATGACATCCGGCATCTTGCCACCACGGAGACTCTTAACACTTGACTCCCCCAAGGCCCAACGCAGACTTTCTGTAATATTCGACTTTCCAGATCCATTGGGTCCAACGACTGCCGTCACACCTTGGTCAAAGACGACCTTGGTCTTGTCAGCAAAAGACTTGAATCCCTGAATTTCGATTTCCTTTAAATACATGAATCCAGCCCTTTCTCAACGGCATTTTTGGCAGCTTCTTGCTCTGCTAATTTCTTAGAACGACCTTGACCTTGACCAATACTCTTACCTTCAACTAGAACTTCTACATCAAAAACCTTATCGTGGGCAGGCCCTGTTTCAGAAATCACCTGATAACGAATAGCCACATCCCCATTGACCTGAAGTAACTCTTGGAGATGGGTTTTGTAGTCTGTAATCATCTCAAACTCGCCTGCTTCAACCTTAGGAATCATGACTTGATAGATAAATTCCTTAACCTTGGCCACATCCTTGTCCAAAAGAAGGGCACCAAGAAAGGCTTCGAAGGCATCACCAAGAATGGTATCACGATTGCGCCCACCAGACTTTTCTTCCCCTTTACCAAGTTTGATAAACTGATCAAACTGGCAATCACGCGCAAAACCAGCCAAACTCTCCTCACGGACAATCATAGCACGGAGTTTAGACAAGTCACCCTCAGGTTTTTTAGGATATTTTTTATACAGATATTCTGAAATCAATAACTGTAGAACAGCGTCTCCTAAAAATTCCAAGCGTTCATTGTGTGAAATTTTTAAGAGGCGGTGCTCATTGGCATAACTCGTATGAGTAAAGGCAGTCTCCAGTAAGTTTTTGTCTGCAAATTCGATTGCAAAATGGTTCTTTAGTACAGTTTGTAATTCTTTCATACCAACCTCTTTCTAACTGATAACAGTCCTTTTTATTATATCAAAAAAAGCCCCCTGAGTCACTCTAAAACGGGACTGGAGAGGATTTGGGAATTCTTTAAAAAGAGATTTTCAGTTTTAAGGGCCAATTTAAGGCTGTGTAAAGAAAAAAGCCCTATTAAAGGCTTTTTTAGGATGTTTACATCCACCCTGAGGGAATCGAACCCCCATCTCAAGAACCGGAATCTTACGTGATATCCATTACACTAAGGGTGGAAACTTGTTTTATTATAACAGAAATTTGCTCTAATAACAAGTTTTTTTCTGGTCAAATAGCCCGTCTTAGTGGGAAGCATCCCCATTCCAGATGGAGTTTTTCACGATAACATAATCAACGTGTTTAAGATCAGCAACCTGACGTCCACCTGCATAAGAAATAGCACTTTGAAGGTCTTGTTCCATCTCAGTTAAAGTGTCTTGCAAATGACCTTTGGCAGGAAGCAAGATGCGTTTGCCTTCCACATTTTTGTAAGCACCTTTTTGATATTGTGAAGCTGAACCATAGTATTCTTTGAACTGTTCACCATCGACTTCAATCGTTTTCCCTGGACTTTCGATGTGTCCTGCAAAGAGAGAACCAATCATGACCATGCTGGCACCGAAACGGATAGACTTGGCAATGTCACCGTGAGTACGAATTCCACCATCAGCGATAATCGGTTTACGGGCAGCCTTGGCACACCAGCGTAGGGCAGCCAACTGCCAACCACCTGTACCAAACCCTGTCTTGACCTTAGTGATACAAACCTTACCAGGACCGATTCCAACCTTAGTAGCATCCGCACCAGCATTTTCCAATTCACGCACAGCTTCTGGTGTTCCCACATTTCCAGCAATGACAAAAGTATCTGGCAATTCTTTCTTAATGTGTTGAATCATAGAAATCACGCTATCTGCATGACCATGGGCAATATCAATCGTGATGTACTCTGGAGCATCAGCCTTGAGTTGGCTCACAAAATCATACTCGTAGTCCTTAACACCGACAGAGATAGAAGCAATGAGCCCTTGATCGTGCATTCGTTTAATAAAAGGAATGCGTCCTGCTTCATCAAAACGGTGCATAATGTAGAAGTAACCACCTTTAGCCAGTTGCTCTGCTACATTTTCATCCAAAATCGTCTGCATATTAGCTGGCACAACAGGTAGTTTGAAGGTGTGATTTCCTAGAGTGACACTTGTATCCGCTTCTGCACGGCTTTTAATCACACATTTATTTGGAATCAATTGAATATCTTCGTAATCAAAAATTGGAAATTCATTTAACATATCGATGTCTCGTTTCTTTTGAAATGACCTACCTATGCTCTCGCATCACTACGCCTTTTCCGACGTTTCCTTAATTTATTATAAACTAAAGTACAGTTTCTGTCAAATAATTTCATAAATTAAAATATATTGTTCGGTTTTTATTGTGTAAATAATAAAAGAAAGAGGAGAGATTATTTTCTCCCCACTTCTTCTACATTCTAATAATACTCTCCCTGACGGTAGTCCCATGAGTTAAAGGTGTCTGACAGGTGCATCATAATCTTATCAATGTCAAGCCCTTTGCGGATTACAACTGGAGCTGGTGAAGTTGAACGTGCTCCTCCTTGTTCTGGGATGAGTTTGCCGTCTTTATCAACCATAGAGACCATCACACCTTGCTCGTAGCGAGTTTCAATCGTTTTGTCAGGCTGGATTGATGCCACATAGTCGTCTGCCTCGATAACAAGGTCTACTGCGCCTTCGATGCGTTCTCCTATACCTTCTACCTTACCACGGTTTCCTTTTCCAGATGGGTTTGCAGATGAAGCGTAAACCATCTTGCCTTCTTCCCAAAGTTTGGCAGCCAATTGTTCACCTGCTTTCCCAAACTTGATAACGAAACAGCTAGTACCACGCACGTCAGTCATCAGTTCTTCACGGCCATCCCCGTATGCTTTCAGTTGTTCAAAGGCTTCTGGTTTCCAAGGAAGGATACAACCTAGAAGAATATCTTCGTCCCAATGTTTTTGGTAGAAGGCTTCAATTTCTGGATTAAGTTGTGCTAAAGCGCGAAGCTCATCCATGCTACCACAGAGAACGACACCTGGTTTGTTACGGTTACGTTCTTTAGCTTCAAACTTGCGTTCAAGTCCTGCCTTATCACTAGTCATGATGATGTAACCAACTTTTGTTGGACAAACGATACATCCGCCCTCACCTTTTAAAATGTCATAGCCTTCTTGTGAAAGTGTTCCGTTCCATTGAATGTGTTTTGTCATAGTTCTATTTCCTTTTCTATTTTTCTTCTAATCCTGCCAGTAGGCTGGTCGTTGTTTTTCATAGGCAGCAATCAAATCTTCATACTGCAAGGTAATACCGATATCATCCAAACCATTTAAGAGCTTGTGTTTCCACTCGCTATCAATTTCAAAAGTGAATTCTCCAACTGGTGAGATGATTTTTTGTTGTTCCAAGTCCACAGTTACCTGGTCACTTGGTTGTAGCTGGGCTAGTTTCTCTCGAACCTCTCTGGGCTGTACAATAGGCAACATGCCATTATTGAGTTCATTATTGTAATGAATATCACCAAAAGACCCTGCAATCACGACCTTGAAACCATAGTCCGCTAGAGCCCAAGCTGCGTGTTCCCTCGAAGATCCTGCCCCAAAGTTATCCCCTGAGATGAGAATACTGGCTTTCCGATATTCAGGTCGGTTAAAGACAAAGTCTGGGTCCTCAGTATACTTGTCATCCAGATAACGCCAAGCATACATGAGGTACTTACCAAAGCCTTTCTTATCGATTAACTTGAGAAACTGCTTGGGTAGGATTTGGTCAGTGTCAATGTTATCATTCATGAGAGGAACGGTCGTTCCCGTATAAACTGTAAATTTCTCCATATCCTCTCCTTACTGGGCTTCTGGCATTTGTCGAACATCTACAAAGCGCCCCGCGATAGCTGCTGCTGCTGCCATGGCTGGACTGCAGAGATGGGTCTTAGCACCAAAGCCCTGTCTGTCTTCAAAGTTACGATTGCTGGTTGAGGCGCAGTGAACGCCATCTGGAACCTTGTCAGGATTCATCCCTAAGCACATAGAGCAACCTGGGTCTCTCCATTCAAAGCCAGCATCTAAGAAAACTTTATCCAAGCCTAATTTCTCCGCAGCTCGTTTGACAGGACGGGATCCTGGAACTACGATAGCCGTTAAGTTAGGAGCTATTTTCTTCCCTTTGACAAATCGCGCCGCCAGCTGCAAGTCACTGAGACGAGCATTAGTACATGAGCCAATAAAGATATAGCCCAGTTCAATATCCGCTGGCTTTTGACCTGGTTCCAAGTCCATGTAGTTGTAGGCTCGTTCATCATTCATATCCTTAATTTCTGGGAAACTACTGTCAAAGTCAACCCCCATAGCAGGGTTGGTTCCCCAGGTCACCATAGGAGCAAGGTCTGAGACATCCATCTGGATAACCTTATCGTAAACAGCATTATCATCACTGACAATTGTTTTCCAATCCGCCACAGCCTCTTCAAAGTCCTCTGGAACACATTCTCGTCCCTTGAGATAATCATAGGTGGTTTGATCCGGATTCATGATTCCCATCTTAGAACCAAACTCGATGGACATATTGCAGATGGTCATTCGCTCTTCCATGCTCAGTGCATCAATTGCTTGTCCACGATATTCCACCACATAGCCAACACCACAGGCAACGCCGTACTTGGCAATCAAGGCTAAAATGTAATCCTTGGAATAAACTCCTTTTTGAGGAACTCCAGTGAATTCTACCAGCATTTTCTTGGGTTTGACCTGCCAGAGGGTCTGGGTAGCGAAGACATGCTCAACCTCACTAGTCCCAATTCCAAAGGCGATGGCTCCAAAAGCCCCGTGGGTTGCTGTGTGGCTATCTCCGCAGACGATGAATTTCCCTGGTTGGGTCCGTCCTGTTTCTGGACCAACCATGTGAACGATCCCCTGTTTTTCAGAACCGTGGGCAGCATGTTCGATCCCAAACTCCTCAACATTTTCAGCAAGCTTATCAATTTGAGCCTTGGAAATGACATCTCGAATATCGTAGATATTGACCGTCGGGACATTGTGGTCAAAGGTGCCAAATGTCAAATCTGGTCGTCTCAATCTGCGACCTGCGTCTCGCAATCCTTGAAAAGCCTGAGGACTGGTCACCTCATGAATATAATGCTGGTCCACATACATGAGTTGGGGCTGCCCCTCTTCTCCTGTGATGACATGACGGTCCCATAATTTATCAAAAATCGATTTTCCTGCCATCCATTACCTCCAAATAACATATAAAGCTACTAGTGTGGTAACCATCCCGAGAAACCAAACCGTCTTAAAGTACCATTTTCTAGTCTTGTGATGAAAAATGATTCCTGCTAGCCAGGCACCAAAGCCACCACAAGTAAAGGCTAAAATGAGTAAGATTTTCTCTGGGATGCGCCAAGCTCTTCTCCTTGCCTTGGATTTGTCAACGCCATAAATCACGAAAACCATGACATTCCAAATCAAAAGGACTAGAGTAAATTTTTCGTCTAACTTCATAACCTTGCAATGATAGCTTCCGTCATTTCCTTAGTAGAAGCCTGTCCACCTATATCTCTTGTTAAAACACCAGTTGACAAACTTGCCTCAACAGCACGCTCGATACGTTCCGCATCCTCATAACGTCCAAAACTGTCTCTCAACATCATGGCAACTGATAAAATCATGGAAATTGGATTGGCAATTCCTTGACCAGCAATATCAGGAGCTGAACCGTGAATGGGCTCATAGAGACTTGGACCCTTTTCAGAGTGACTGGCTGATGGCATAACTCCAAGTGTGCCTGATAAAACGCTTGATTCATCAGATAAGATATCTCCGAAAAGATTCTCCGTCACGATGACATCGAACTTGGCAGGATTGGTAATCATGAGCATGGCAGCTGAGTCTACCAGCTGGTGTTCCAAGGTTACATCTGGGAAATCCTGCGCGACTTCCTCAGCTACTTTCCGCCAGAGTTTTGAGGTCGCTAGAACATTTTGCTTATCGATACTAGTAAGGATTTTTCTGCGACTTCTTGCGATTTCAAAGGCCTTACGAATAATCCGCTCTACTTCCTCATAGCTATAGTCGTTGATATCACGCGCTTTGCGATCTTCAAGAATATGATCTCCAAAGTAAATCCCGCCTGTCAACTCACGCACAACTACAAAGTCTACACCAGCAATTCGTTCCGGTTTTAAAGGTGACAAATGCTTGAGATTATCAAAAATCTTAACTGGGCGAATATTGGCATAGAGATTGAGTTCCTTACGGAGAGCTAGCAATCCTTGTTCAGGGCGAACCGCTGCTCCATCATACTGAGGACTACCGATAGCCGCTAGGAGGATAGCATCTGCTTCTCTACATGCCTTGAGGGTTCCATCAGGTAAGGGATGCCCTGCAGCATCAATACCTGCACCTCCGAAGGGTCGTCTGTCAATCTCATAGTCAAAACCTGTTTTTTCAGCTAGAGCTTCCAGAACCTCTAAACCAGCCTCCATGATTTCTGGGCCAATTCCGTCCCCTGCCAGAGCTACTATTTTCTTTGTCATATCCTTCTCCTTTACACACTAGGCATATCGCGATAGGAAACGCTACGCCCCATCTCACCTGCATTCTCTTTTTGAACAAAGGTATTAGCATTGATGTAAGCAATAGCCGAAGCCTTCAACACATCGAAATCAAGACCAGCTGCGTTAAAGATGGTTTCTGTATCTCTGTTTTCAACAGTGACCAAGACCCGAGCCTGGGCGTCAATTCCATCTGTCACAGCATCAATGGTGTAGGACACCAAGCGGACGGATTGGTTAAAGAACTTGTCAATAGAGTTGAAGATTGCCTCAACTGAACCTTGACCTGTCGCATTAAATTCGACTTTCTCACCATCCATATTAGCCAGGCTAACAAGCGCTTCAATGTCATTATCTGCATGAGTTTGCAGTTGTAAATCATCAAAGTGGAATCCTTCTGGATTTTCAACCATGGTTCCAGCTACCAGAGCACGAATATCTGCATCTGTGATTTCTTGTTTCTTGTCGGCCAGTGCCTTGAACTTAGCGAAGAGTGGTTTGATGTCCTCTTCTGTGAAGTCTAGGGCTAATTCTCTTAGTTTCTCGACAAAGGCATGGCGACCAGACAATTTTCCAAGTGGGAGGCTATTACTCTTGACACCGACCAATTCAGGGGTGATGATCTCATAAGTAAGAGGATTTTTAAGGACTCCGTCTTGGTGAATACCAGATTCGTGAGAGAAGGCATTGCCACCAACTACAGCCTTGTTTTTAGGAACTGGAATTCCTGAGAAGCGGGAAACCATTTCAGAAGTATTAATGGTTTCGTTTAGGACAATACTGGTTTCTGCTTGATAGTAATCTTGGCGAATATTGAGCGCAACTGCTATTTCTTCTAAAGCAGCATTTCCAGCTCGCTCACCAATACCGTTGATAGTTCCTTCGACACGTCCTGCCCCATTCTTAACAGCAGCAAGGCTATTAGCTACTGCCATTCCGAGGTCATCATGACAGTGTGGTGAATAGATAATCTGACGATCCGTCTTGACATTCTCAATCAAGTGTTTGAAGATAGCTCCGTATTCCTCTGGTGTGGTAAATCCTACCGTATCAGGGATATTGATATAAGACGCCCCTGCATCAACCGCTGTTTGAACAACTTGCAAGAGGAAATCCAACTCTGTTCTGGTCGCATCTTCAGGAGAGAATTCGACCACTTCAAACTTGGAACGTGCATAAGAGACATGCTCACTGATTGCTTCCAAAATCTCTTCCTTGCTCTTATTGAGCTTATACTTTCGGTGAATCGGACTGGTAGCGATAAAGACGTGAACCTGTGGATACTTGGCGTCCTTGAGAGCCTCGTAACAAGCATCAATATCAGACTTGACAGAGCGAGCCAGACCAGTTACCGCTGTTTTCTTCAATACTTTAGCAATCTCCTGAACTGCCGTAAATGAGTCTGGGCTAGCCGCCGGAAAACCAGCTTCGATGGCTGAAATACCCCATTTCTCCAGCTGCCTTGCTATGGCAATTTTTTCTTTGATTGAAAAGTTAACACCCGGTGTCTGTTCTCCATCCCGAAGGCTGGTATCTAGAAATTCAACTGTTCTCATAAGATTTCCCCTTTTCCAAATGTGGTTTTAAAAAAACATCTCGCTTAGAAGTCCAAGCGAGATGTTGTTTCACTCCCGCTTGGTAAGCCAAACAGGACTAATGCTTTTTGCACTAGCCCGAGTACCTCAACAACAAAGCAAATTGATTAAACTTAGCTGTTTTCATGTTTGACTTTCTCCTTCGTTTGATATCTTGTTTAGTATTTTAGCATAGGCAAAAGTACTTGTCAAGAAAAAATCCAATATTTTCTGAAAATTTCTTCAGTAGAGAATATTTTGCTAATTGAAAGTTCTTGAAAAATCTTGAAATGTTTCATTTTTTAGTGGTTAAATTCCAGCTTCTTTCTATAAATTCCAGTACTTCTTCATCTGATAAAGTATCATCAAGCGCCACACTAATCCAGTAACGTTTATTCATATGAAAAGCTGGATAAATGCCCTTTTTTGAAAGTAAATCAGCTACTTGGTCATGTTTGAGGTTGACTGCTTCCACTAGGTCTTCTCTGCCCTTTTCCAGCTTATCCCAAGAGATTTTCATCAAGACGGCATACCACTTTTTATTGCCTTCGTGTCTTAACACTGCCGTATCAGGCGATTTCTCCCACAAATACTCCAACTGATTACCATACTGTTCCTGAACTTGAGTCATGATTCGCTTAGTCTGAGGGCAAATAAAATCCTGTACCTCAAAACAAGCCTTCCGAATCTGGTAAAGAATCTCCAAACAAGCCTCACGGACACTTGCAACAAAACTTCCTTTAAAACTTTCCATATGGACTTGAGGATAGAGATCACCAGTCTCCTGGTCAAAGACTTGAAAACTCACATTATCAGCAGTGATGGATACAGTCATGACAAAGTCACCCAGCAAAATCTCGCAACTATAGGTCCAGACTCCCGCATTTTCTACAAAACCATAATCATGAGCCTTTTCTTGATTCAATTGATAGGATTTAAAAATTTCAAACATAAGTGAAAACTGCTACCCAAAGCTAGCAGTTCCTTTCTATTTTTTAAAAGACAACCTTGGTTCCGTGCAATTGTGTCACACCTAGCTGATCGATAAAGGTTTGACGGTTGTCAAGGTCAATCCCCCCACCTGGTAGAATTTCAATTTTATCTTTAGCGTGTTCCAAAATTCTGTGATAGTGAGCAAAACGTTTGTCTAGTGAATCGCCAGACACACCAGCGCGAGTTAGGATACGAGTGACACCGGCTTGGCTGAGCCAGTCAATGGCTTCCAACTGATCTTCATCACTCAATTCATCAAAGGCCATATGAAAGACAATTTCCATTCCTTTCGATGCAGTAATTAACTTTTCAAGATTCGGCTTATCCAACTTCTTCTCAGCAGTTAAAACCCCAAATACAACCCCTTGACTTCCAGCCTGAGCAGTCAATCGAATGTCTTCTAGCATGATAGCAATTTCCATATCATTATAGACAAAGTCGCCACCACGGGGACGAATCATGGTCATAATGGTCGTATCGTAGTTGGTTGCCAATTCAACTGCTGCCTTAATTACTCCATAGCTTGGTGTTGTTCCACCAACTGCTAAATTATCACAAAGTTCTATCCGACGAGCCCCAGCCTGCATCGCTTTTTCAAGCAAGGTCACATTTTCAGCACAAAATTCGTAAATCATTTGATTCTCCTTGAGTATTACTTCGAATTTATTATATCATATTGTTGTGAATATGCTTTCAATTTTATCAAGGGAAATAGTTACAAATTTTACCTATTCTTTGTCTGGAATAACCTTAAAGAGATAATAGGTGATAAAGATGGTCAAAGCTCCCAGACCGATTTTGACCGGCAAAAGAGGCGCAAAGTAAATGGAAATTCCCATCAAGATGTAGATAGAAACGATGATTTTTTTCTTACGTTCACGCGCAATAGACTTAGTCTCGCGAAAATCAGCTACATAACTCTGATAGAGCTTGGTATGATAAAGCCAATCTTCAAAGCGCTTGGAACTTCTTGAGAAACAAGCAATAGACAACAAAAGAAAAGGTGTTGTGGGCAACAAGGGTAAAACAACCCCAACAACAGCCAAGGCCAGTGATAAAAAACCAATTATCAGATAAATAAGACGCATAACTTCTCCTAGTTAAAATAATCTTCTTCTAGTTTCGCATACAATGATGAATTTTGTCAAGTTCTAACCAAAAGGAGCCTGAAATTCACTTTCAGGACTCTCCTCTTATTTAATCTTTTCTTCTTCGTAGTCACCCTTACTACATACAATCTGTTTGCCACCACCGCGGACTTTTTTCTCCATGAGGAAGTTGCCACATTTTGGACAGTCACGACCAACAGGCTTGTCCCAAGAAGTAAATTCACATTCTGGATAGCGATTACAACCATAGAAGAGGCGATTGCGTTTGGTTTTACGCTCAATGATTTGTCCCTGATGACAACTTGGACACTCTACACCGATTTCTTTCACGATTGCTTGGGTATGACGGCAATCTGGGAAATTGCTACACGCGTAGAACTTACCAAATCGACCAAGTTTAATAACCATTGGACTGCCACACACTTCACAATCAAATCCAGCTGGTTCATCCTTGATCTGGATTTTTTCCATTTCTTCTTCAGCCTTGGCCACTTCTTTGGAGAATGGTTTGTAAAAGGCATCAATGACACGTTGCCACTGCTCTTTTCCGACTTCGACATCATCCAGCTTGCCTTCCATTTCAGCTGTAAAGGTCACGTTTACGATATCTGGGAAATATTCAACGATGAGATTGTTGACAATTTCTCCCAACTCTGTTGGTTCAAAACGTTTGGCTGCAAGGCGAACATAGTAACGTTTCTGAATAGTTTCAATGGTTGGTGCGTAGGTTGACGGACGACCAACCCCATTTTCCTCCAAGGTCTTGATCAGTGTCGCTTCAGAATAGCGAGCAGGCGGTTGAGTGAAATGTTGCTCTGGTTTGCTATTCACCTGTTTGACCACATCGCCAACAGCCATATCTGGTAACATCTTATTCTTGTCAGAATCATTATAAATGGCAAGATAACCATCAAACTTAACCTGACTACCATTAGCAGCAAATTGAATCCCATTTTGAGACAATTTAACGGCCATGGTATCAAAGACAGCAACTGTCATCTGACTCGCTACAAAACGATTCCAAATAAGAGTATAAAGCTTGAGCTGATCCTTGTCCAAATACTTAGCAATACTTTCAGGTGTATTAAAGACACTAGACGGACGAATAGCCTCGTGGGCATCCTGAGCTCCTGAAGCATTTTTTACCTTGCTACCATGCTTAGAATACTTGCTACCAAAACGGTCCGTAATGAAACTTGCTGCTTCATTTTGCGCTACAGGACTGATACGGGTCGAATCGGTACGCATATAGGTAATCAAACCTTGAACACCAGAACCGATATTAATTCCTTCATAGAGCTGCTGCGCAACCATCATGGTTTTTCGAGTACGGAAGTTAATTTTATTGGCAGCATCCATCTGCATAGATGAAGTGGTATAGGGTAAAGGAGCATTGCGTTTGCGCTCTTTCTTATCTACCTGATCCACTGAAAAATCTTTACCAGTCAGACGAGACAGAACTTCCTTAACATCATCATTGCTAGTCAGTTTTAACTTTTTGCCATCTACTCCATAGAAGGATGCCTGAAATTGCTTGGTTCCCTTTTTAAAGACGCCATCAATTGTCCAGTATTCCTCTGGCTGGAAGGCATTGATTTCATTTTCACGGTCAATGATGAGTTTAAGGGCAATGGACTGCACTCGCCCTGCTGACAAGCCCTTCTTGACCTTTTTCCACAAAATAGGCGAAATCGAATACCCTACCAAGCGGTCCAAAACACGACGAGCCTGTTGGGCATCGACCAAGTCCATATCAATCTTACGCGGTTCTTTAAAAGCATTTTTGACAGCATCTTTGGTGATTTCATTGAAGACCACACGGTTGGCATCATTTTCATCTAAGTTGAGAATATGGGCCAAATGCCAAGAAATTGCTTCTCCTTCACGGTCCGGGTCACTCGCCAGAAAGACTTTATTAGCTTTTTTGGCTTCTTTTTTCAAGTCATTAATGAGAGGTCCTTTTCCTCGGATATTAATATATTGCGGTTCATAATTATTTTCAATATCGACGGACATACTGGATTTCTTCAAATCACGGATATGCCCGACACTGGCTAAAACCTTGTAGTTTCTGCCTAGATATTTTTCAATCGTTTTGGCCTTAGCAGGTGACTCCACGATTACTAGATTTTTTTTAACTGTTGATTTTTTCTTTTTTGTTGCCGTAGCCACAGTATCACACCTTTTCAAAGTAATAAACTTTATAAAGTGTAAACCATTTTTTGAACCCTGTCAAGACTTAGCTACTATAATAGAAGAAAAGTTTGTCTAGTAAGCGGACTTTCTTCTTATACTCAATGAAAATCAAAGAGCAAACTAGGAAACTAACCGCAGGTTGCTCAAAGCACTGCTTTGAGGTTGCAGATGAGACTGACGAAGTCAGTAACCATACCTACGGCAAGGTGAAGCTGACGTGGTTTGAAGAGATTTTCGAAGAGTATTAAAATTCAAATTCCGCAAGAACATCCTTCCCACTTGTAACCAATTTTGCACCTTCTTGAATCAAATGATGGCAACCGTCTGATAATCCATCTAAAATACTTCCAGGAATAGCAAAGACATCGCGTCCTTCTTCCATTGCTCGCTCACAGGTAATGAGACTCCCCGAGCGCATCTTAGCCTCTGCTACAATCACACCTCGACAAAGTCCAGCAATGATGCGATTACGGGCAGGAAAATGAAATTTTAGAGGTTGTTCGCCTGGTCCATATTCACTAAGAACCAGATGGTCATTGCCGATGTAGTCTTGCAAGCGTTTATTGGCTTTAGGATAAAACACATCCAGTCCTGTTCCAATCACTGCAATGGTTTTTCCACCATTCTGCAGAGCTGCCATATGAGCTGCTGTGTCAATGCCCTTGGCTAATCCACTGACGATAACCAGTTCATTTTCCAATCCCTGAATGACTTTTTCAACTGACTTAGCTCCCTGTTTGCTACAAGCACGACTTCCTACGACTGCTACCTTCGGGAATTTCAAGAGATCCAGATTTCCCTTGTAAAATAAAAGCACAGGTGCATCATATATTTCACTCAAATCCCAAGGATAACAGTCATCTAGAATAGAGAAAGATGGAAATTTTTGAAATTCCTTCTCCAAATGCGCATCGTCTATCTGAAAATAACGTTCCATAAAAACGGCTGGATTACGGCAACCTGATATATCTGCAATATCACCTAACAACAGTTCTTGATCAACATTTTCACCATATTCTAGGACATTCAAAATCTGTTGATTGGTCAAACCTGATTTTTTTAACTTATAGATTTCATAGTTTGTGATTTTCATAAATATCTCCATTTCTTTTTCTACTCATCTATTTATTCGTAAAAAATCAAAAAAACATCCGACTATTTTAGCCAGATGTTGAAATCTTTAATTTTCGTTTTTAAGAATTTCTTCTAATTTATGATAGTCTTGGACACTATCGATTTCATAGATGCTATTGCCTTCTAATTCTTCAACATAGACATCCAGCTCTTTGATGTTATCCTTAACCATATTGTCCCAGTAGAGATCAACAAACTCGCCACTTGCATAAGCCTTGTCGATAAAGCTGACAATCTTTTCTGCAGTTGGAGCGTCCCAGAAGGATACACCACTAAGGATACGACCAGCCTTGCTATCAACAGTAATGTCTTGAACCTTATAGTCATCTCCATAGACCAAGAACCATTCGTTGGTACAATCTTCACGATAGACACTAAAATAAGTCGAACGAGTCAAATCATTACGGAACATATTTTTAAAGAGATAATTATCGGCATCAATAACATAGCTATTGGCCAATTCTTCTTTTACAAGATAGAGAGAGTAAAAGTTATTGTAGTCAGCGTATTTATCATTGAAGACGAGGCGAACACCATATTTTTCTTTCAAGTAATCGAATTGTTCTTTAAGGTAACCAACAATGATGATGATTTCATTGATTCCTTTTTCTTTTAAAAACTCAATTTGGTATTCAATCAAGGGTTTTTGATTAACCTGAACCAAGGCTTTAGGGGTATTTTCAGTCATAGGACGCAAGCGAGTTCCCAATCCCGCTGCTAAGATGATGGCTTTCACACGAATCTCCTTTATTCTTTAATAATAATATAAACTCCAGCAATAACGACAAGTGACGTAATAATTGTCAGCATATCTAGCGGTGCACCCAAGAAAACAACTGCAAACAAGACTGTCCATACTACATAGCTCACGTTCAAGCCTGTAGCCTTGGCTGGTTGCAAGCGATTGATAGCGATATAATAAGCCAAATAGGAAATCATATCAAAGGCTGCAAAGACAATCATAAGACCTAGCAATTGTCCATTGGCCACTTCTGCAAATGACTGATGAGAGAAGAGCACAATCACAAGATAGGACAAGAATGAAGTTACTTGACGGATTAAGAGGGCTTCGATTTCACTCAATTCACTTTCCATGGCAAAAGAGCTAAGAACACTCTCACTTCCCCATGCAATAGCACAAACCAAAGCACAGAGAATCCCAATGTAGAAGGAATTGACCTGTTCAACCTTATAGGTCTGAGCAATAATCCCTGCAATAATCAAGACAATCCCAAATACAGTATTTTTTGAAATCTTGTGCTTCAAGAAGAAGAAAGCCAATAAAACCGAAATCGCAGGGTAAATAGCCGACACAGATGAAGCTAAAGAACTTCCGATATACTTAACCGCATAAAGATTGGCCTGCATACCGATAGGGCCTGCTAGCAAGGCTCCGATGATCACACTAACATTGCGAATATTTAAGAAAATTGAAAGACGAACTTTTCCTTCTTTTACCAAGAGAAAAGCTAGTAAGATAAAGATACTCAAGAAATCGTGAGCAGCGGCCACCACAAAGGGCGACAAATCTGTAAAAATCGAAAAGATATAAGCACTAATCGTTAGACCTAAACCCCAGAAAATACCTGAGAGTAGACCAAAAGAAACTCCATTTTTAGTTTTCATCTGAACCTCCATAATATGACAAACCTTTAACAGTTCTTTGGTAACGATTCACACCATAGTCACCAAAATCTGCGCCTTGCTCTTCCTTATAGACAGTCCATAGACTCCAAATAGTATCTTGTAAAATTTTATAAATGGCAATCTTTTCACGAGAGACAGGTGTTTGCTCACTCTCATAGTGAGATAAGAAGGCTTCTTCCTCTTGACGAGTGAATTCAGACTCTAAAAAGAGAGCAGCCAAATCCCACATTGGATCGTTCATTGATGAATATTCCCAGTCAATCAGATAAAGTCGTCCTTGAGGTGATTCGATAAAGTTTTCAGGCACCAAATCGATATGACAAGATTTTCTGTCAACACCTAAGTCAGCAAGTCTTTTCTCTAAGGAGAAGACTTCTTCTCTAACTGCTTCATAGTTGGCATAAGGGATTTTTTCCTCAATCAAAGATTCGTATTTTTTGATTTCTTCAAAAGGAGCAAATTCTCCTCTTAATTCCTTGCCAGAAGCATGAATGGTTTGTAAAATTGGAGCAATTTTATCAAATTTGGTCTTGATTGACGTTGAATCAAGCGTAATCGCAGATTCGATATACTCATTTACTTTGATACCAGCTTCAATATCAAAAAGGTAATTTCTTACATCTAAGTCTAAATCCTTTAGTAGTTCAAGATTGTACTTTTCATCTTGACGATTGATCAGCTTTTCTGTCCCTTTACCAAAGAATTTAACAATGTATTGCTTATTTGTTGTTTTGACCAAATAGTTTTGATTGGTCATTCCCCCCAGTTGTTCAACACTGAGGACTTCCTCTTCTTGACTAAGTAAGGAAGAAATTTTTTCTTTAATGATTTTCTCCACAATTAACCTCCAGCACCTATACTTCCCACTTAAACACAGTTTTAAAGGCTGTATTTAAATCGGTCGCAAAGACACGGTGAATATCTTTAATTTCTCTTACAGGTTCTTCTAGATAAAGGATATTTTTAAGACGATTGGCAAATTTCTTGACTTCCATCATTTGGATTGCATTTTCAAAATCTATGCGACCAGAACGAGAAGATCCAACTAAGAGCAAGCCTTTTTCTAAGGCATCACGTGTATTGAGATTGACTTTATACTCGCTAACTCCCATCATGAGAATCGTTCCCTGAGGACGAATGTAGCGAATCAAGTCATTAATAGCTGGTCCAGTACCATCACCACCACAACACTCAAAAGCATGGTCAAAGGCCAAATCTTCAGGAATATTATCAGTAATATAGCATTCTTTGGCAAAAGAGAAGAGTTCCAATTTTTCCCAATGACGACCAATAACCACAATCTCTGCTTCTGGCAAAGTATAGTTGATAATATTGGCAACCACAAAAGCTAAACTTCCATCTCCGATAACGGCGATTCGGTCCCGCTTGCTATGAGCAAGAGTCAATAGGCGATTCATAGCATGCATACCGACACTGACAAACTCTGTAATGGCCGCAACCGTATCTTCGATAGCATCATAAGCCACCACACGGTCTTTAGGGAGAGAAACAAACTCTCTCATAAAGCCATCAAATCCACTAGACAAGAAATGAGTCCCTGTCATGTAGTTTTCATAGAATTCTTCATCACTCTGCATAGGAGGCTGATTAGGAATCATGACAACTTTTTGCCCAACCTCGTAGGTTCCTGTAGGGTCAGAAATAACGGTTCCACATGACTCGTGAATCATTGCCATTGGAAACTTTTTATTCAAAATCTTGGGATCACGTTTTCCTTGGTAGTAACGCTGATCCGCATGACAGACCGCCATATAATTAGGACGGATGAGGATATGATTCTCTTGGTCAATAGCCTCTTCCTGATATTTGACATTGATAAACTTAGGCTTAGTTAGTTGATAAATTTGATTAATCATTTTACTAGTCTTTCTCAATCATACTTTTTGCAATCTTCAAATCTGTTACGGTTGTAATCTTCAGATTTGAGTATTCACCTTTGGCTAAGGCCACATCTTTTCCTTTGATCACAAAGATTTTACATGCATCTGTCAAAATTTCCTTCTCTTCAGCAGAAAGAGAGCCATAAAGGTCCATGAAGTCCTTGCAACGGAATGTTTGAGGTGTTTGTCCTTGATAGAGGTGAGCACGATTTGGAATATCTGTAATGAATTGACCATTGGTACTTTCAACGATAGTATCTACCGCTTCAACTACTGTGTCCACTGCGTCATGATTTTGCGCAAGTTTGATATTGTCCTGAATCATGCGAAGTGTAATAAATGGACGAACAGAATCGTGGGTAACAACGATATCCTCTGGAGTAAGCGGACGATAAGCATCAATGGCTTCAATGATTTTCTCAATACTTGTATTGCGGTCAGCACCACCCTTTGTAATGATGATACGATCCTTATGAAGAGGTAGATATTTATCTACAAGATCCTCTGCATGTGAAACCCAGTCTCCATGAACCCCAACCATAATTTTTTCAATACTTGGTTCCAAGACAAATTTTTCAATTGTATGAATCAAGATAGGTCGATCGCCTAGCTCTAAAAATTGTTTTGGCAAATTACTAATTCCCATGCGAGTACCAGTTCCACCGGCAAGAATTCCTGCATAAATCATCTATTTTCTCCTTTGTCTTACTAAAAAAACTTATTCTCTCTATTATACCACAATCTAGTCCTATCATGAAAGAAATACCGGACCTCCCTTTCTAGAATAGAAGGATTAAGGAGTTCTATTATTCAAAGAAACTAGTCCATTTCTAGTAGTGGCTAGGAATTCTGTAGTCATTACTAATAAATAGCTGTGAAATTTTAGAGTTCTTCAGAATAATATACTTTCCTTAAAAAAATCTTAAAATTAAGATTTGAAACTTCAAAGTGATTGCTTGACTTACTGCCCTTCATTTCTTATTAGCTAACTTTATGATATAATGAAAAACGAGGTAAATTGAATGAAAAGTATAAAATTAAATGCTCTATCTTATATGGGAATTCGTGTCTTGAATATTATTTTTCCCATCCTAACTGGAACCTACGTCGCGCGTGTCTTGGACCGAACTGACTATGGTTACTTCAACTCAGTTGACACTATTTTGTCATTTTTCTTGCCCTTTGCGACTTATGGGGTCTATAACTACGGTTTACGGGCCATCAGTAATGTCAAGGATAACAAAAAAGATCTGAATAGAACCTTCTCTAGTCTTTTTTATTTGTGCATAGCTTGTACGATTTTGACCACTGCTGTCTACATACTTGCCTATCCTCTCTTCTTTACAGATAATCCAATCATCAAAAAGGTCTACCTTGTTATGGGGATTCAACTCATTGCCCAGATTTTTTCAATCGAGTGGGTCAATGAAGCTCTGGAAAATTACAGTTTTCTCTTTTACAAGACTGCCTTCATCCGTATCCTGATGCTGATCTCTATATTCCTGTTTGTCAAAAATGAACACGATATTGTTGTCTATACACTTGTGATGAGTTTATCGACACTGATTAACTATCTGATTAGTTATTTTTGGATTAAAAGAGACATTAAGCTTGTTAAGATTCACATAAGTGATTTTAAACCGCTCTTTCTCCCTTTAACAGCCATGTTGGTCTTTGCCAATGCCAATATGCTCTTCACTTTTTTGGATCGTCTCTTCCTCGTTAAAACAGGGATTGATGTCAACGTTAGTTACTATACCATGGCTCAGCGAATTGTGACCGTTATAGCTGGTGTCGTAACAGGAGCTATCGGAGTGAGTGTGCCTCGTCTCAGCTACTATTTGGGTAAAGGAGACAAAGAAGCCTATGTTTCTCTGGTTAATAGAGGTAGTCGAATCTTTAACTTCTTTATCATTCCACTGAGTTTTGGACTCATGGTTTTAGGACCAAATGCCATCCTACTTTACGGTAGTGAAAAATATATCGGAGGTGGTATTTTGACCTCTCTCTTCGCTTTTCGTACGATTATCCTGGCCTTAGATACCATTCTTGGTTCCCAAATTCTCTTTACAAATGGTTATGAAAAACGTATCACAGTCTACACAGTCTTTGCAGGATTACTCAATTTGGGCTTGAATAGTCTCCTCTTTTTCAACCATATCGTGGCTCCTGAATACTACTTACTGACAACTATGCTATCAGAGGCCTCTCTACTTGTTTTCTATATCATTTTCATCCATAGAAAACAACTTATTCACTTAGGACATATCTTTAGCTATACTGTTCGATACTCGCTCTTTTCACTTTCCTTTGTAGGAATTTATTTCCTGATTAATTTCTTGTATCCCGTGGATATGGTCATTAATTTGCCATTTTTGATTAATACTGGTTTGATTGTCTTGTTATCAGCCATCTCTTATATTGGTCTACTTGCCTTCACCAAAGATAGCATTTTCTATGAATTTTTAAACCATGTCCTAGCCTTAAAAAATAAATTCAAAAAATCTTAGGAGTATAGAATGAAACAACTAACCATTGAAGATGCCAAACAAATTGAATTAGAAATTTTGGATTATATTGATACTCTCTGTAAAAAGCACAATATCAACTATATTATTAACTACGGTACTCTGATTGGGGCGGTTCGACATCAGGGCTTTATTCCTTGGGACGACGATATTGATTTGTCCATGCCTCGAGAAGACTACCAACGATTTATAAACATTTTTCAAAAGGAAAAAAGCAAATATAAGCTCCTTTCCTTAGAAACTGATAAGAACTACTTTAACAACTTTGTCAAAATAACAGACAGTACGACTAAAATTATTGATACTCGGAATACAAAAACCTATGAGTCAGGTGTTTTTATCGATATTTTCCCTATGGATCGCTTTGATGACCCTAAGGTCATTGATATTTGTTATAAACTGGAAAGCTTCAAACTTCTGTCTTTCAGTAAATATAAAAATATTGTCTATAAGGATAGCCTTTTAAAAGATTGGATACGAACAGCCTTCTGGTTACTCCTTCGACCTGTTTCTCCTCGTTATTTCGCACATAAAATCGAGAAAGAAATTCAAAAATATAGTCGTAAGAATGGTCAGTATATGGCCTTTATCCCTTCTAAATTTAAGGAAAAAGAAGTCTTCCCAAGCGGTACCTTTGATAAAACAATTGATTTACCCTTTGAAAATTTAAGCCTTCCAGCACCTGAAAAATTTGATACTATTTTGACGCAATTTTATGGAGATTATATGACCCTACCACCAGAAGAAAAACGCTTCTACAGTCATGAATTTCACGCTTACAAATTGGAGGATTAGGATGCAGTATTTAGAAAAAGAAGAAATTAAAGAAATTCAACTAGCCCTGCTAGACTATATTGATGAGACTTGTAAGAAACATGATATTCCTTATTTTCTCAGTTATGGAACCATGCTTGGAGCTATCCGCCACAAAGGTATGATTCCATGGGATGATGATATTGATATTTCCCTTTATCGTGAAGATTATGAGCGCTTATTGAAAATTATTAAGGAAGAAGACCATCCACGTTATAAGGTTCTATCCTACGACACTTCTTCTTGGTACTTCCATAATTTCGCATCGATTTTGGATACTTCTACTGTTATCGAAGACCATGTTAAGTACAAGCGTCATGACACCAGTCTCTTTATCGATGTCTTCCCAATTGATCGCTTTACAGATTTGAGCATTGTCGACAAGAGTTATAAGTATGTAGCCCTTCGTCAACTAGCTTATATCAAAAAATCACGCGCAGTTCACGGTGACAGCAAGTTAAAAGATTTTCTAAGATTATGTAGCTGGTACGCCCTCCGATTTGTCAATCCCCGTTACTTTTACAAGAAAATTGATCAGCTAGTCAAAAATGCTGCAACCAACACTCCTCAATATGAGGGAGGAATTGGTATTGGTAAAGAAGGAATGAAAGAAGTCTTCCCAGTTGATACCTTTAAAGAACTCATCTTAACTGAGTTTGAAGGCCGTATGTTGCCCGTCCCTAAAAAATATGATCAATTTTTAACCCAGATGTATGGGGATTATATGACACCACCATCAAAGGAAATGCAAGAATGGTATAGCCACAGTATTAAAGCTTATCGCAAAAGCTGATTAAGCAGTAGTTTACAAGAAAAAATATAACAAAAAAGAGAAGATCGTTATACCTTCTCTTTTTTCTATTTAAATCGCTTCTGTGACAAAACTACGGCTTTCCAATACTTTGAGCATGGCGTTAGCTGTATCTAGGGCTGTGAAGAGGGGCACCCCGTGTTCAATAGCTGAACGGCGAATTTGCTCTCCATCTTCGTCAGCAGTTCGTTTTGTTCCAACTGTATTAATGATAGCTTGAATTCTTCCTTTGCGAACAAAACTTGGAATATCCTTATCGTCATCACCAATCTTACCAACAGGTTGGGCTTGCAATCCATGACTGGCAAAGAAGCCTGCTGTCCCTTCTGTCGCGAGGATTCCATAGCCAATATTTTGGAAACGACGAGCCAAGTCCAAGGCTTCTTCTTTGGCATCATCAGCGATGGTAAATACAACGTTACCAAAAGTTGGCAAGTGTAAGTAAGAAGCTTCAAAAGCCTTATAGAGAGCTTTTTCTAAAGTCGTATCAGAACCCATAACTTCCCCTGTTGACTTCATTTCAGGACCAAGTAAGCTGTCTACCTTAGCTAGTTTGGTAAAGGAGAAGACAGGTGCCTTGATATGAACGCGGGTACTTTCAGGGTAAAGTCCATCTTGGTAGCCAAGTTCTTCAAGTTTTTGACCAAGAATGAGCTTAGTTGCTACTTGAGCCATAGGGATATTGGTTACCTTAGAAAGGAATGGCACCGTACGGCTAGCACGTGGATTGACCTCAATAACATAGACTTTTTCATCCTTGATGACAAACTGGATGTTCATCATTCCAAGGCAGTTAAGACCGATTGCTAGGCGTTTAGTATAGTCTGCGATTGTTTCTTGCACCTTTTGCGACAAGGTTTGTGGTGGGTAAACGGCCATTGAGTCACCTGAGTGGACACCGGCACGTTCGATATGTTCCATAATACCAGGAATGAGTACATTTTTACCATCTGAAATGGCATCAACTTCGCACTCTTGTCCAACGATATAAGAATCAACAAGAACTGGGTGGTCTGGACTAGCCTTAACAGCAGTTCGCATGTAAGAACGAAGGTCTGCTTCGTTTTCAACGATTTCCATGGCACGTCCACCAAGTACATAAGATGGGCGGACAAGAACTGGGAAGCCAATCTTGCGAGCCGCAAGCACTGCTTCTTCTTCATTGGTAGCAGTTTGTCCTGGTGGCTGTGGAATATCCAAATCTTTAAGAGCTTGCTCGAAGAGGTCGCGGTCTTCGGCACGGTCTAGGTCAGCAACCTGTGTACCAAGGATGGTCACACCTGCTTTTGCCAATGGCTCCGCAAGGTTGATGGCTGTTTGACCACCGAACTGAACGATAACCCCTTTTGGTTGCTCCAAGTCGATGACATTCATGACATCTTCGAATGTTAATGGCTCAAAGTAAAGCTTATCTGACACAGAGAAGTCTGTTGAAACGGTCTCTGGGTTTGAGTTCATGATGATGGCTTCATAGCCAGCCGCTTGAATAGCCTTAACCGAGTGAACAGTTGCGTAGTCAAACTCAACACCTTGACCGATACGGATTGGACCAGAACCTAGGACTAGTACAGATTCCTTATCAGACTTGATAGACTCATTTTCCCAACCATAGGTTGAATAGAAGTATGGTGTTTCAGAGTCAAACTCCGCCGCACAAGTATCGACCATCTTATAAACAGGAACAATCTTGTTTTCCAAACGAAGTTGGCGCACTTGGTCAGCAGTCGTTTTCCAGAGCTCAGCAATCTTACGGTCTGAAAATCCATTCAATTTTGCAGTTTTCAAAACTTCAAGATCTTGTGGATGGGCACCCAACTCCTGCTCAATTTCAAAGATATGTAGGAGTTTATCGAGATAAAAGATATCGATTTTTGTAAGCTCTGCAATCTCTTCAGGTGTATAACCACGACGAATAGCTTCTGATACATAGAAGAGACGGTCATCTTGGGCCTTGACAACTTTTTCAATCAAGGCATCATCAGAAACTGCTGCAAGTTCAGGCATTTCATTGTGGTGCACCCCAATTTCAAGGGAGCGGCAAGCCTTAAGGAGAGATTCCTCGATGTTACGACCAATCGCCATGACTTCCCCAGTGGCCTTCATCTGAGTACCAAGACGGCGCTCACCCTTTTCAAACTTGTCAAATGGGAAACGTGGAATCTTGGCAACAACGTAGTCAAGGGCTGGCTCAAACATGGCATAGGTTGAACCTGTGACTGGGTTGATAACCTCATCCAAGGTCAAACCGACGGCAATCTTAGCAGCTAACTTAGCAATCGGATAACCTGTCGCCTTTGAAGCAAGGGCTGAAGAACGTGATACACGGGGGTTTACTTCGATGACATAGTATTTGAAGCTATGCGGATCAAGGGCTAGCTGAACGTTACACCCACCTTCAATCTTGAGAGCGCGGATAATACTCAAGCTAGCGTCACGAAGCATTTGGTTTTCATAGTCTGACATGGTTTGGGCAGGGGCAAATACAATGGAATCCCCTGTGTGAATCCCAACTGGATCAAAGTTTTCCATGTTACAAACAACCAAAGCATTATCAGCTGAGTCTCGCATCACTTCGTATTCGATTTCCTTGAAACCTGCGATTGAACGCTCAATCAAACATTGGGTAACAGGTGACAATTTCAAACCATTTTCAGCGATTTCACGCAATTCTTCCTCGTTGGCACACATACCACCACCAGTACCACCAAGTGTAAAGGCTGGACGGACGATGACTGGGTAGCCAATTGTTGCTGCAAAGGCAACAGCTTCTTCAACAGTGTTTACAATTTCAGATTCTGGAATGGGTTGTTCCAATTCTTCCATCAATTGTTTAAAGAGGTCACGGTCCTCCGCTTGGTCAATGGCAGATAATTTGGTACCCAGAAGTTCAACACCAAGCTCATCTAGAATACCATTTTTAGACAATTCCATGGCCATGTTGAGCCCTGTCTGACCACCAAGGGTTGGAAGCAAAGCATCTGGACGTTCCTTACGAAGAATACGTGTCACAAACTCAAGTGTAATTGGTTCAATATAAACCTTATCAGCAATTTCCTTGTCCGTCATGATGGTGGCAGGGTTTGAGTTAACCAAGACAACCTCATACCCTTCCTCTTTCAACGACAAGCAAGCCTGGGTCCCAGCATAGTCAAACTCAGCAGCCTGACCAATAATAATCGGACCAGAACCAATCACCATAATTTTTTGAATATCAGTACGTTTAGGCATAGTTTATGATACAAAGCCCGTAAAGAACACAGTGAAAATAGGAAACTCGGTGCAGACGCCTTCAGCGTCAAGACAATGTTTATCTTTTTCACACAGTTCTTAGGGCGTGTTCACTTCCGCGAACAATGTATCTTCTCCTTTCTATTCGTCGCCTCACAGGGCGACATTAAATAAGATACAAAGGACGAATAGAAAACGATTGAATTTTAGGAAACCAAGGAAGGTTTGACAATCCAAATTGGTTTCTCTAAATTCCGAGCTTTCCGTCCGTGTTCAGTTACATAAATTCTCCGACAAGCATTTACTCGTTCTTAGTTTGATTGTTTAAAAGCTTCCATCATCTCGATAAACTCGTCAAATAGGTAGCTTGCGTCGTGTGGACCAGGGGCTGCATCTGGATGGTATTGAACAGAGAAAGCAGGTTGGTATCTGTGACGTACACCTTCGACTGACTTGTCATTGATTTCTTCATGGGTAATGATCAAGTGCTCTGGCAAATCCTCACGGCTAACTGCATAACCATGGTTTTGACTTGTAAAATCCACACGTCCTGTAGCAATTTCACGTACCGCATGGTTGAAACCACGGTGACCAAACTTCATCTTGTAAGTCTTAGCCCCGTTTGCCATAGCAAAGAGTTGGTGCCCCATACAAATACCAAAAATTGGAATTTTTCCTTGTACACCACGAATCATGTCGAGTGCTTGTGGAACGTCTTCGGGGTTACCTGGACCGTTTGACAACATAACTCCGTCAGGATTGAGATGGAGAATTTCTTCTGCCGTTGTTGAATAAGGAACGACGGTCACGTTACAGTTACGCTTAGAAAGCTCACGTAAGATTGAGTGCTTGAGACCAAAGTCCACTAGCACCACGCTTAAACCAACTCCTGGAGCTGGATAGGATGTTTTAGTAGAAACCTGCTTGATATTGTCTGTCGGCAAAACTGTTGCTTGGAGCTGGTCAGTTACATGGTCCATGCTGTCCCCAACATGGGTCAAGGTTGCACGCATGGTACCATGCTTACGGATAATCTTGGTGAGTGCACGCGTATCAATCCCTGAAATACCCGGAATTTTCTTGGCTTTCAAAAATTCATCTAGCGTCATTTGGTTGCGCCAGTTGCTGGCTCTACGCGCCTCTTCGAAAACAACGACTCCTTTACAAGTTGGAATAATAGATTCGTAATCATCACGGTTGATTCCATAATTTCCTACCAAAGGATAAGTAAAGGTCAAGATTTGTCCATTATAAGACTGGTCTGTAATGGATTCTTGGTAGCCGGTCATCCCTGTATTAAAGACGATTTCGCCTGTTACATCAATATCTGCTCCGAAGGCCTTGCCTTCAAAAACTGTGCCATCTTCTAATACTAGAAGTCTTTTTGTCATATTTTCACCTCTCGTGGACGCTCACTGGCGTCTTTTAACGTCTTGTGTTTTAGTTGGCGTTTCTACTCGCCAGTACGGATTCTAAGATTGCCATTCGAACAAAGACACCATTGGTCATTTGTTGGACAATCCGTGATTTTGGTGCTTCAACCAAGTGGTCTGCGATTTCTACATCACGGTTGACTGGAGCTGGGTGCATGAGGATTGCTGTTTCTTTCAAACGGTCGTAACGTTCTTGAGTCAAGCCATGTTGGGCATGGTAGTCCTCTTTTGAAAAGATAGCTCCACTATCATGACGTTCATGTTGCACACGGAGAAACATCATGACATCCACCTGATCAATGATTTCATCAATAGTTACAAACTGCCCATAGTCTGCAAACTCTTGACTTCTCCATTCCTCAGGTCCAGCAAAATAAAGTTCTGCACCTAAGCGTTTCAAAATCTGCATATTGGATTTAGCAACGCGTGAGTGGTCCAAGTCACCTGCAATAGCAACCTTAAGACCATCAAAGTGACCAAATTCCTCATAAATAGTCATCAAATCAAGCAAGCTCTGGCTAGGGTGTTGGCCCGAACCATCTCCACCATTGATGATGGAAGTCGTAATCGTGGGACTAGCAATCAACTCTCTGTAGTAGTCAACCTCTGGGTGGCGAATCACACAGACATCCACTCCTAGTGCAGATAGGGTCAGGATAGTATCATAAAGTGTTTCACCCTTATTGACCGAACTAGTCTTCACATCAAAGTCAAGTCGTTCCAATCCCAGTTTAATTTCTGCCACTTCAAAGGACTTATGCGTCCGTGTAGAATCCTCAAAGAAAAGATTGGAAACAATCGGATGGTCTTCATAAGGAAGCTGGGCTCCATTTTTAAACTCAATTCCTCGCTTGATTAATTTCATCACTTGATCGACAGTGAGGTCTTCCATGGACACCACATGGTTCAATGCTTGTTGATTTTCTGACATGGCTACTCCTTAGCTTTCTAAGCTTCTTCAGTAATCAGAACTCTGTCTTGGCCATCAAGTTCTGCCATCTCTACGATGATTTCTTCAGAACGACTAGTTGGGATATTTTTTCCAACGTAATCTGGACGGATTGGCAATTCTCTATGTCCACGATCGACTAGAACTGCTAAACTCACGCGCGCAGGACGACCATGACCTACAATATTATCAATAGCAGCACGGATGGTACGACCTGTATAGAGCACATCATCCACCAAGATAACTTCGCGGTCTGTCACATCGACAGAAACCAAAGAAGTATCTTCTCCACTTTTAACATCATCACGGAAAGGTTTAGTATCCAATTCCACAACAGGAACTGAAAGATTTTCTAGCTGCTCCAAACGTTCTTGGATTCGGTGGGCGATAAAGACACCGCGAGTTTTAATACCAGCCAAGACGATTTTATTCAAATCTTTGTTGCGTTCGATAATCTCATAAGTAATACGCGTAATCGCTCGTTTGACGGTCAATTCGTCTACAACTTCTTTTGCCTTCATGACAAACCTCCAAAAAGAAAAGTCTCCTTAAACAAGGAGACTTGAAATGTATAGCCAAGCGAGCCCTACTGCAAACAGTATAGACTTCACCCTTCTACTTTATCGCGCTCCTTGCCTGCCTCACGGGACAGGTTTAAAGGAATATTTAGTTATCAAATACTATAGCACAAAGCATGCTTAAAATCAAGCAAAAACTTTTGATCCCTTATCTTATAAATTGCTAAAATCATATAACTGTGGGTACTGGTCACACTCTGGATTTTTAGGATGACAAATGGCTCTTCCAAAATAAATCATAGCCTGATGGGCTGCTAACCACTGCTCCGGCGGCAAGATATCCATGACCCGCTTTTCCACCTCAAGTGGTGTTGCTGATTTTTTGACGATATCATGGTGTTTGCAAATACGCTCCACATGAGTGTCTACTGCAAAGGCTGGAATTCCAAAGCCCACACTCATGACAACATTGGCAGTCTTGCGACCAACACCTGCTAAACTCTCCAATTCCTCACGTGTTTGAGGAACTTGACCATCAAAGTCGTCTAGTAACTGTTGAGCACATTTTTTAAGGAATTTAGCCTTATTCCGATACAGTCCCAGGCGAGAAATATGTGAAGCAATCTCACTCTCAGTCGCCACAGACATGGCTTGTGGCGTTGGAAAGGCAGCAAAGAGACCCGGTGTAGCCTTATTTACCGCTGCATCCGTTGTCTGAGCTGACAACATGACCGCAACTAGTAGTTCAAAATGATTGGTAAAATCAAGACTGGGCTTGGCATCTGGAAAAAGAGCAATGATTTCTTCTAGCACCTTTCGTGCGCGTTTTTTTGACAAGACCATTATTCGTCTCCATCAAATAGTCCTTGTAAGCCAGCAAAAGGACTGTTTTCTTCTTTCTTAACTGCCTGTTGAGCTTGGTATTCTTCCTCTGTCATGATTTGCCAGTCATTTCCTGAAACAAATCCTTGACCAGCTTCTTCTTCAGCCGTCAAGACCTTGATAGGAATGTTTAGTAGGATATTGTCTGACACGCTCTCAGCAAGGTCAAGTTCCCCATTTTCGATAGGCAAGACCAAATCATCGTCTAAAACTTCTTGATCTAGCTGGTTGGTTGCTCCTTCCATGAAAACTTCCGTTACTGGATAAGATTCAACTAACTCAACCGGCTCCATACTGCGACTTGAAGCAAGAACAATGGTATAAGATAGTTGATAATCTAAGAAATACATACGGTCTTCGTACTGTACTTTCCCAACCGCATGGATATCTTTTACATCTAAAATTTCTTGATTGCGTGCACGCAGGTCTGCGGCTAGGTCTAACGTTTGTTCAAAATGCAAGCCTTCAGGCTGCTTACGAATTTCTTGAATATTTAATTTCATACTTCCTCCATAAAGATTTACTCTCTTGATTATATCATGAAAAGCCTACAAATCAGCCCACCAAACTTTATAATTAAAACTCGATTCTTTAACATATTTACTATGACATTTTGTTTTTTAGTGCTATACTATAGGCAATAATACATCAGAGCAAGGAGGATGCTCATATGGAAGACAAAGAACTCATTACTAATGCAACCCAACTCCTATCCGAGTTAAATAAAAGTTTCCAAAGCTGCAAACAGGGTAGGGCAGATGATATTCGACTGCAAGAGCTGCTAAATACTACTCTGCAAGAGCTCAAAAAAGCGGAAAAGTTGGACAACAGTATCTTAATAGACCTTGAGAAATTTTACCAACGTACCAGTCTTCTGATAGGTCTCGGTAGCCTAAAACTGAATGACCAAGCACGCACTGCTTGGCGAAACTATGACAAGTTCCATTACGAGCATGTCAAACACGTACTAACTCTTTATGGACCTGTTTTTGGGTTTTAGAGCATAGAATTTCCAGTTTTCTGTTGACAAAATTTCCTTAAAGGTATAGGATAGAGGTACTAATACTCGGAGGTAAGGGAGACATGAACAACTAAGTCTATCAAATAAAGAACTTTATTTAGTAGATCTTGTTTTTGTCTCTTTTTGCATGCTCTTTTATGCTCTTTTTCTGGCATTTTATACTCAATGAAAATCAAAGAGCAAACTAGGAAGCTAGCCGCAAGCTGCTCAAAACACTGTTTTGAGGTTGTAGATAAGACTGACGAAGTCAGTCACATATATACGGTAAGGCGATGCTGACGTGGTTTGAAGAGATTTTCGAAGAGTATTAATAGAGTTTTTTTGACATAGACATTGGCTCTACTAAGTAAAGTAGAGCTTTTTGTTATGCACTATTGGACATTCTAGAAAGGGCAACAATATGATAAAAATCAATCATCTGACCATCACACAAAACAAAGATTTACGTGATCTTGTCTCAGACTTAAACATGACTATCCAAGACGGGGAAAAAGTAGCTATTATTGGAGAGGAAGGAAATGGCAAATCAACCTTACTTAAAACTTTAATGGGGGAATATTTGTCTGATTTCACTATCAAGGGAGACATCCAGTCTGACTATCAGTCACTGGCCTATATTCCTCAAAAACTTCCCGAGGAGCTGAAAAAGAAAAGTCTACACGACTACTTCTTTTTAGATTCTCTTGATTTAGACTACAGTATCCTCTATCGTTTGGCTGAGGAATTGCATTTTGATGGCGATCGCTTTGCTAGCAACCAAGAGATTGGCAGTCTATCAGGGGGCGAAGCTTTGAAAATTCAGCTCATCCATGAGTTAGCCAAACCCTTTGAGATTTTATTTTTAGATGAACCTTCAAATGACCTGGACCTTGAGACGGTTGATTGGATAAAAGGTCAGATTCGAAAGATTCGGCAAACCGTTATTTTCATTTCCCATGATGAAGACTTTCTTTCTGAAACCGCTGATACTATTGTCCACTTGCGACTGGTCAAGCACCGTAAAGAAGCAGAAACGATAGTAGAGCACTTAGACTATGAGAGCTATAGCGACCAGAGAAAGGCTAATTTTATCAAACAAAGCCAGCAAGCTGCTAACGACCAAAGAGCCTACAATAAAACCATGGAAAAACATCGGCGAGTCAAGCAAAATGTAGAAACTGCGCTTCGAGCTACCAAAGACAGTACTGCTGGGCGCCTATTAGCTAAAAAGATGAAAAATGTTCTCTCTCAAGAAAAACGCATTGAAAAGACAGCCCAGTCCATGACCCAAAAACCACTTGAAGAAGAAGAAATCAGACTTTTCTTCTCAGATATACAGCCATTACCAGCTTCTAAAGTCTTAATCCAACTGGAAAAAGAAAGTTTATCCATAGGCGACCGAGTTTTGGTTCAGGAACTACAACTAACTGTCCGTGGGCAAGAAAAAATCGGTATCATCGGCCAAAATGGTGTCGTAAAGTCAACTCTGTTAGCCAAGTTACAGCAACTTCTTAATGATAAAAGAGAGATTTCCCTTGGTTATATGCCGCAAGATTACCACAAAAAACTGCAATTGGATTTATCACCAATAGCCTACCTCAGCAAAACTGGGGAAAAAGAGGAACTTCAGAAAATCCAATCTCATCTAGCTAGTCTCAATTTCAGTTATCCGGAAATGCAGCATCAAATTTGCTCCTTATCTGGCGGGCAACAGGGTAAACTCCTGCTTTTGGATTTAGTCTTGCGCAAACCAAACTTTCTCCTGCTGGATGAACCTACACGAAACTTTTCTCCCACTTCTCAACCCCAAATCATAAAACTCTTTGCCACCTACCCTGGTGGTCTCATCACTGTTTCGCATGACCGTCGTTTCTTAAAAGAAGTTTGCTCGATCATCTATCGCATAACAGAACACAGTTTGGAGATAGTTAATTTAGACGATTTATAAATTTGCAACATAGCAGATAGGTGGGGCAAAAACACAATTTTAGGAGAAAAGGAAGTAAATCTTCCCATAATAAAACGCATAATATCAAGTTTTTTGCACACCTGATATTATGCGTTTTTAAGATTTTAAAGGCTTTTTCCCAGCCTTCATTTTACATATGTTTTAAGCGTTCAATCCTCTCTGAGATAGGTGGATGGGTATAAAAAAGTTTTTGGAACCCTCCCCCTTTCTTAGGATCATTGATATAAAGTGCACTGCTGGCATCATCTACATGGTGATGCATAGGCTCACTATTGTCCAGTTTACGTAGAGCATTTATCATCCCTTGAGGATTGCGGGTCAACTCAACACTAGAAGCATCAGCTAGGAATTCCCTCTGACGAGAAATAGCTAGTTGCACCAAGGTTGCAGCAAGAGGGGCCAGCACGATAGCTAGTAAAGAAACCACTAGCATAATGATTTCTAAGCCATTTCCATCTCGATCATCGTCACTTCGTCTGCGACCTGCTCCACCCCACCACATCATACGACCTGCCATACTAGAAAGCATGGTGATAGCACTAGCAAGGGCAACAGCAATAGTCGAAATACGGATATCGTAGTTACGAATATGACTGACTTCATGTCCCATAACAGCTTCTAGTTCTTCACGATTCATGATAGCTAGGAGACCTGACGTCGCAGCAACCGCCGCATTTTGAGGGTTAGAACCTGTCGCAAAGGCATTTAAGGCTGGATCATCAATGATGAAAACACGAGGCATAGGAATCTGAGCCACCATAGCCATATCTTCTACTACATGGTAGAGGTCTGGTGCCGTTTGCTCATCAACCTCACGCGCTCCATTCATAGACATGACGATCTCTGTCGATTGAAAAATCATGGACAAGGCATAGATAAAGCCGATAATCAGTGCGATAACCAAACCACCAAGCCCAGATCGCATAAAGAGGTAGCCAACCGCATAGCCAACAAGAGCTAAGAGTAGGAAAAATACCAGCAACAAAAACCACGTTTTTCTTTTATTGCTTGCAATTTGATCAAACAACATCTTAGTCACCTAAACCGCTAAAATCAACTTTAGGTACTACCTTTTCCTCATCTGGAGTTTGAAGGAAATCTGCTGCTTTAAATCCAAACATTCCAGCGATAATATTGCTTGGGAAAGTTTCTAATTTTACATTGTAGTTGCTGACAACACTGTTGTAGAGTTGACGAGAGTAAGAAATTTTATTTTCTGTGTTTGTCAACTCCTCTTGCAATTTAACAAAGTTAGCACTAGCTTTCAAATCTGGATAGCTTTCTGCAACTGCAAAAATACCTGAAACCTGACGAGTAAGGGCATCACTAGCTTTCATAGCTTCTGCTGGTGAAGTTGCTGCAGCCACTTGGTTACGCAGTTCTGCCACCTTTTCAAGGGTAGAACCTTCATATTTGGCATAACCTTTTACAGTCTCAATCAAGTTTGGCAAGAGATCATTTCGACGTTTCAACTGAACATCAATCTGACTCCAAGCCTCCTTTGTTTGCATACGATTCTTAACCAAACCGTTATAGCTAACAATCACAAAAATAACAACAAGAGCGATAACTCCAAGAATAATCCAAGTCATTATATAAGTCCTTTCTGCTTTTAGATTAGTACCAGTATATCAAATTTTTAATGATTGTGGTAAAATAAGATGATACTAAAGAAGGAAATAACTATGAAACCAGAAACATTTTACAACCTGCTTGCCGAGCAGAATCTTCCACTTTCGGACCAGCAAAAAAAACAATTTGAACGTTATTTTGAACTCTTGGTCGAGTGGAATGAAAAGATTAATTTGACGGCTATTACAGACAAGGAAGAAGTTTATCTCAAACATTTTTACGATTCGATTGCACCCATTCTGCAAGGCTTGATTCCCAATGAAACTATCAAACTTCTTGACATCGGTGCTGGGGCAGGATTTCCTAGTCTACCAATGAAAATCCTCTATCCTCAGTTAAATGTAACTATCATTGATTCTCTCAACAAGCGCATCAACTTCCTCCAACTGTTGGCTCAAGAACTGGATTTGGACGAGGTTCATTTCTACCATGGACGTGCCGAAGACTTGGCCCAAGACAAGAACTTCCGTGCTCAATATGATTATGTAACAGCTCGTGCGGTTGCCCGTATGCAAGTCCTATCTGAATTAACTATTCCCTACCTTAAAGTTGGCGGAAAACTATTGGCACTCAAGGCCAGCAATGCGCCTGAGGAGTTATTAGAAGCTAAGAATGCCCTCAACCTCCTTTTTAGTAAAGTAGAAGACAATCTCAGCTACGACCTACCAAATGGAGATCCGCGTTACATCACAGTGGTGGAAAAGAAAAAAGAAACGCCAAATAAATATCCAAGAAAGGCTGGCATGCCCAACAAACGCCCGCTTTAAATTTTTTAGTAAAAAAATATTTACAAAGTTCGTAATTTCTGCTATACTATCACAAGCAAAGGTTTTTAATGTCATCCCGTGAGGTGACGAAGACGCAGAAATACTTGAAACTCTTTAAAGTCTAGATTTTAGAGAAGTCTTACTCTGAGGGCCTATTGCTGTAAAATAATGGGCTCTTTTTTGATGCCCAAAAGTGAGGTTTATATGAAACAAGAATCAACTGTTGATTTGTTACTAGACGTTGACCAACGTCCTTCGGCTGGAAAAGGAATTCTCCTTAGTTTCCAACACGTTTTCGCCATGTTCGGTGCGACCATCTTGGTACCCTTGATTTTGGGAATGCCTGTATCTGTTGCCCTTTTTGCTTCAGGTGTTGGAACACTCATCTACATGATCGCAACTGGTTTTAGAGTTCCAGTTTATCTAGGATCATCATTCGCCTTTATCACAGCTATGTCCCTAGCTATGAAGGAACTAGGAGGGGATGTATCAGCTGCACAAACAGGGGTTATTCTTACAGGTTTTATCTATGTCCTTGTAGCTGCAAGTGTTCGTTTTGCGGGTACAAAATGGATTGATAAACTCTTGCCACCAATCATCATCGGACCTATGATCATCGTTATCGGTCTTGGACTTGCAGGTTCAGCTGTTACAAATGCTGGTCTTGTAGCGGATGGAAATTGGAAAAATGCTCTTGTAGCAGTTGTTACTTTCTTGATTGCTGCCTTTATCAATACAAAAGGAAAAGGCTTCCTACGAATCATTCCATTCCTTTTTGCCATTATCGGTGGTTACCTCTTCGCACTAACCCTTGGCTTGGTTGACTTTACACCAGTTCTTAAAGCTAACTGGTTTGAAATTCCTGGTTTCTACTTGCCATTTAGCACAGGTGGTGCCTTTAAAGAATACAATCTTTACTTTGGCCCAGAAACCATCGCTATCTTGCCAATCGCTATCGTAACAATTTCTGAACATATCGGAGACCATACTGTTTTGGGTCAAATCTGTGGCCGTCAATTCTTGAAAGAACCAGGTCTTCACCGTACTCTTCTTGGTGACGGTATCGCAACTTCAGTTTCTGCCTTCCTTGGTGGACCAGCTAATACAACTTATGGAGAAAATACAGGGGTTATCGGTATGACTCGTATCGCTTCTGTCTCAGTTATCCGTAACGCTGCCTTCATCGCGATTGCCCTTAGCTTCCTTGGTAAATTCACTGCCTTGATTTCAACCATTCCAAATGCTGTACTTGGTGGTATGTCAATCCTTCTCTATGGAGTTATCGCCAGCAACGGTTTGAAAGTCTTGATTAAAGAACGTGTTGATTTCTCTCAAATGCGTAACCTAATCATCGCAAGTGCTATGTTGGTCCTTGGACTTGGAGGAGCTATCCTTAAACTTGGTCCAGTTACCCTTTCAGGTACTGCCCTATCAGCCATGACAGGAATCATCTTGAACTTAATCTTGCCATACGAAAATAAAGACTAATACTCTTCGAAAATCAAATTCAAACCACGTCAACGTCGCCTTGCCGTAGATATGGTTACTGACTTCGTCAGTTCTATCCACAACCTCAAAACAGTGTTTTGAGCAACCTGCGGCTAGTTTCCTAGTTTGCTCTTTGATTTTCATTGAGTATAAGAGTCTAAATACACCTAATCCACTCAGACGACTGAGTGGATTTTTTAAGGTTAAAATAAAAAATTCTTTCTAAAAAAGGAAAGCCCTGTGGCCTTCCTTTGTCTTACTTACGTTTCTTCTTCGCTTTTTTCATTTTATTCGCCATACGTTTCATGGACTGTTTCATGGCAAATTCACCGATTTTACCTTTGAGTCCGCCACCAAACATCTGGCTCATATCTGGCATTCCTGCTCCTCCGAGAGCTGACAAGTCAGGCATACCACCTTGTCCCATCATTCCTTCAAGGGCAGACATATCCATTCCTCCCATATTTGGCATATTTTTAGGAAGGTTGTTTGGATTGATTCCCATTTGCTTCATCATCTTGTTCATATCTCCAGACATGACACCCTGCATGAGTTGTTTAGCCTGGTTAAAGTCTTTGATGAATTTATTGACTTCGACAAATGTATTTCCAGAACCTGCAGCGATACGACGACGACGGCTTGGATTTAACAAATCTGGATTTTCACGTTCTTCAGGTGTCATGGAAGACACGATGGCACGTTTACGAGCAATCTGGCGCTCATCTACCTTCATGTTTTGAAGGGCTGGATTGTTGGCCATACCTGGAATCATCTTGAGCAAGTCTTCCATTGGCCCCATGTTTTGCACCTGATCCAACTGATCAATGAAATCATTGAAATCAAAGGTGTTTTCACGCATCTTCTCAGCCATTTCAAGGGCTTTTTGCTCATCGTATTCCTGAGAAGCTTTCTCAATCAAAGTGAGCATATCCCCCATACCAAGGATACGGCTAGACATGCGATCTGGGTGGAAAGTCTCAATGTCCGTAATCTTTTCACCTGTACCAGTGAACTTGATTGGTTTTCCAGTAATGTGACGAACAGACAGAGCCGCACCACCACGAGTATCCCCATCAATCTTAGTAAGAATCACCCCAGTCACTTCCAACTGAGCATTAAACTCACGCGCAACATTGGCCGCTTCCTGACCAATCATGGCATCAACGACGAGCAGAATTTCGTTTGGTTGAGCCAGTGCTTTTACGTCACGAAGCTCGTTCATCAAAAGCTCATCAATCTGCAAACGACCTGCCGTATCAATCAAAACATAGTCGTTATGATTGGCTTGGGCTTGTTCCAAACCTTGACGAACAATCTCCACAGCTGGAACCTCTGTCCCAAGAGCGAAAACCGGCACATCAATCTGTTGACCCAGTGTCTTCAGCTGATCAATAGCCGCAGGACGGTAAATATCCGCCGCAATCATCAAAGGACGGGCATTTTCTTCCTTCTTGAGTTTGTTGGCCAATTTACCAGCAAAGGTTGTTTTACCAGCCCCCTGCAAACCGACCATCATGATGATTGTAGGAATCTTAGGTGACTTGATAATTTCTGCCGTATCAGAACCTAAAACGGTTGTCAGCTCCTCATCAACGATTTTAATAATTTGTTGCGCAGGATTAAGGGTATCAATGACCTCATGCCCGACTGCACGCTCACGAACTTTCTTGATAAAGTCCTTTACAACAGGCAAGGCAACGTCGGCCTCAAGCAAGGCCAAGCGAATTTCTTTGGTTGCCTCTTGGACGTCAGATTCAGAGATTTTTCCTTTTTTACGTAAATTTTTAAAGACGTTCTGTAAACGTTCTGTTAAACTTTCAAATGCCATTTTTCTTCCTCTTATTCTCTATTATCAATGCTTGTTAAAATTTCTATCTGCTCTTGCAGAAAGTCATCATTGGGATACTGCTCCAAAATCTGGTCAAAAATCTGACTGCGGACAATGTAGTCCGAGTACATGTGCAATTTCATCTCATAATCTTCCAGAATCTTTTCCGTCCGCTTGATATTATCATAGACAGCCTGACGACTGACACCGAACTCCTCGGCAATTTCAGCAAGGCTGTAATCATCAGCGTAGTAGAGCTCGATATAATTCATTTGCTTATCTGTCAAAAGCGCCGCATAAAATTCAAAGAGCGCATTCATACGATTGGTTTTTTCAATTTCCATAACTTTTATTATACCAAAAAATAGCCTAATCTACCATACTAGGGAGCCAATCCAAGAAGATAGCTAGCTAAATTTGAAAAAGACATGAGCCTAGCCCCAAGTAATTTCCAATTGATAGCTGGCAAAGGGTTGTCCCTCTTGATTTTGTAGTTGATAATCTAAATGAATCTTTTGCCCATCAACTTCATAATGGCTCGTTTGGATGATAAACTCCTGCATGCCCATAGGTGTAGGAATATAGGCTAAACTATCGCTATCCTTTAAAAAGCGCATAATGGTCTTGGGATTGGAAAAACGACTCATCACCAGTTCTTGACCATGAAATTTAATCACTACTTTTTCCTTTTCCTCATTATAGAAAAGCAGGTAGCTATAATCTCCTTTTTCATGCACTTCCACGTCATAAAGCTGGTCAATCACTTCCAACTGCTCATCAAACTGAATCGTATTTCGCATCCGAATCTTCACATCAGGTCCTCTTTCTTGTCTCTTGTCCTACTATTTTACCAAAAACTCTAGCTTTTTGCTATAATGGTCATATGAACGAAAAAGTATTCCGTGACCCAGTTCACAACTACATCCATGTCAATAATCAAATCATCTATGACTTGATTAATACAAAAGAATTTCAGCGTTTGCGTCGTATCAAACAACTGGGAACTTCCAGTTATACTTTCCACGGGGGGGAGCACAGTCGCTTCTCTCACTGTCTAGGAGTCTATGAAATTGCACGACGCATCACAGAGATTTTTGAAGAAAAATATCCAGACGAATGGGATCCTGCCGAGTCTCTCTTGACCATGACCGCTGCTCTCCTACATGACCTTGGACATGGTGCCTACTCCCATACTTTTGAACATCTCTTTGATACAGACCACGAAGCCATTACTCAGGAGATTATCCAAAGTCCTGAAACGGAGATTCACCAAGTCCTGCTACAAGTAGCACCTGACTTCCCAGAAAAGGTGGCCAGTGTCATAGACCACACCTATTCTAACAAACAGGTCGTGCAGCTTATTTCTAGCCAGATCGATGCGGATCGCATGGACTATCTCTTGCGCGACTCCTATTTTACAGGAGCATCTTATGGGGAATTTGACCTGACTCGCATCCTCCGAGTCATTCGTCCTGTCGAAAATGGTATCGCCTTTCAGCACAACGGCATGCATGCAATCGAAGACTACGTCCTCAGTCGCTACCAGATGTACATGCAGGTTTATTTTCATCCTGCAACACGCGCCATGGAAGTTCTCCTACAGAATCTCCTCAAGCGCGCCAAGGAACTTTATCCTAAAGACAAAGATTTCTTTGCACGAACTTCTCCACATCTCCTGCCTTTCTTTGAAAAAAATGTGACCTTGTCTGATTATCTGGCTCTGGATGATGGTGTGATGAATACCTACTTCCAACTCTGGATGACCAGTCCTGACAAGATTCTCGCTGATTTGTCGCAACGCTTTGTCAACCGCAAGGTCTTTAAATCCATTACCTTTTCACAAGAAGATCAAGACCAACTCGCTAGCATGAGAAAATTGGTTGAGGACATTGGCTTTGATCCAGACTACTATACTGCCATTCATAAGAACTTCGACCTCCCTTATGATATCTATCGTCCCGAATCTGAAAACCCACGGACACAGATTGAGATTTTACAAAAAAATGGAGAACTGGCCGAACTCTCTAGCCTTTCTCCTATCGTCCAATCCCTTGCTGGTAGTCGTCACGGAGATAATCGTTTTTATTTCCCGAAAGAAATGTTGGATCAAAACAGTATCTTTGCTAGCATTACCCAGCAATTTTTACACTTGATTGAGAACGATCATTTTACGCCAAATAAAAACTAGAAGAGGAAATGTATGAGTATTAAACTAATCGCCGTCGATATTGACGGAACCCTAGTCAACAGCCAAAAGGAAATCACTCCTGAAGTCTTTTCTGCCATCCAAGATGCCAAACAAGCTGGTGTCAAAGTCGTCATTGCAACTGGCCGCCCTATCGCAGGCGTTGCCAAACTTCTGGACGACTTGCAGTTGAGAGACGAGGGTGACTATGTTGTGACCTTTAACGGTGCCCTTGTCCAAGAAACTGCTACAGGACATGAGATTATCAGTGAATCCTTGACCTATGAGGATTATCTGGATATGGAATTTCTCAGTCGCAAGCTCGGTGTCCACATGCACGCTATTACAAAGGACGGTATCTATACTGCCAATCGCAATATCGGAAAATATACAGTGCACGAATCAACCCTCGTCAGCATGCCTATCTTCTACCGTACACCTGAAGAAATGGCTGACAAGGAAATCGTCAAATGTATGTTCATCGATGAACCTGAGATTCTCGATGCTGCCATTGAAAAGATACCAGCCGAATTTTACGAGCGCTACTCTATCAACAAATCCGCTCCTTTCTACCTCGAACTCCTTAAAAAGAATGTGGACAAGGGTTCAGCCATTACTCACTTAGCTGAAAAACTCGGATTGACCAAAGATGAAACAATGGCTATCGGTGACGAAGAAAATGACCGTGCCATGTTGGAAGTCGTTGGCAACCCTGTAGTCATGGAAAACGGAAATCCAGAAATCAAAAAAATCGCCAAATACATCACTAAATCTAATGATGAATCTGGTGTTGCCCATGCCATCCGTACATGGGTACTGTAAAAGGGTATGAATAGACGAAAACCGCTCAGTTGAGCGGTTTTTTATAAGTTAGAGAATCGCTAATATTATCTAAATGTACAGTTACTTAAATCTTGAGAGTACAAAAACCTATAACAGAATCCAGAGTCTTATCCTTATGTTGTACAGTTACTTAAATCTTGAGAGTACAAAAACCCTAAATACCATATTCCATAAGGTCTACCAGTTGTACAGTTACTTAAATCTTGAGAGTACAAAAACCGGCTGCAATATACGCAATACCTAAATTGGGTTGTACAGTTACTTAAATCTTGAGAGTACAAAAACGTCAATGCGGTATTCGTGTTCTTGACTGCAGTTGTACAGTTACTTAAATCTTGAGAGTACAAAAACCTGAGTTGTCGAACCAATACCAGTTACCATGTTGTACAGTTACTTAAAGCTTGAGAGTACAAAAACAAGCGGTTGGCCGTGATGTGAAGGTGCTGAGTTTTACAGTTACTTAAAGCTTGAGAGTACAAAAACGCTGGTGCAGCAGTCTTTGGATATCATCTGGTTGTACAGTTACTTAAAGCTTGAGAGTACAAAAACGCTGGTGCAGCAGTCTTTGGATATCATCTGGTTGTACAGTTACTTAAAGCTTGAGAGTACAAAAACTGATCCAGAACGCTTTGGACTTAACATTGAGTTGTACAGTTACTTAAAGCTTGAGAGTACAAAAACAGTTCTAGAGCAGTTTTTCCTAACTCTACAGTTGTACAGTTACTTAAAGCTTGAGAGTACAAAAACCTCAAATTCGTCAATTTTGATTTTTGTTCCCTCAAAAATATTATAAAGCCTTAAATCTCACTCGTCAATACTATTCTTCCAAATATTTCAATAACATTGGATTGATTGATTCAACACGAAATTTTATTTTCATTTTGTACTGATACAAATTATTCAAAATTTTTAATGCTACTTGATCTTCTACAGATAAACTCATGTGGAGAATGTCCGAGCTAAATAAATAGGATCCAATTTTTCTTAAAGAAGTTAAAAATTCTTGTTCATCAGGTATTTGATTTATTGGATACTGATTGGTAAAGCGATCATACATAAATTCTAGAGAATATAAATGATCAACATAATCGGAAACAATATTGATTTCCTCTAAAACTTCTTTCGTGACATGAAGATAACCTTCATTGGAAGGAAATAAAACAATATATAATGAATCTCTATGATTAGTCAGAAACTCCATTTTCTCGCAACATTCAACAAAATCATTATAGGATAAAAAATCATCCAAATTTCGTAAGACAAGCAAAGACTTTTCAGAACTGTTTGTCTCCATAACTTCTAACATGGAAAGAAATAATAAAAACTTTATCTTATTGTCTACAAATTCAAATGAAATATTTTTGTCATTTGTTCCAAAGTATAGTAAAAAATTCTTTTGAATCAATTGATCCGTATTAAAATATTTTGCTTCAGTATGATATATAATATCATCTATTTGAAGATTCAACTTCTGATTCAATTGAAGTGAAATCCTATCTAGATTGTCATTGATATTTTCAATTTGCTTCATTATCTCTATAGAATTAGTCTTTTTCTTTATATAATCATAGGCTACTGTTCCTTTTTTATATTCCATTTGTTCAATTAAATCATTGATATTGGACACTTGAATTACACTAAATTCTGACCGAGAAACCATTGTATCGTCTATTAGTATTTTAGGCTCATTTTGTTCAAATAGAACTAAATCTTCCTCACTATATTTTTTTCCTCCAAAATACCACAATAGTATCTGCCAAATATAGTATTTTAATTGCTGATCTTGACCTACAATTTGAGTAAATTGACCAAAACTTAATGAAATATTATCCTTATACGGATGACTAATGTTCATTTTCATATAACTACCAACTTATTATCGCTGACTACTTCTTCTTGCTTTGTTTTTCCACCAATTATTAAAACCATTTCAGAAAATTGTTTTTCAGTCACAGCTAGCAAACGGACATTCCCACTTGGTAAATTACTCTGACTTAATTTTTTATAGAATTTACTAGCAAAACTTCGATTAGGACAGGTTCTATAATAAACAGAAAACTGCAACATTTCAAAGCCGTTTGCGATTAAGTCTTTCCGAAAATTACGATAGACTCTTTTTTCTTGATTTGTTTCCATTGGTAGATCAAAAAAACACAATAATCTCAATGCTTCATACCTCATTTCTTTAGCTCCATTCTACACTCGAAACCACCGGACAGTAAAATTTGCTAGTATCCTTATCAGAGATACATTTTAGAAAGCCTTTGACATACTTATCCATTGCTACTGTTACAGAACAAGTTTCTTTACCGTAACGAATCTTTGCATTTAATGTATCTGTTAGCGCCAAGCGAAACTCGTACTTCAAATACTCTTCATCTCGTAAATTTTGATAGACCCAGACATCGATAATCTGCTGAAAAGGTTCCATTAGATCATCAACCAAGTTAAATTGATTATATTCATTCTTATGAAAAATTCCTATTAAGGGATTTAACCCATATCCAGAAATAATACGTGCCATCTGCGCTCTCATGATTGCATAACCATAATTTAGGCCAGCATTGATAACATCCGTTTCCTGTTGTGTAAGACGTACGAATTTCTTTCCAAATAATTCATTGAAATAAACTTTTGCAGCATGGCCTTCACGATTGGTTTTATCTCCATATTCAATATGATCTTTATAGTCTGCTAATAATTGAATGCAATCAATATTTTTCTCAAACATTGCAAGAACATCTTGCTGATTGTTTATTTTAAAATAGGTTACTATTTGCCATAATTTATCTTTTTGCTTCTGCGTCCACAATAATTGCTCCTGTAATTTTTTATAGGCTCTAAAATGGCCATTTTGAGAATGGTAAATTCCTGTAGGCAAATGCTCATTATCACAGACAATCAAGGCAATATTATACTTACTTAAAGCACTTAATAATCTTAAAGTTACAACAGTCTCCCCTCCTTCTGCCACAATAATAGAAATATCACTCAGTGGTATAACATATTCTTGACCCATTTTTTTAATTAGAAGATTATCTAACTTCAATTTCATTTTTTCACTCTGACAGACATGCACAATTCTCCAAGTCATCGTATTTTCCTCTTTCACAAAACGAAAACACCCCGCCATAAATGACAGGGTGTTGAATTCGGCATGAAGCCTTATCTTTGTAGCTTCTGCAAGATTTAAGTAACTGTGCAAGGCGTCCCTTGCAGTTACTATTATAATACATTGTACAAGCGTTTGCAACTCTTTTTTAAATATTTTTTAAAATTTGAGTTTTGGTTTCTCACCCTCTTTTTTGATAAAATGTTTATTACCCAAAACATCTGTTTTAATTTTATAAATAGAGAGTCCTTTCTTTCCCAATCCTTTTAAACAGCGACCATTAGATGTCGTATTAAACACTTTAATTCTTTCTTTGCCTTCAAAATTTCCTTTATAATAAGGTTTTAATTCTACATAGTGTTTTTGGTTTGGCATTGTTCTAGATAAGAACCTAAAAATTTGTTCCTCCTTAATTTCCGTATCCTTAATCAAAAGCAAGTCATTTTTATATAAGGTAAATTTGAATTCTGAATGCTCGCTCACTCCTTCTTTTTCTTTAATTTCATTATACTTATCAATAGTTATATAATAAGTTCCAGTCTTCTTTTCAAATTGTAAATCTGCATATTTTAATCCAAGCAACTCATACTTCTCCGTCTGATGATTAAAATAGACATCTGTTCTCCAAGGATTTAATTGACGAAGGATTACTTTATTTTTACTATTAGAAGGAGTTATGTTAATAAATGATTCTGGAATATTTTTATCATAATATTTCAGACTTTTAATTTCTGGACCATTGCCTTTTTTACTGTACTTACGGATTGGTCCATTTTCTTGTCTATATTTCTCAAAAGGATTACAAGGGACTTCTTTATTATTCTCGTTAAATTCTTTTGAAGGATAAGTTCTTAGAATCTCTTCAATTACCTTTTCAAACGTCTGGGGATCTTTGTGATACATTAAGAATTTACTCTTATCTTTATTGTAAATTTTAATAAAAGCATCATACCCTGCTTGGCTATAAATATCTTTAATCTTACCTAAAACATAAATTTCTTCGGATCTATCTTTATTCAATTTTGCTTTTCTTGTTGCGTAAATGGTTGCATCTGAAATTTTTCGATTATATTTTGAATCTACTTGATAAGAAAATAGTATACTATCCTCAAACTTCTTGCTACGCAATGTATCAACAAAATGGTCATAAGGAGCTTTAAACACTAACTCTTTGTATTCATCATCAGTTAATGAAATAATTTCTCCAGTCTCTGAATCAACAAACTGTCCTTCTTTATAAGAAATCAGAGGATTATTCTGTTTTTTCCATAATCTTAATTGACTCGAAGCGGCAATAATTAAGGCATCAACAGCATGATGATGGTAAGTCTCACGAGACTTTTCAAGCCTCCACTTTCTTCTTAGCTGAGAGGTAAATTGTCCACGTACCACCGAAATAGTTGTATCGAATTTATGCGCTTTATAAAAATCTTGTAGAGTGTTTAGAACAACTCGAGAAGAATATCGAGTATCAACTAAATTCCGTTCGATAAACTTCTGCTTCACTTCAATTTTACTAATGTCTTCTTCCGTTAAAAGGTAATCTTTCTTTTTATTACCTAATAATTTAGAATCTTTTACATATGATTTAAACTTACGATATGACCAAGCATCATCCATACTGTCTAATGCCTGAAACGGTGTTCGCTGCCCCTTCTCCTGGTTTGCTGTAGCTAGAACCAATACTTTATTAGATAGACTATCATCAAACGATAAAGATAGAGGTAAAATATGATCAATTTCGTACTTGTACTGATTGTGAATTAAATCTGAAATTGGAATATTCTTCCCAGTATAGAGACACTTCTCTCCCTGCTGGTGCCACAAACGAATCTTAGTAGCCAATTCCTTATGCCCATGAAAAATACTATCTGGTAACTCTTTTTTCCCATTGTATTGGAATGCAGCTTTTTCCATAGCAGTATTTTTCTCATTATGGTTTGCCTTTTGACGTTTTATATAATCTTTCTTAGCATCTTCTTCGTTATTTTCTCGCGCCATTTCGATAACAATATTATCAAAGATACCATATTTTTTAGTTGCTTCGTTGATTATCTTTATGGCCTGTCTGACAGATTTTGCTACCACAGGATTATATATTTCTTCTGTTACTTCTTTTTCATCAATATACTTAGTTCTTTTTGATGTTTCTTTAAATTTTTGTTTACCCAATCGTGTTAGAATTGCCATCTGCTCTTCTGAAGTTTCATAGAGTTCTGGTATCAATTCCATCATGAGTTTAAGAGAAAAATTATGCCATCCCTTACTAAATAGACTACTATTATTTTTTCTAAATTGAACCAATTCAAGTACTTGGTCTTGACTAAAAGAATCCCTTAACTTTGTGTTAATCGCTTCTTCTATACCTTCTCGTTCAGTATTTAGAGTTAAAATATGGGCAAGCTCATCTAGAATATTTCTAGACAATCCCCCAACTGAAATTGTTTCTAGCGATTGCATTTTTCGATAGACTTCAAAAGTATGCATTTCAGGTTTATTGTTTACATCAACTCGATAACCACGTATCTGATCTACTGAAGCATCAATCATTTTAGCAATGTATTTCAATAAGGTTGAAGCCCCTAATGTTTTCGCCGACTTCGCATATTCAACGATTGTTTTCTTTTGTTCCTCACTCAGTTTCTTGGTCTCTGTAGGAACTGTTAAATTATTTAAATCATTTAGCAAATTAAACTCTTGAGCAGTATAGGAAGCTTTAGAAGCTCTGTATTCCTCAGAATAAAATGTACATTTACCGATTAAAATACCAAAAATATTATCTAAGGTAGTACCATCAGTTCGAAAACGTCCATAATCCGTCCGAGATTTTTCATTACCTGGCCCATGATAGTATTTTCTTTTCTCTGTAAGGATTTTTAAGTAATCTTCTATAAACTTATCCGTGATCTGATTATTAAATTCTTGCTGTTTTCTAAGAATTCTTTCAGCTTCTTTTCTATAAGCAGATGTTGAAAAAACATTGATCAATCGGCGTTTCTCACCATTTTCCACAACAGTGAAATCTCCTCTTACCTGACCATATTTTTCGAAACGCTCTAGTTGGATTTGACCAGGCGTTTGTTCAGCAAGTAATTTTCTATTTTCCTCAACTGCCTTACCATAATCAGACGATACTGCACCACCATCCTCAGATGCATCATCTAAATAGCTAATCCCACGTCTCTTAACAATGTTCTTTAAAGCTATGAAAAGCTCCTCATTCGTTAGTTGCTGATTCAATCCATGTACTCGAAGCCGATATGGATTAAGATTAATGGGTACCTTAGAAAAATCAGTTAACAAACCATAGTCATCAAATAGATCCTGAAAGCGAACAACACGGTGTTTTTTCCGTCGATTTAATCGTCTAGCCTGTCTACTGTTTCTTCTTTCAACATTATTATCAGCAGTTGCAGCTGGGAAAATACGAGAATTCGTATGGATAATCTCACCAGTATCTTTGTTTAGAATACCTACACCTACTGAACCAATACCAATATCCAAACCTAAAACTAAACCGTTCATAATCAAACTCCTAACTAATTATCATATTAATTAAATTTTACCCTTTACTTCCTAAAAAATCAAATCATTATCTACAATTAAACGGAACATTTTTCTCTATCGTTGTGATAAATAAATCTCTTAACATAAATCATTACGTACAAAAAATAAATATATAAAAATATTTTTGAAGATACATTTAGTCCAAAAATATTTTAAAAACCTTCATCAAAACTTTTGACTTCCTTTGTAGGCCATGATACGATATAATCAAGATAAGAAACTTAAACAAAAGACTGTATTCCCTAACTTGAAAAGGTAATAGATAATATTCCTGAAACAGTAACTGCTGTTGTAAGTCTAGTGACCGTCATACGGTAGCAAGGCAAAACAAAAAGCGTAAACCCGAGTCCCGCAAAAGAAAAGGTAAACGCTAAGAGGTAGGGGTGAAAGCCCCTCATACCTCTATTCTATCAAACGAAAAGAGGAAAAACAATGGTTAGTGCAATAGCTATTTTTATAATTGCAATCAATGTATACATTTATCTAAAAAATAAAAAGGACAAATAAGATGAGAAAATTTATTCAATAATTATTAGACAGTTCTATATCCAGTTCTGCTATTTCGCAAGGTGTCGGTGTACCATGGACTACCGTTTCTGACCTCAGAAAAGGAAAAACAAGCATGGACAAAATAGCGCTTCTAACAGCAGAAAAACTTTATGAATTTGCTACATCTGATAAGCAGTGATTTCGGCCACTGCTTTTATTTTTAACAAAATACCGTTTTTAATAAAAACTAACACTTTTTCGCTTCCTACTCTTTATACAAATACTTATTTGAATAATAGAATTAAGTTTTGATTTCTAATCACTCAAAGCACATTTTTTTGAATAAAAAATCGCCAAATACATCACTAAATCTAATGATGAATCTGGCGTTGCCCATGCCATCCGTACATGGGTACTGTAAAAGAGAAATAGATAAAAACCGCTCGGCTGAGCGGTTTTTGATGTATAATTACTGCCCCCTGCTGGAATCGAACCAGCAACTACTCCTTAGGAGGGAGTTGTTATATCCATTGAACTAAGGGAGCTAGAGAAAAACTCTGCTGAAAAAGCAGAGTTTTTTAGTCGAATTAACGACGGATTTCTTTGATACGAGCTGCCTTACCTTGAAGAGCACGCAAGTAGTACAATTTCGCACGACGTACTTTACCGTAACGAACAACTTCGATCTTTTCAACACGTGGAGTGTGGATTGGGAAGATACGCTCAACACCTACACCGTTAGAGATTTTACGAACTGTGTAGTTTTCTGAGATGCCAGCACCTTTACGTGCAATAACAACACCTTCAAAAATCTGGATACGTTCACGGTTACCTTCGACAACTTTCGCGTGTACACGAACAGTGTCACCAGGACGGAATGATGGGATATCTGTACGAAGTTGACCTTCAGTCAAGCTTTGGATTAATGGATTCATTTTATTCTCCTATCTTTGTCAATCTTGAGGAATCTTTCTCAGCGGATAAACTGTATTTTTGTGCGTCCATTACACACAAGATACAGTTTACCAAATTTCCACAAAAAAGTAAAGAAATTTATAGCAGAATTCCTAAAAAAATCGCAATCAAACCACCTAGGTAGGTCAAAGCTAAATAAGAATAAAATACCTTCTTATCACTTAACAGTCTTTGGAGTTCATCATTCAAGGTAGAGAAGGTTGTTAAACCTCCACAAAAACCCGTCGCTAAAATAGCATAGACTTCCTTGGATTCCACATGATTGTAGAATAATCCAATCAAAAAACAACCTAAAAGATTGGCTATGAGCGTTCCGAGGGGCAATTTAGATGCTTGATTATAGCGGGAAAAGAAATACCGTACGAGCGCTCCGAAACCACAAGCAATTGCAAGATAGACGATTACCATTTCTTCCTCCCCAAATAGTAAGCCAAGAGTAGGCCTCCACCGATGCTCAAAAGCAAATACATAACCAAACTAAGATAACGCCCTGTATCAAGCAGTTTCACAGCATCAAGCATGAGACTAGAAAAGGTTGTTAAACCTCCGCAAAAACCTGTACCCAATGCTAAAATAACACCTTTACTGGTTCCCTTATAGACTAAATAGCCCTTAACAAGATACACCAAGCAGAAAATGCCTAGATAGTTAACAAGAAGGGTGCCCAAGGGGAAATCTGGGCTGGCTGGTAACCAAGTGGAAACTAGATAGCGGACAAGTCCACCCACCATGGCAGCTAGAAAAATCCCTAGCGGATAAAATTGTTCTTTTTTCATTTGATGTTTTGATCCTGATAATCACGCGAACGTTTGAGTATGTCCGAAAAAGTCGCGACAATAGTCTCCTGATAGCGCTTGTCCTCTACATGATTTCTGACCTTTTCAAAAATAACTTCTTCTCTCTTGGTATCTAAAATCGGTTTCCCTGAAGCCTTCTTATAGGCAACTACACTCTCAACCAATTGCATTCTTTCTTCTAACAGTTTGACAATTTGGTCGTCTATTTGATCAATTTCTTGACGAATAATATCTAAATCCATACAGTCTCCTCCTTTATTTGAATTATTGTATCAAAAAGCCACCAAATAGGCTAGTAAAATCCCAACTCTCGATAAGAAAAATGCACTGATTGATTGTATCAGCGCAGTTTTATGCTTATCCTACTTTAGCAGCCAATTCTTCTGCGAATTGTTCCAAGCGTTCAATGTCTTCTTCCTCAGCAGAGAGATCAACTTTGACACACTCTGAACCTTTTTCTGCCCCTGTCGCTACAAAAACGCGGTCAAAGTCATCGACAGCCTTACAGAATTCATCGTAGAAGGTATCACCTGAGCCGACCACTCCGTAGATTTTGCCATTCAAGTTGAGGTCTGCTAGGTCTTCGTAGAAGTCCATCATCTCATCTGGCAATTCTCCATCACCATAAGTATAGGTCGCAACGATAGCGATGTCTGCTTCCAAGAAGTCTGAAGCGTCAACAGTTGTACATTCATCAACATCGACATCCAAGCCCAAGTCACGTAATTTGTCTGCTACAATATCTGCAATTTCTTCGGTATTACCGGTCATACTGGCAAATACAATTTTTGCTAATGCCATATCGTCCTCCTCAATTTATCTTTCTCCATTATATCACATCTTTTTCATTTTAAAAATAAAAATTCTTGTGCTACAATGAAATGAGAAAGAATTGAGGTTATTTATGGAAATTTGCCATCAAATTTTAGAAAAAATCAAAGAATACGACACGATTATCATTCACCGTCATATGAAACCAGACCCAGATGCCTTGGGAAGTCAGGTGGGATTGAAAGCTCTTCTCAAACATCATTTCCCAGAAAAAACTATCAAAGCCGTAGGTTTTAATGAACCAACTTTGACCTGGATGGCTGAGATGGATTTTGTTGAAGATAGTGTCTACCAAGGGGCACTTGTCATCGTTTGTGATACAGCTAATACTGCTCGTATCGATGATAAGCGCTATAGTCAAGGTGATTTTCTCATTAAGATTGACCACCATCCAAATGATGATGTATACGGTGACCTGTCTTGGGTCGATACTAGTTCAAGTAGCGCTAGCGAGATGATTACCCTATTTTCAGAAACAACCCAACTTGCCTTGTCAGATCGCGCTGCTGAGTTGCTCTTTGCAGGAATTGTTGGTGATACAGGTCGCTTCCTTTATCCTTCTACGACTGCACAGACTCTTCGCCTGGCTGCCTATCTGAGAGAACATAACTTTGACTTTGCGGCTCTCACTCGCAAAATGGACACTATGAGTTACAAAATTGCTAAACTTCAAGGATACATCTACGACCATCTGGAAGTGGATGAAAATGGTGCAGCTCGCGTTATCCTGAGTCAAGAAGTCTTGAAACAATTCAATGTTACCGATGCTGAAACTGCAGCTATTGTCGGTGCACCTGGACGTATTGATAGTGTGAGTCTCTGGGGAATTTTTGTGGAGCAGGCTGATGGCCACTACCGAGTTCGCTTACGCAGTAAAATCCATCCTATCAATGAAATTGCCAAGGAACATGATGGCGGAGGCCACCCGCTAGCAAGTGGTGCTAATTCCTATAGTTTAGAAGAAAACGAAATCATCTACCAAAAGTTAAAAAACTTGCTTAAAAACTGATAAAATACTTGCCAAACTTTTCAGAATCTGATAGACTAGTATGGTAACAATCTATGGCTCGCAAAGAGACCATGGCAGAAAGGAAATATTGCAAAATGAAAAAAGATATCCATCCAGAATATCGCCCAGTTGTCTTCATGGACACAACTACTGGTTACCAATTCCTTAGCGGTTCAACAAAACGCTCTAACGAAACAGTTGAGTTCGAAGGCGAAACTTACCCATTGATCCGTGTGGAAATTTCATCAGACTCACACCCATTCTACACTGGACGTCAAAAGTTCACTCAAGCAGATGGACGCGTGGATCGTTTCAACAAAAAATACGGTCTCAAATAATGATAAAAAGAACAGTTTCGGCTGTTCTTTTTTGTTTCTTGAAATCAACTGCTGTTTTCATGTTCCAACCTCATACTCTTCGAAAATCTTTTCGGTAATTTAATGTTAGGGGATTTATACTAACAATAGACTTTTAACCCTAAAATTGATAAAATAGGGAAGAAAATAATTGTAAAAGGAAACTATAAATCACCATGATGAACATGCAAAACATGATGCGCCAAGCACAAAAACTTCAAAAACAGATGGAACAAAGTCAAGCAGAACTTGCTGCTATGCAATTTGTTGGCAAATCTGCTCAAGAACTTGTTCAAGCGACCTTAACTGGTGACAAAAAAGTTGTCAGCATTGACTTCAATCCAGCTGTCGTTGACCCTGAAGATCTTGAAACTCTTTCTGATATGACTGTTCAAGCCATCAACTCTGCTCTTGAACAAATCGATGAAACTACCAAGAAAAAATTTGGTGCTTTCGCTGGAAAATTGCCATTCTAAGCATAAGAAAAACAAGCATTCAATAGAATACTTGCCTATCATGGGAGGAACAACTGTTCCTCTTTTTTATTACTAAAAATTAAAGAATTCCATTGCCTGTTTAAACAGTAAATCCGTATACTCTGGGTCTTCTTGGGCAATGGTAACCTGATCTTGAATCATTTCCAAGTCATCCGTTATCATGCCGTCTGCACCCAAATGAACAGATTTATCAAAGGACTCTGAACTATTGATGGTCCACACGTACAATTTCTGATCGGTATTCCAAAGCTTGTTGACAAAATTTTCATCTAAAGTTGAATACTCCATGGTGTAACCTGTAGCCTTGGTTCTTGGAAAAATACTATTATAAGGTAGGATTAAAAAGACTGGAATTTGAGTATCGTAGACTAAAACCTGGTCAATCACATGGTAGTCCAAGGATTGCATTTGGTGACCATTCTGCTTAAGAACAGTTCCATATTTTTCCATAAAGCGTTTCATCATATCTGGACTATCTTTTCGACTGGTTTTAATTTCAATAAGGAGTTTTTGATGCAATTCATTGGCTTTATTGAGATAGTCATCAAAACTAGACACCTTGCTATGATAGCCATTTTCTGAAATATCAAGTTTGGTTAATTCTTCCAAAGTGAGATCCTGAGGATTGGCATTGACTCCTGTCAGATTCTTGATATTGGCATCATGCATCATGACAAACTGGCCATCTTTTGTTTCCTGAACATCTGTCTCAACGAAATCTGGAGATAACTGAGCGGTTTTTTCTAGTGATTGGACTGTATTTTGCACACCATTCTTATTAGATACTCCCCTGTGAGAAATGATTAAAGGTTTATTGGCAACTGGAGCTTCTAAATAAACATAACCCTCAAGAGCGAAAAAGATACCAGCACAGCCCATCACTCCCCATCTCATCCAGTGGTCTTTCTTTCTCCTTGGTGTGATTTCTAGTTCTTCTCCTGTTAAGAAGGAAACAAATTTAATGAGAAAGTAAGTCAAGGCCATATAGTGGAAATTCTTAATCAAGACAAAGTTGATAATTCCCAGCACAAGAGATTCCTTATGGGTCAGACCATCCATCAGCACCTGACTTGCTAATATTGGAATCAATAAAAGAATGAAAAATAGGTAGGTTTTGACGACAATCCAAAGCAAGTTCCAAGTATAAAACCAGGAGTGCTTTCTTGTCTTCTCTAGACTGTATCTGACTGCTTCTTTGACTGTTTTTTTCTCAAATAAAAGCTGAGGTAGAGCAAACATGAAACGCACTGAAATGTAAAATAGAAGTAAAGCCAGAATAGTAACCACTATACCTACTAGCCAATACTTGTCTTCTACATAATCAACGATAAAGTCCGGTATGACAATTTTATTTAGGTAGTAAATCTTTAAAATCTTTCGAATCAATGGAAAGAGCATCATGACATAAAAGAAGATAAAGGCTATCTTTGCAAGCGTGACTTGCTTCATAAACAAAAAACTTTGGCGAAAGACCTTGCGACTGTACTCCAGCAAGGTCCTTTTTTCATGGCATAATAAATGCCGGGCTCCGATAAAGAGAAGTCCTATCTGGTAATAGGCGATCAGTAAATTAACGATTACCAGAATAAATAAAGCAAGACTAACAAAGGGAGAACCCTTTATAATGGCAAAAATATTGTTGTAAGATAGAAAGAGATAACCTGTCTGACGGAGTAAAAGTCCAGCAATCCAAGAATTGGACGGTAACCAGACAAACTCAATCATCATAAAAGTCAAGAAAAAGAGAAAGAGTATTTTATCTAGATTAAAGTATATCTGCTTAAAACCTAGATTTTTAGGTTTTTCAGGTTTCATAGGCACTCCTAGTCAAATAATTGAGACAAGTCCAAGCCTCCAAAAGGATTGTTTGATAGACTACTTTCTGTCCCTAACAATTCTCTAGCTTGGTCTGACTCTAGAAAGGACTCGTAAACACGCGCTGTCATACGAGCATCCTCTAAGCTATTATGAGACTGACCTTGAAATTCAAGAAACGAGGCAACGGTTTGCAATTTGAGATTGGCAATACCGTGTAAATCCGAACTCCGACGTTCAAAAGCTTCATCATACAGATCCACCTTGTACTGTCGGCTGTAGTCTAAACCATGCTCTGCTAGAATAGGCAAATCACTTTTAGCAGCATTGTAGCCTACCATAGGTAAAGAACCCACAAAATCTTGGAATTCTTTTATAACTTCCTCCACTGGAGGAGCATCTTTTAAGGTCTCAGCTGTAATCCCAGTCAAACCATTTATAAAACTCTTTAGAGGCACACTGGTATGAACATAGGAATCATAGGCATCGATCTCCTGACCATCTCTAAAACGCACTGCCGATACTTGAATCAAGTGTGTTTGTCCTTCGTGCTGATTAAATTCTAAGTCAAAAGCAATGTAATCTTCTAATCGTTCCATTTTCTACCTCTCCTATACTGTTATTTTACTTGAGCAACTATACTATTTAGAAATAAAAGAAGCCATCAGGTTAGCATTAACCTAAACAGCTCCTTGATTATCCTCCAAATAAACGAGCAAAAAAGCCTTTCTTAGTGGATTGGACTTCTTCTTTTGCTTGGTCCAGCTCTAGCTTAAGATTTTCTTGATCCTTCATGGCTTGAAGAGTCAATTGTTGCTGCTGATCGAGTTGTTTGTCTTTCTCAGCAATCTGACGGTCTTTGATACGCATCTGCTCATCTTTTTCTGATAACTGACGATCCTTGGCTTTTAATTGTTCATAAAGACGAAGAATTTCTGCATTCTTCTCATCAACCAGAATCTCCATCAGTTCACGTTGCTTGACATCTTCACTGACAGGCTCATCTTCAAAAATCGTTTTTTTATAGATTTCTTCTAGCTTAATCAAGCCACTTCTGGTAACGACTGTTACCCCTTTGTCATTTTTATCTGTGTCTTCTTCTGGTAATTCTTTGACACGGTTATTGATTGCTTGACGAGATAATCCTAAAACCTCTGCAATCTCACTGACGGTCATTTCAATACTCATAATATCCTCTGAAACGTTTTCTAGCTTTTCTTTACTTAAATCTTATCATAAGCTAGATAAACTGTCAAATTTTCGCTTAATCTAAGGCCTTCAAAAAGGCTAGCAAGACTTGGGCAGAGCGACGTCCAGCTTCGATAATAAACTCATCAAAAGAGATGTTTGCTTCATGGTTGGCATTATCACTCATAGCTCGGATGACTAAGACTGGAAGATTAAGGGCATGCGCTGCCTGAGCAATCGCTGCCCCCTCCATCTCAACAGCTAAAACTTCTGGGAAATGGGACTTAATCGCTTCTATCTTGTCATTTCCTGCAACAAAACTATCTCCTGTAGCAATCAAACCAAGATGCCAGTTTTGCTCCAATTGAGATAAACTCTCTTGAATTTTGGCAACAAAGGTTTTATCTGATTCAAAATAAAGCGGTTGTTGCGCCATTTGTCCATAAGCATAGCCAAAAGCTGTGACATCCACATCATGATAGGCTAATTTGTTAGCAATCACGACATCCCCAACAGCAATACCTTCTGCTACTGCCCCAGCTGATCCCGTGTTAATTAGAGCATCCACTTGGAAATGATCAGCCAAAATCGCCACACTCATAGCAGACATGACCTTACCAATTCCACTTTCTACAAGAACGACTTCATGCGAAGCAATGGTTCCTGTATGATAAGTATTGCCTAAAACAACTTGCTCCTGGGCATTGTCTAAATGCTGGACCAGATAAGCCAGTTCTTCTGGCATAGCCGCAATAATTCCTATTTTCATTTCAATTCCTTTTCTATTACAAAAGTTTCATTGCTAAGACAAGCAAAATTAAGAGAAAGATGACTGCAAATAAGATTTTATTCAGTTTAGAATTGAAGACATTTCTCTTGGTATTTTCAATGCGACGGCTTTTATGAATAGACGGTTCGACATGAATCTTCAAGGTTTCCTGGCTAAAACCATGATCCTTAGGATTGGCATAACCAAAACGGGAAGAAGAGGTTGGTAAAATCTTAGTCTCCTCATCATCTAGTAAAGGAGGACCTGAAATTTTTTCGCCTCTATTAGCCCTTTCAATCATTTCATCCGTTAATAAAGGTTTACCCATACTGACCTCCTCTATTTTTTCTGCAATTCCCAGTATTGAACAGCCATAATTGTCTTGGCATCACAGATATGACCTGATTGGATTAATTCCTTGGCTTCTTCTAAGCTCACTTCAAGGATTTCTAAGGTTTCATCTTCATCCTGTGGACGCGGATTTTCCACTTTCGTCAAATCGCTTGCTCGGTATAGTTTTAATTTTTCATTACAAAAGCCAATGGCTGAGTAAAAATCGTACAAGAGTTCTAACTTTCCTGTATAGGTTGTTTCTTCCTCTAATTCACGAAGGGCTGCTGCAACCGGGTCTGTATTTTCTCCTACTTCCAACTTTCCGGCTGGAATTTCGTAAGAGACAGCCTCGATAGCTTTGCGGTACTGCTTGACCAAGATGAGTTTTTGCTCATCCGTTACAGCTAAAACACAGACAGCTCCATTGTGGAAAATCAAATCCCGTTGGGCAGTTCCCTTTCCTTCTGGTAATTCAACCTGATCTTGGACCAGTTTAAATATTGGTCCTTGATAGATCTCTTTTCGGCTTAGCGTTTTTTCTTCAAATTCCATGATAGGCTCCTACTGATTCTTAGGATGATGAGGAAGGCGTGTTGCATATTCGTCTTTATTAACCTGACGACCGCGACCAATAGCAATAGCATCCGCCGGCACGTCTTTGGTAATAGTTGAACCAGCTCCAACAAGAGAATTGTCCCCCAACTCAACTGGGGCAATAATGGTTGAATTTGAACCAACAAAGACATTGTTGCCAATGACTGTCTTGTATTTGTTTTTGCCGTCATAGTTGACTGTAATGGTTCCAGCACCGAAATTAACATGACTACCCACTTCACAGTTTCCGATATAAGTCAAATGACCAGCCTTAGTATTCTCGCCAATAGAAGAACCTTTCACCTCAACAAAGTTACCAATATGAACTTGGGCACCCAGACTTGAACCTGGACGAATGTGGGCATAAGGACCGACTGTCACACCGTCTGCAACACTACTTTCCTCAATCATAGAGTTGGTAATAACAGCTCCTGCTCCGATAGTGCTATCCACCACATAAGTTCCATTTGTCAAAACAGTCTCAGCACCAATTTTCGTTTGCCCCTTCAAGGTAACATTGGCTTCGATTTGAACTTCAGGCGCAATCTCGACATCAATATCAATATAAGTTGCTTCTGGATTGACAAAGCTAACACCATTGACCATGTGTTGATGATTGATTCGTCGACGCATAACTGACTCAGCTGTCGCAAGAGCCACACGATCATTTACACCAAGACTTTCATCAAAATCTTTCAAAGTATAAGCACCAACTTTTTCACCAGCTTCACGGAAAATTCCAATGACATCTGTGATATAGTATTCGCCTTGAGCATTATTAGTATTGATATTTTTTAAAGCCTCAAACAAACGCTCGTTGTCAAAGACGTATGTTCCAGTGTTGATTTCCTTAATTTGCTTTTCAAAATCTGTAGCATCCTTTTGCTCAACAATGCGAAGAACCTCAGCATTGTCATTACGCACAATTCGTCCATAGCCAAAAGGATTATCTGTTTCAGCAGTCAAGATAGTCGCCACATTTTTATGATTGATGTGAAAATCAATCAAGTTTTTCAAGCTTTCACCTGTGATTAAAGGAGTATCTCCAGCAATGACCAAGGTGTGCCCTGACAAACCTTCCAAAATTGGCTCTGTCATCATAACTGCATGGCCAGTTCCTAACTGTTCAGATTGAGTCACAAATTCTGTCTGTCCAGCCAAGACCTCTTCAACCAATTCCGCCTTGTGTCCTACAACTGTTACTGTCTTTTCAGGTTGGATAGCACCCACACTACGGAAAACATGTTCCAGCATAGAAATACCCGCAACCTTGTGCAACACTTTTGGCAAATCAGATTTCATGCGAGTCCCTTTACCCGCTGCTAAAATAATGGCATAATTTGACATAATCTTCTCTTTTCTCTAGAAATTCCCTTTTATTATACCATATTTCAAATCATTCCGCGCTCTTGAATGAAAAAATGCTCTAAAGTCCTTTCTTAACCCATTTTTTGAGTATTTTTTTTGATTTTTTTTCATTTTTAAGGTAAAATTATGAGATATGAGAAAGAAAATAAATCCGCTTATTTTGTTTGGTTTTTTTGGGATTATGATTTTCATTTTAATCCTGAATCGCCCTCGTTTTGAAGACCATCCCGTAAAAACAAAATCCAATATCGCCCAAGTAGAGACACAAGCACTACATAATATAGATAAACCGGTGATTGATGTTTCTGGTTGGCAGCGTCCTGAGGAAATTAATTACGATACTCTGTCTCAAAACATTTCTGGAGCTATCGTTCGAGTCCATAGTGGCGCTCAATCTTCAAAAGAAAACGATGCTTCCTTTGTTAATGGGGTAGATAAGGCCTTTAAAACCCATATTACCGAGTTTCAAAAACGAAATGTTCCAGTTGGTGTCTATGCCTTTGTAGCTGGAAAAAGTGTCCAAGAAATGGAAAAGGCCGCTGAAGTTTTTTATAACGCTTCATCTCCATACAGCCCTAGCTACTATTGGCTAGATGTAGAAGACAAAACCATGTCCAATATGAACGAAGGGGTTGAAGCCTTTCGGGCAAAGCTAGAATCACTAGGTGCTAAGAATATCGGAATCTATGTTGGGGTTTACTTCATGGAAGAACACAGTATTGATACTGACAAGTTTACGTCTGTTTGGATTCCTTCTTATGGTTCTGACTCAGGATTTTACGAGGCAACTCCTAAGACTGATTTAGATTACGATATCCACCAGTACACTTCTAAAGGAAAAATTGCTGGCTTTGACCACGATTTGGATATCAACGTTATCTCTTCCCTAAAAAATAAAGAAGAAACCTTTAGAAAACTCTTTTTAAAACCTTAAAAGCATTTGTTTATCATTTGCTTTTTCTTTTTGTGTTTGATTGTGTTACAATATAGTAAGGATTTTTTGAAATAGAAATAGTTGGAGGAAAAATATGTTTTCATGGTTAGCACGTATTATTAAAGGGATTGTCATTGCTCTTGGATTTATTCTACCAGGGATTTCCGGAGGGGTTCTAGCAGCAATCCTAGGAATTTATGAACGGATGATTGGATTTCTGGCCCATCCCTTTAAGGACTTTAAAGAAAATGTTTTGTACTTTATTCCAGTTGCCTTCGGTATGCTTCTGGGAATCGGCTTATTTTCCTACCCGATTGAATACCTGCTTGAAAATTATCAGGTCTTTGTCTTATGGAGCTTTGCGGGTGCTATCATCGGTACAGTTCCTAGCCTCCTCAAAGAATCAACTCGAGAATCTGACCGAGACAAGATTGATTTAGCTTGGTTCTGGGCAACCTTTATCATTTCTGGACTAGGTCTCTATGCCTTAAATTTTGTAGTTGGAACCTTAAGCGCCAGCTTTCTTAACTTCATCTTAGCAGGCGCACTATTGGCCCTTGGTGTATTGGTTCCTGGCCTCAGTCCATCAAATCTACTTTTGATTTTGGGGCTCTATGCTCCGATGTTGACTGGTTTTAAAACCTTTGACCTCTTGGGAACCTTCTTCCCGATTGGAATCGGAGCAGGCGCAACTCTCATTATTTTTTCAAAATTGATGGATTATGCCTTAAATAACTACCACTCACGCGTCTATCATTTCATCATCGGTATCGTCCTATCAAGTACTCTTTTGATTTTGATTCCAAATGCAGGAAACGCTGAAAGTATCCAATACACTGGTATTTCTCTTGTTGGGTATGTCATCATCGCCTTCTTCTTTGCACTGGGAATCTGGCTTGGTATTTGGATGAGTCAATTGGAGGATAAATATAAATAATGGCAAAAAAAGTTAAAATCAAAAAAACATTGGTGGAACAAATCCTGTCTAAAGCAGGTATCCCACATCAGGGGATTCAAATCAATGCCCTGGAAGGAGAGCTGCCTCAAGGTTATGAACGAGATCAGATTTTCAAAACCTTGGCTCTTTTGGGAGATAAAACAGGACCGATTATCGGAATTGTCCCTATCACCCAACATTTGTCTGAAAAGAAACTAGCCAAAATTTCTGGCAATAAAAAAGTGAGCATGATTCCACAAAAGGACTTGGAAAAAACAACTGGTTACATTCATGGAGCAAATAATCCTGTCGGAATTCGTCAGAAACACAATTACCCCATTTTTATCGATAAAATCGCTCTAGACTTGGATCAAATGATTGTCTCTGCTGGAGAAGTTGGTCACAGCATTATCGTCGCGCCACAAGAATTGGCCAGCTTTGTAAAGGCCGACTTTGCAGATATCTTGGAGGACAGCAAGTAATGAAACTCTACTTTGTCCGCCACGGTCGTACAGTCTGGAACCAAGAAGGACGCTTTCAAGGTGCTAGTGGAGATTCTCCCCTTCTTCCTGAATCCATTGAAACCCTAAAACAACTAGGGCGGTATCTCAAGTATGTTCCTTTCAATCAGATTTATTCAAGCGATTTACCTCGAGCGGTCAAATCTGCTGAGATTATCCAAAGTCAACTCAAGACGCCCTGTCCTTTAGAAAGTGTCCCTAATCTCCGCGAATGGCAGCTGGGGAAGTTGGAAGGTTTGAAAATTGCAACCTTGGAAGCTATTTACCCGCAACAAATCAAAGCTTTCCGATCTAATCTTGCTCAATTTGACACTCAAATGTTTGGAGCCGAATCCCTCTATAGCACCACGCAACGGACCATCCAATTTATCAAATCATTAAAAGATAGTCCAGCTGAGCGTATTCTAATTGTCGGTCATGGTGCTAATCTTACTGCCAGTATTCGTACTCTTCTAAGTTATAAAGAACCTCTTCTTCGTAAAGATGGAGGTCTAGCAAATGCCAGCCTGACAATTCTAGAAACCCATGATTTTGAAACATTTACGCTCGATACTTGGAATGATACTTCCTATCAATAACAGAACTTGATTTTATCGTCAAGTTCTTTTTAGTTTTGAAAGATTATCCGTGAATTTCTTGCTTATTTATGATAAAATGGGAGTATCGCAAAAAATGACTCATCGTATTCAATTTTGAGTAAAACTAGGAGGATCCCATGTCAACAGAACATATGGAAGAACTAAATGACCAGCAGATCGTTCGCCGTGAAAAAATGGCTGCGCTCCGTGAACAAGGAATCGATCCTTTCGGAAAACGCTTTGAACGCACTGCAAATTCACAAGAATTAAAAGATAAATTTGCTAACCTCGATAAAGAACAATTACACGATAAAAACGAAACAGCTACTATCGCAGGACGCTTGGTAACCAAACGTGGTAAAGGTAAAGTAGGTTTTGCCCACCTTCAAGACCGCGAAGGTCAAATCCAGATTTACGTTCGTAAGGATGCTGTCGGTGAAGAAAACTATGAAATCTTCAAAAAAGCAGACCTTGGTGACTTCCTTGGTGTCGAAGGCGAAGTGATGCGTACAGATATGGGAGAACTCTCTATCAAGGCAACCCACATTACACACTTGTCTAAGGCTCTCCGTCCTCTTCCAGAGAAATTCCACGGTTTGACAGACGTTGAAACAATTTACCGTAAACGTTACCTTGACTTGATTTCTAACCGTGAAAGCTTTGAACGCTTTGTCACTCGTTCAAAAATCATTTCTGAAATCCGTCGTTACCTTGACCAAAAAGGTTTCCTTGAAGTGGAAACACCTGTTCTTCACAACGAAGCTGGTGGTGCTGCTGCCCGTCCATTTATCACTCACCACAATGCCCAAAACATTGACATGGTGCTTCGTATCGCAACTGAGCTTCACTTGAAACGCCTTATCGTCGGTGGTATGGAACGTGTCTATGAAATTGGCCGTATCTTCCGTAATGAAGGAATGGATGCTACACATAACCCTGAGTTCACTTCTATCGAAGTTTACCAAGCTTATGCAGACTTCCAAGACATCATGGACTTGACTGAAGGCATTATCCAACACGCTGCTAAAGCTGTTAAGGGTGATGGTCCGGTTAACTACCAAGGTACTGAAATCAAGATTAACGAACCATTTAAGCGTGTTCACATGGTGGATGCTATCAAGGAGATTACTGGTGTAGATTTCTGGCAAGACATGACTTTCGAGGAAGCCAAAGCTATAGCTGCTGAGAAGAAAGTTCCAGTTGAGAAACACTACACTGAANTTGGTCACATTATCAATGCCTTCTTTGAAGAGTTTGTTGAAGAAACCTTGATCCAACCAACCTTTGTCTATGGACATCCAGTCGCTGTATCTCCACTCGCTAAGAAAAATCCTGAAGACGAACGCTTTACAGACCGTTTCGAGCTCTTCATCATGACTAAGGAGTACGGTAATGCCTTTACTGAGTTGAACGACCCAATCGACCAACTTAGCCGTTTTGAAGCCCAAGCTAAAGCTAAAGAACTTGGTGACGATGAAGCGACAGGCATCGACTACGACTACATTGAGGCTCTTGAATATGGTATGCCTCCAACAGGTGGTTTGGGAATCGGTATCGACCGTCTCTGCATGCTCCTCACTGATACAACAACTATCCGTGATGTATTGCTCTTCCCAACAATGAAATAAACGCTTATCCTCTGGTACTTGCCAGGGGATTTTTCGATGTAAAAAAAGATTGAGAAAACACTCAATCTCTACTTTTCACTTCTTTAGTTGCTACATCTTCTCCAAACCATTTTTGGCTGATTTCTTGGAACTTTCCTTCTTGGTGTAGTGCGATAAAGGCTTGGTTTAAAACTTGCAGTAATCTTTTGTCAGCAGGTCTAACTCCGACCGCAAAAGATTCACTTTCAAATCCTGCTGAAAAAACATTGAAATCATTTAATATACCTTCAGACTGGAGATAGTAATTAGCATAAACCCGGTCAATCAACAAGGCATCAATCCGGTCATTTTTCAAATCGATCAAGGCCTCATTAAAACTCTGGTACTGATTAGCCTTCTGATCTTTGACACGATTTTTCAATAAATCTGGCTGGGCTTCAAAATCTAAATAACCAGAGGAACCAGCTTGGGCTCCCAAGGTCTTATCCTTCATATCCTCTACTGAATGAATCTGACTGCTTTTCTTTGCAACTAAAACTTGCTGATTTTCCATATATGGAATGCTAAAGGCAACCTTCTCTCGACGTTCATCAGTGGCAGAATAGCCATTCCAGATGGCATCTATGGTTCCATTTTGCAGTTCCGTCTCTTTCATATCCCAGTCAATTGGCTGAAATTGAACCTTAAAGCCTAATTTTTCTGAGACAGCTTGTGCCAAATCAATATCAAAGCCTGTATATTGGCCATTCTTTTCTTCAAATCCCATGGGTACAAAGGTATTGTCAAAACCAATAGTAATGGTTCCTTGCTCTTGATACTTATCCCAGTTATCCTGCTTTGGATCACTAGCCTTCTGAGTACAAGCCGTTAAAAAGAGAGTCAGGAGAGAAACCAATACTAAAGCAATTTTCTTATTAGTCATTGGCACCTCCTACTTAGGCTCAACCTTGAGAATCTGATCTGCGATATTTTCAGCAAACTGTAAATCGTGGGTAACCACAATCTGGGTCATGCCAAGTTCCCTATTTTGCAAGATCAGTTTTTCCACTTCCAAACGTAATTCTGGATCCAAGGCAGAAGTTGGTTCATCGTAACCTATGATTTCCGGGTCAATCATCATAGCACGCGCCAAGGCCACCCGCTGCTTTTGTCCACCTGATAGTGAAAATGGATAAGCATCTGCGTGCCCTTCCAGTCCTAATTGTTCCAAGAGTCCACGTGCCTTCTTCTCTGCCTCTTCCTGCTTCATTCCCATGGTTTTCACAGGAGATAAAGTCAAATTGTCTAGAACTGATAAATGAGGGAAAAGTTGAAAATCTTGGAATACAAATCCTAGTAGATTGCGCTTCTCCAATTCATCCAGTTCTAAAGGTTCTCCATTATAAAAGATTTGCCCTGAATCAATAGTTTCCAGACCTGCAAGCATGCGCAAGAGGGTTGTCTTACCTCCACCAGAAGGTCCTACGATAGCCAGGATTTGCTTTTCAGGAATGTTTAGACTGAAATTAGATAAAATTTGCTTTTCACCAAAGCCTTTATTGATATTTCGTAATTCTAACATGGCAACCTCCTATCTATAGTAACTGTACTTCTTCTCAACTTTTTTGGCAAGAATGGTCACAATACCAATCAAAATCAAGTAAATGGCTCCTGCCAAGAACATCGGAACCAGACTAGCATCACGGTTGGCAGCTGTTCGACTAGCCAAGATAAGATCTGAAATTCCTAGAGCATAGACCAAAGAAGTATCCTTGACCAAACTCATGACTTCGTTAAATACGCTAGGAAGAACAATCTTGGTCACTTGGGGCAAGATAATATAGCGTACTGTGGCAAAAGGACTGAACTTCAAGACCTTAGCAGCCTCATATTGACCGTTAGGAATGGTATCAATCCCTCCACGGAAGATTTCAGCAAAATAAGCCGCATAATTGAGAACAAAGGCAATGATAGCCGCAGGAAGACGGTCCAAACGAATCCCAATACTTGGAAGCACATAATAAATAAAAATCAATTGCAAGAGCAAGGGTGTTCCCCGCATAATCCAAATATAAATATTAATCAGATGATGGAGGGGCTTCCAATGGACTTGCAAGGCAAAGGCAATCAAAACGCCCAAAGGAATAGAAAAAATCAAGACCAGTGCAAAAACCTGCAAAGTCATGCTTGCACCGCTCAATAAACTCGGTAATATCTCAAACAAATAAGACATACTGCACCTCCTAAAAATAATTGTTCCTATTATAGCATAAGTGAAAAGCGTTTACAAATAGTTATCATCGATTTTCAATAGTTGACTTTTTACTTATTTTCCATTAAAATCATTTTCATTAATTGCTATCATTTTTTTAAATCGTATTCATCACCGTATTCATTTTCATACTCATATTTGCCCGTATAGTTGAGAAGGTTTCAATTTAATTCTAATAGTTTACAAATGGATCAGTGACTAATTTCACTGTTTTTATTTTTAACAAAACACCGTTTTTGCAAAATAGAAAACCGTGATGTTTGTCACGGTCTTTTAAAATATTTCATTATCAGCTTTCATTTCTGCAAGTACCGAAGTAGTCAAGATTTTTTCAGCAACGTCTCCTTCTTCGATTTCTTCGGGGATATAGTAGTAATCGATGATAGGACATTTATCCAATATTTCGTTGTATTCTCCACGGACAATATAGATATAGTCGCTGGTCAATCCCTCAGCTATATCAGCTTCCAGTTCTTCGATTAACTCTGAGTAATCGTAGCTGAAGCGATAATTGCCAGCGTCTATCCATGCTTGAACTCTCATAGCTACTTCAAGACTTAACTTATTGAAGTCTTTCTTCCCGTTTCTCAAGAGAGAAATAGAACTCTCTTGGATGCCGATTTCTTTCGCTAAACGATAAGCTGAGACAGCCTTGTTCATTAAGACCGCCTCAACTTGTGATGTGTTAATACGCATATATCACCCCTTTATCAACGTGTCCAACCTCTTTTATACCGTCAATAGGTTTCATCCCTCGTCCCTCAATTAAAATTCGGTCATCTTTATCAATCCAAAAATCTAGCATATCAGCGAATTCTTCAAATGTTTGTTCGTCTTTAAATTCTGACTCATACAAGTCAATAAGAGCTTCTTTTAATTGTTCTTCAGTCATTTTATCTCTCCTTATAAATTAAATTGTTTCTGCACGTTCAACGCGTTCAAATTTCGCACCATCTTCTTGGTCATCTTTAATATCTGAGATAAGCTGATCTTCATAACCAAATCCGAAATAGAAATAGTAATAAGTAACTACTGCAAGTGCATCTTCGTGAGAAATGCTATCAAGGTATTCCGCGATAACTTTCAATCCATCGCCGTAAAATTCAGATTTACGATTTTTGTTTGCGATACATTTTTCAAGTTCTTCTTCTGGATCAAATTCGTCATAAGAAACTCCAAGTTGCTCGATTAGTTCTTTGAATTGTTCTTCAGATACTTTATTTTCAAAGACTTGCCATACAAATTCTCCTGTATCTCCATCATTTTCATAAACTTCATTGTATTCATCTTTATAATTTTGTTCGATAAAATTATCCTCAACGAAATTCAATGTATCTTCAGAAACTAGCTTTGAAGCGGTTGAGTAAAGCTCTTTGAAAGTATCGCAAAGTTTATAGCTAGTATTTTCAACTTGAAGATCGCCATTAGCAAATTGGTTTGTTTTGATATAGAGTTTTTTCATTTTGTTTTACCATGAGAGCCTTTCGCTCTCCCTTCCTTTATCTTGATTATATTATACTACTATGCTTTACGTTCGTCAAGTATTTTAACAAAGAATTTTAAATTTTTTTAATTCTGAAACTACTTTCAGAGCAAACAAAAAAACCGCAAGCCTGAGCCTGCGGTGAAAGAACATTTTAGAAAGTTTCCTTTCTATTTATTTAACTGTAATCAAGCCTTCAGGCTCGACTGTGAACTCTGGCTTATCTGCCATTGTTCCGTCTGGTTTGAGGTAGTACCAGCCTTTTTTGTCAGCTGACTGGATAAAGGCATTTGATACCATAGCGCCTTCTTTACCGTCTAGGTAGTACCAAGTATCTTTGTACTTAACCCAGCCTGTCTTCATAGCACCCTCTGCGTCGAAGTAGTACCACTTCTCAGCGATTTTCTTCCAGCCTGTAGCCATCTCGCCTGATTGGTCAAAGTAGTACCAATTTCCGTCTGAGTGCTTCTTCCAACGGTCTGCAAGCATGTAGCCTGAACCGTCGAAGTAATACCAGGTGCCGTCAATCTTCTCAAACTTATCTTTTGGATAAGAGCCGTCTTCTTTAACGTACCAGTAGCCCGTATCATTTTTCTGCCAGCCTCGTTTAACTTCTGCAGGCTGTGCGTCTGCGTTCGCTAAACGATAAACATAATAGTAAGGACGTCCAGCGTATAGCCAGATATCGTCGTGGTCGTTGACTGTGATTCCGTCAAAGCGGTAGTTACAGTGAATGATATTGTTCTCATCCACAAACATACCAGTGTGTCCACCAGCACCGCTAGAATATCCACGACGTCCCCAGATGAAGATATCCCCACGTTGAGCGTCCCAAGGTGTGTTCTCCGCAATAAGGGTATACCCATTATCCATTAACCACTGGTGTTCGTATTCAGTATTTACGGCCCAACCTGCTGAAATTGCCCCAGCACTCATCAATGAGTAGTAAATCGAACTAGAGCAGTCGTAAGAGTCTGGCCCATCTCTCAAATCCATTGAGTAAGAAACCTTACCTTCACGCTCTTTCATCCAGTCAATTGCAGTTTCAATATTCAATGTCATTCTTATTCCTCACTTGGTTTCTTGTATTCTAGAGCTCGTGTGCTGTCCGTGATTCCGCTTGTGGTTGGGTCGTTGACCAAACCGATAGCAGTCAAGAATACGAAGACCGCATTGACAAGCAGAATTAGCTTGTTGCCAATATCGCCTAAATCTAGATGATATCCGAAGACTGCTGCGCCAGCTTGCAGAACAAGCAAGAGGGCTGGGATTGCAGTCAGCCAAAAGTATTTATTTTGTAGTCGTAGTTTCCAGTTAATCATATATTTTTCCTTTCTTTTATGGTAATTTTGTAGGCCAAGGGTCGTCTGTCAAGTATGAGATAGCACCAACACGGATATCTCCAATATCTTTATCTGTGGGGATAGGGTCATTAAATGTAAATTGTATGAAGTTTGAGTCGGTTACTCCTCCGAGATACCATATCCCATACGGCTTCCCAGCGTCATTATAAATTCCACCAATCAGTGACGCCTCACTCCTAAATCCTGCAGGTATTCCACCAGGACCTAACACTTTAGCCCCTTTGTCCCCACTGCTATTGTGCCTTGCAAATCCAGGTCCATTTCGTCTGCCTACTCCAAACCAACCCCATTGAAGACCACCAAATTGATAAGTAACAAGGTTGTTAACTCTTCGTATCTTAATGAATGAGTTGCCTGCTCTAGAGACACTGTTTAACGTTCTCCAGCCAGTATCACCAATCAGTACACGCCAGCCAGTATTACCATTTCCGCTCTCTTTAATCCACTTGAGAGCACCGTTTGTCACGTTGACATCTACATAGGTTGTTCCGATTTCGGCCGTTATACGGCCTTCCGGCGACCCTGTACCACGTATTTCATGCCCTACGTTATCTGGTAGCGGAAGCGTGACATTATTACCCCCGACGATGCCGAGGGTATTTCCTGTCAAAGTCAGCCTTGGTTCGGGCTTTTGGTTCAGCACCTTCACATCACGGCCAACCGCTTGAGCGAATTCCTCAAAATTGCTCATAGCAATCACGCTTTCGCTGCGTTATAAGTTGAGACAAGGTCGAGGTTTGCAAATTCATCAATACGACGGCCAAGGTCAGCCAATTTTTGCACGACTGCGCCTTCAGTATCACCGCTCATGCCTGCGATCATCGTAGCAATCTCTTTCAGTGTGTCGAGATTTTCAGGCACTCCATCGCCCAAAATATCAGCCTTCACTGCAATTTTAGCTTGTTCAATCAGTTGTGTGACTGTCGCATTGTCAATCTTTGTATCGATTAACTGCTTCAGCGCCTTGTAATCCACTCCCAGTGCTTGAGCGAATGCGATCCATTTACTTGTATCCATGTTTTACACCTTTCCTAAATTGTAGTACGTGAGCAAATCTGGGATTTCCTGACATGCTCCACCTTCGCTTGCAGGTCTTTCTGCAAGTTGTTTTTTTACTTCTTCTGCGATATCCAGCTCTTTGAGAGCGTGGACTTCTTCTGTGACCAATTCTTTATCTGAAGCCACTATCTTGATATGTGTAGCCTTATCGCTTGGAAAAATATATCCGCCAGCGCTAACTTCTAAGCGGTATTTCCCAATTGGCAAGATAGTATCCAGATTAAAATTCACGCTTGAGTTTGTGACAGTTACCTTCCTCTTCAACTGGTATTTATCCATTGTCAGACTAACGACCGCCACCTCCCCCTCCAGAGAGGGGACGGCTCGATAATCTTCGTCTAAAAGGACAAATCCAAAGGTAGAAGCTACATCACCTTGCTTAATGAGGTAACCGCCATCAACTTGAGCAAGATTGGTCGTATTGAGATTACAGACCATTCTGAGCCCCTTTCTTAGCTTTTGCTTTGAATTAGCGTTTTCAACTCTCTGACATCTTCACCTAGCGATTTAACTTGTTCTGCAAGGACCAAGATAGCCTTGTTCTGTTCGTCATGGTTATCTAGTCGTTTATTTGCAGATCTTTTAAATTCGTTCAGATTCTCGATGTCCTTCTCTAAAACCGTGAGACGGTTCTCTTGTTTGGTCGCTCGGTCTTTCATCGAGAAATAAAGGCCGATAACAGGAATCAAAGAGAGGAAAATTTGTGCAATTAAACGTTCAAATTCTGCCATAAATCACCTCTACTGTACAATTGTTGCTTTTGGTGCGTTAAACTTCCAAGTTGCTAGAACGCCATTCTGGAACGGTGTTCCTTCAAGTTGAGCAAGGGTTTCTCCTTGATAAGCAAATGACTGATTGGTTTGAATCAAGATGCGCTTACCTTCTCCATAGACTTCAGTGTGGTTAGGGTCTTCAACCGCAAAGATTGAACCTGGCTCATAAACTTTACCAACTTCAGCAAGTGGGAAGAGTTCAACCATTTCTTTATAGGTCGTGCCATAAGAGACTTTTTCACCCATAATTGAATCTTGAGCCATCACTCGTACCACCTTAGTAATGCGATTCGCAAGTGCTTCAAGGTCGTTTTGCTTCGCTTCTGCTTGGCTCAATTTCTCTTGGGTTTGTTCAAGATTGGCTTGAGCTTGAGCTACTTTCTGCTCAGCTTGTTCCAATTTAGCCAGAGTCTGCTCTAATTTAGCCTGCGCTTGTACAATGGCGCTTGTTGGATCCAGCTCAGTACGGATATGGTCCAGCACTGCTTGAATCAGCACCTCTTCATTATCATTTGTGCGGTTGCCTGGCAATTCCACACGCTCATAGCTGTATCGACCAGTTTCTTCTTTCTCGATTGTTACGATAGTGACGTTCTTTTCCCCCTTCAAAATAGGGCTTCCTGTTAATTTGTAAGTCATTGGTTAGTTCCTTTCATTTTTGCTTGCGTTTCTTCAAATAACTCTTTAAGGGCTGGGTCGTATTCCAGCACTGATTTAAAGGCCTGCAATTCAGCCAAAGCCAGTGTATAGCGTGCTTCTAAATGCGCACGTCCCAATTCGCCCTCAGCCAAGCGGTTAGCAAGCGACTCAGCGACTAGCTTGTCGATTGTGTGATTATCCATGTAGTTTCTCCATTTCTTTGATTTTCTGGTCCAGTTCTTGGACAGCCTTCAGCAAGTAGGGTACAAATTTCGAATAGTTGATAGACAGATAAGATGTTACTTCATCTGTTTCAACTGCATGAGGTACTACCTCTTGTACTTCCTGCGCAATCAAACCAACCTCTTCATGTTTCTGGCTCTCGATAAAATCAAAAGAGACCATGTTCAATGCTTGGATTTTATCCAAGGCATTAACTGGACTCTCTTTAATATTTTCTTTCAAGCGCCTATCTGAACTCGAAGTGATACCAGCATAACCTCTCCATTTGGCTGTAGTGATTTGATTCCACCAGACGACGGCATTCTCTCCTCCAGCTGGATTTGACCCAGCACCATAAATATCTGCATTTCCTGTCCAGATACCTTTTGCAGCATTAATCCTGCTGTAGAAATTAACGTTTGTAGAGCCAGAAAAGTCAACTTTCCCATAGAAGCTAACTGTATTCTTACAATACATCTGCCCATCTGTGTCCACATGCCAAGAGTTCGGTCCTGCTTGGTTCCAGTTATCGCCCCAATTAGCCCAGAAAGCTGTCTTAGTACCATAACCAGCACCATTCCCCATACCAACTGAGAATTGGTTTACTCCAGAAATCCAGCGACCGCCTCCATTGTCAAACTGACCCAAGGTGAAACCTCCAATTTCACCTTGATAGGCTTGTAAGAAGGTTGAGCTAGACACAACAGATTCAATCTTGGTTGTGAAGATTTCCTTAGATGTCAACTTGTCAATCAAGGCATCTCTAGCGGTCAGATTCTTGATTAAGGCATCATCTACGCTGATTTTATCGCCTGTGATGGCACCTGCTTTAATCGTATCTGCAGTCACAGACCCAGCTGCTAACTTCCCAGCTGTTACTGCACCGTCCACAATCATGTCAGACTTCACTCTGACTTTGGGGGCGATGATGTCAACGCCTCTAGAACTTGCGGAAATGGTAGAGGCTAACTGCTCGCCAGTTAAGGTAGTAGAGCCGATGGTCACACCTTCCGGCGTAACTTGCACCCTCGCACTGTTTGCGGCATCACGCACTTCCTGCCTGATTTCACTAGCTGTCTGAGCGATTGCGCTTTTTACATTCGTATTGAAAAATTGAGTTAGCGCCCCTTGGTTGTTCTGCTGAATTTTGCCCCAGAGAGTGCTATTTGGGTCTCTCAATTCCAGTTCAATAGAACGCATATCCTTGAAGAGACCTGACAAAGTGCGTTGCGTGACAGTAGGCTCCACGAAGCTAGTCGGAAAATCCCCCTGCTCAAGCTGGATATCCGTTAGCACCGTGTCACCCACACAGCCCATATGATGGAGTTTTAACAGTTCATCTCGTGTACGTGGCTGAAAGACCTTATAATACCTCCCGCTATGCTCAAGAGCAGGCGAACGAACGTTTTGAATGGTTATGTCCATGTGTTACCTCATTCTGTCATATAAAACAATATCTTTATAATCATCTCTAAACCAGTTTCGTGTCAAATCAGATAAAGCTTGACGCTTGCTTGCTTCATCTACTCCTGCATCTTCATTTTGATCTAGTAAAAACACAAAAGATGGATTAGGTGTTGATAAATTATAGGCATATACTTTGACGAACTTTTCTTCTATCCTCAAATAGTAGTACCCTGAGTTTAATCCTACATATCGGTACGAGAATCGAGTGTAAAAGTCTAAAGTAGCTGACTGATAGTTAATATTTAATATAGTCAATGACAAAGTGTTTACAATTCGAAATCTGTATTTTTTCCAGATTAGCTTATCTCCTATATATCTTCCAACAACTTCCTTGCCACCCACGTAAATTCCTTCTCTAGTCATACTACCTCCTACGAACTACTATAGATGTCATAGATAGTATTGCTATCCTTGTTAGGAATCGCGTCATATTGAGCCCTTGTACCAGACCAATACTTCATCGGTTGCCCACTGTTTTGATTGATGATGTTTTGCCCTGGCGCTCCATCCGCTCCTCTAGCTCCTGCCGGTCCTGCCGGTCCTGCCGGTCCTGCTGGACCCGTTGCACCGTCACTAACATTGTCAAGCCGTGTGCTAGCAGCTGCTTTAATGCCGTTGTGCGTTACAACGATGTAGACCTCAAGCCAGCCTCCTGAACGCTGAGAAGCATTCCACTGACCAAACTTTCCATTTGCATCAGGCGTTTGGTTTGGCAAGCTTTGCCAGTTGTTATTTCCAAAGCCTCTGTAGTAATAATCAACAGTATAGCCACTAGTTAACCGTGTTCCGTCATAGTAGACATCTGCAATCAAATTCAGCTGACTAGTCGCACCGTTTCGATAGCTTCCCTCGATACGGACATTCGCATTTAAGCTATGACCGTTATCTCCTCGCAAACCCTCTCTCTGTTGACTCGTCAGGTTCTCGAACCGCATAACACCGTCCGCTCCTTTTGGCCCTACTGGTCCTGTTTCTCCACGGTCACCTTTGGGACCAGTCAGATATTGCAGTGCTGAGAATCGGTCACGGCCATTTCCAACCTTGACCTTACCTGTGTCGCTCTCAACGCCTAACTCTCCATCAAGTAAGACCAGAGTGCTACTTGCCCAGTCTCGTGCTGACATGCGCTTATGCTGAACCCTTACTGGGATTGTTTCTGTCATGTTCTTCCTCCATCAAAAATAAAAGTTGGACTCTCGTTCCAACTTCCGTCATATCTAGCATTTTGTCCATCAGCAACCGTCTTATAGACTGGTGCTAGTTCAATCCGTCTTGTCTGATTGTCAATCGTCACAGACTGCTCTACATTCTGATACCAGTCCCCTGAGAAGGTCAGACGATAGGCACCGTAGTAGACTGCCAAGACCTGCTCCTCTTTCTGGACAAGGTCTTTATCAATCACTGGCATGACCGTATTGGCAGGCGCTAAATGAACATGTCCACCATAAAACGGATTCTTATTGACCACCACAGTCACATCTGTCTTCCCGTAAGGTGTACAGGTTGCTGACCAGCTGATGACGTATTTTTTACCAATCTCAAAGCCTTCTCCATTGTGGCCAACTTCTACGAAATCCGTTCCGTAGCTAATTTTTTTAGCCGTACCACCATTCAAGCGGTTCTTATTGTACTGGGTATTCCCGTCCCCACCAATCAAGCTCGCATTAACCCTTGCAGTCTCGCTTACTTGCTCCAGCTTCTTACTAAGTTCAGCAATCGAATCCGCACCACTCATCAGTTCCTCACGGATACGCTTCACGAACTCAGGACGCTCTTTCTCCATTTCTTCGTGGATTTTGGCTCCCATTTCTTCAGCCTTAGCCTTGTACTGCTCGATGGCATCCGTGATAGCTTTCTCACGCTTGGCAAATTCAGCGTCAAACGCACGGTCAGCGTTGGCGATTTCCTTTTTCAAACGTTCTTCAAAAATCTTATGTAGATTTCGACTTTCATTCAAAACGGCATCATTTACAATCCCACCTATCGCATTCGCAAGACTGGATTGGAATGTCCCAAAACCAATTGATTTCAGGCGTTTTGCCATTGGCGAATAGGTGTATTTCGTGATTTTCTTACGCACATCAAGACCGTACCATTCATGGTAGATGCTGACCACATCGAACATCCGAACCGCTACATCGCTCTGGCCGACAACTGAAATTTCAAGGTTATCTTCCAGCATGTCGCACATACTTGTCCGAAAATACTGCTTTCCGTATTCAATCAAACTAGCTTGGTCTTTGACATTCTGGTCATTGACCTCAACAACTGCTTCATAGATTTGGGTATATTTCCCAAGCAAGGGACTATCAATCACCACTACATAATCAACGTCAGGCGCCTTTTCTCCCTCTCCTTTGACGGTCGTTTTAAAGGTTATCCGAGTTTTCAAAGATTTCGTTGAGGTCTTGTGCTGGTAGCTAGACAGGTTTTTCTTGTACATAAAAAGCGATTCATTTTCAGAACCGCCATTCTTCAACAAGCGTAAGTTGTAGCCATTTCGCACCATATCTCCGCCCCACTGACCAAGGATAGAGTGCTTGTCTTTGGCCAAGACTTCCATAGCATTCTTGTCCTTAATATTGAGCGTATGCCTGTCGTCAATATCCGAGAAAAAAGAAAAGGGATTGGTTCTGGTAATACTACCAGCCAATGCGCTCAATACCCTCGTCCCACTGACACGATCCACATCGATAGAGCTTACGATGTAGTTATTTAACAGGCTGATAACCTGATTGGCATAGACTTGGATATATCCTTGTTGCTTTTCAATCTCAAAAATATAAAAATCCTGCTCGCCATGCAGGTCATCTGCAGTCAGAAAGGTTTCCTCTTTCAGTAATTCCCACTTGGGATCCGACGTAGGAAAACGAAAGGTCAGTTGATAAGTATTGTTCCGCTCCTGAACAATTTCATCGTTATAGGCCTCGTTCAAAGGCGTGTTGCCCTCTGTAAGATAAATCATAAGATATACCTCCAATTTGGCCGAACCGTGATCTTACGAACCGAACCAGTAAAGACCAGACCGTTATTACCAACTGCCAACTCAAAGAAGCCTCCACGTTTACGTAGCGTATTTTGAACCGCACCATCTGCATTATAGATATTTTGTTTCTTATGCCTACAGTCAATGGTCACTTTTCGTCTAATAGTCAAGTGCATAGTTGTCCGTCCAATAGTCAAAGAAATATCTCCGTCCCCCTCAATCTCAATCACAGGCTCACTATAGACAGAGCCTGGATTGTTGACATTACCACTGGCGGTAAAGACCAAAGGAGCGACACTTTTTTGATAGCGGAATGGTTGCATACTCAACTTAATTTCTAGTTTCCAGCCGTGCATCCCATGAGGTTTATATTTTGCACTGACGAAGTCAGCATAAAATAAAGAGCCTAGTTGGTAGCTAAACTCTAGCGTATTATCATTTGGTTGGAATCTCTCAACGATTTTAGACGGATCTACCGTCCTTGGTAGGTAAAATCCAAAAGTCCTTTCGTAACTTTCGTAAGCACCATCCAAGACACGGTAATTCCCATTAACCCCAAATAGGGTAGCTGTTTCTGAAACCTTAGGCTTAGCAGCCTCTACCTCGCCAAAGTCAGTCACGACACAGTTAGGAATGGTTGAAGTATTGAAACCGTTGATAATCATGTATTCCATTAAATTCCCTCTCTAGCATAGATCGAACCTTGGCGTTGGTAGACGCTCATTGAAATTTTATCAGCATCCAGATAAGTATCTGACGGCTTTTCAAGGATAGCAGTAAGGATCTTCTCCATACTTGCTCTCAGAATCGCTATCTCAGACACGGTTTGACTATCTTTTGCCTCGATTTGAGCACTTGGCATAGCCAAGCTTGCTTCAAGATTTTTGGCAATAGTCGGTGTTCCACTCAAACCAAAATCATCATTTGAAAATGCGTTTGAGATTTCGCCAGCCATTCCGCTGACCGATTTCTTAACACCTTTGAAACGCTCTTGCAGTCCTCTATCTAAACCTTGCATAATCGCATTACCAGCAGGAATCAAGAGCTTGCGGTCGTATTCAATCGGACCTTTGTGATCAGCAATCCAACCAGCAATACCGCCAACGAAGTCAGTGACAGCATTCCAAGCGGATTTCAAACCATTTAAAAATCCGTCAAGAATAGCCTTACCTGCCTCCCAAAGGTCAATGTTTTTGATTCCGTCGAATATGCTTGTAACCTTATCAACAAGATCACGAACACCTTGTTTCATGCTTTCCCAAGCATTTTTAGCGCCTTGGACAAGTCCATCAATCAGACCTAAGACAGTTGATTTCAACCCTTCCCAAGCACTGCTTGCGACAGATTTGATCGTGTTCCAGATGTTAGATAATATCTGAGCAAAACCATCAAAGATAGCCTTACCTGCAGCGGACAGCCCTTTCCAGATGGCCTCACCGACACCCTTTATAGCATTCCAAGCGGTGCCCCAGTCACCATTGATGATAGCCATGACTGCTTTTATAATGCCACTAATAACATCCATAGCCGTCTGAATAGCAATCTTGATTAATTCCCAAACTGTTGTCACAACAGTACAGATATTGTTCCAAGTTCCTTCAATGAAAGGAGCAAGGATATTCATTGCGGTTTCAATAATGGATTGAATAATCGGCATAACCGTCTGAATAACTGTCTGGATTGCGTTCCAAACCGTTGTGAACGTTTGTTGAATCAAACCTTGATTTTCAGTCCACCATAGGGAAATACCGTCCCAAACAGACCTAATAAAATCAACAACTGCTTGGATAATCGGAGCAACAACAGCCATCATATTGTTCCAGACGGTTGTTGCTGTTTCAACAATACCATTCCAAACTTCGGTCAAGACTGGTGCGACAGACTGCCACACACCAGAGAACCAATCCATGAAGCCTTGCCAGATTTGTCTCCCCATCTCAGTTTGAGTGAAGAAATAAACCAAGCCTGCAGTTAATGCAGCAATCGCAGCGATTGCAATTCCAATTGGATTGGCACTCATAGCAGTAAATAGACCCGTGACTGCTGTTTTAATTGTCGTTAAGACAGCAGGTATTCCAGATAGCAATCCCGAGACTGCCGAAAATGCTTTAAAAGCTAAAAATGCAGAACCAAGAGCGGTAACGATACCACCCATGATACTTCCTAGACCTTCGCCGAAAATTCCGCTGAAAACGCCCTTGATTCCTCCCAAAATAAGGGTAGGAATTTGTTTAAGAATATTTCCAATCATCGGAATCAGGTTTCCAAAAAGAAATGTGGATGTCGTTTCCATTAAAGCTTGTAAAGCAGGTTGGATATCTTCACCCAATGATAACTTCCCAAGCACATTTTGAGCAGCTGCTTTCATCGATTCAAAGGATCCTGTGAAAGTCGTTGACGCTTCTTTTGCAGTCGTACCAGTGATTTTTAACTTACTTTGCACAACAGAAATAGCATTAACGATATTACCAAAAGACATATCTCCATCTTTAACGGAAATGTTCAGTTTCTCTTGTTCATCCTTGTAGCTTGCCGCATCTGCTATAAGACGCTTCATTTCTTGTTGAGTACCACCATAACCAAGCTTCAAGTTGTCGAGCATGGTGTAGTTCTGTTTGGCAAAGCCTTGATATGCCATCTGGATACTATCCATTGATGTCCCCATCTTGTTCGCATTATCCGACATATCAACCATTGCTCTGTTAGCAACATCAGCTGCTAAATTCACATCTCCACCAAGAGATTGCAACAAACTAGCTGAGAAGCCTGTCACATTCTCCATGTACTTGTTTGCAGATAAACCAGTAGTTCGATAGGCTTCTTCAGCGTAGCCTCTAACTTTTCCTGCTGATGTTTTGAAAAGTGTTTCAATACCACCAATAGATTGTTGAAGGGCAGCCCCTTCAGTTATGGATGCCCCGATTGCCTGACCAATTCCAGCAGCAGCAATAACTCCTGAAACAGCCCCCATCATTTTGGATCCGAGGGATTCGCCTGCGCTAACGCCAGCGGAGGCGACTTCACCACCCATTTCCTTTTGAATCATGCCACTAATGCCTTTAGCAGACGGAATGATTTGTACATAGGCTTTTCCTAATTCGGTCGCCACTATTCCTCACCTCCTGTTTTCGCAAGTAAAGCCTTGCGATAATTTTCAAAATCCTCACCAGATTCAAAGACGAGATAATCCCTTTCGTCACTCTCTTCTTTGTGATTTTTTTTAAGCAATTCAGCGATTGATGTCGGGCGATTAACACCCTTTTGGCCATCCTTGGTTTGCAACCACAAAGAAAGAGACAGTCTGTCTACGATATTTGCAAGTAACGTCGTTTCAAGAGGGACGATTTGGTCAGACATCATCTGCTTTATCCGTGAATCGTCGCGCAAACCATACGCAAAAACAGCCACCTGATTTAAAGGTAGCTGTTTGTAGTCGTATATCTGGTAGGTTTCCGCCAAGTCACAGACAAGGGCATCTTCGTCCAAATTAATCATCTGAGCGAGGACTAAGATTTTTTTAAGCCGTTAACTGATTCAAAAACACTCTTGATTTCATCTGCCATTTTATCATTTGGCACGATGCCATCTTCTTCTCTTAGATGATCTTTAAAAGCCTTGGCTTGCTCATCTCCGAATAAAAGTTTTACAACTTTAGGAAAGACTTGACCTTGTCCTTCGTCAACTTCACCAATCAATTCCAACAATTCATAGTTATTTAAACGACGCTCAGAAATTTCGAATTTAAAACCTGACTTCGTTTCCCCTTTGAATGTTTTACTCATCTATTTTACTCTCCTTGAATGTATTTATAATGTGTATTTCCTTGGTCGTCTGGTAAAGCGGTAATAGTTAATTCATAACCAATTGGCTCACCATCCTTGTAGCTAACTTCTCCAATTTCGCTCACCTTGCCACGAGGAATGACGATACGTTGGAAGTTTTTGTTTTTTAGGAGAATATCAATTACCAATGAGTGCTCTGGCAATTCGTTTGAATTTGCCTTAACAGTAATCCCGGTCGACAAAGTTCCTGTAACATTATCTGCACCATAAGTTTCTTTGAGGACTTCTACATTAAGACTTTCAATTAACTTAAATTTAAAGGTATCTTTCTTTTCGGTCTGAGAAGACAAGACTGTTTGTCCACCCCAGGCTTTGACTTCTTCACTTTCTGGTGAGTTTTCATTAGTGATACCGTCTTCCGAGATATATCCTAACGATTTAAATGCTGGATTTAAATCTGATTTTGAATCAGTTGGTAATAATGTACCTAGTGGTGCACTTGCAATTGCTCCACTTGCTTTAGGCTTAGCAGCCGTTACATTTGATGCTGATGCAGTCGTCATATTCTTTCCTCCTGTTGATTCTGCATTTGGTGTTCTTACTTCTGTCGCTTCTAATTCTGGCGCCAAAACTACACCTCCTTTTTAAAAATAATTAATGTCATATACCGCTTGATAGCGATATTGCTTCGTTTCTGTGTCTGTAAAGTTGTAGTCACTATTGTGATGCACACCGCTAACTTCGTTGACTGTGATGAGATTCTCAATTACTTTCTTGACTTTCTCATTTAACTCAGCAGCCTTTTGTAATGACGGCGCATAACTTTGAAAAGCGAATGTAGCGGAATGAACGTAGTCACTTCCACCGCTTCCAGTCTTTTCTAAAATGACATAACTTTCAGGCATTTTCGGTTTATGCTCAAAAAAAGACGGAACATCTAACTGTCCGTCCAAAAAATTCTTTATAACTAATTCGATCATCTCATAGCCTTCAGTAAAATATTATGTTTTTTATTTCTAGCCATGCTCTTGATATCAGTCGTACTAATCTTTGCATTGGCACGTTTTTGCCCTGGAGATACAGTCAATTCAAATCCCTCACCTGCTCTACTTGCAATCCCTTGCCCTTTTTCCCTCAAAATGCCCTGCATTTCGGAAGAACGTAGCAAGGCAGACACGCCAGCCGAGTTCAATTGAAATTTCATATCACTCATAAACTTCAACCATAACCTTTCTATTCCAAGATAATGGAATCATTGACTCAATTCCCTCTTGAGGGATGCCAATCGTCCGCCATTTACGACCAAAAAACTTGACCTCACGGTTTTCCCACTTGTTGGCGTCCCCTTTGGGAATACCAAGTGTATAAACCGCCTTTTTTCCAGTCAAGTTCATTTGATTGATGACGTCCTCTGATGAAGTTGGGGCAACCAATACATTTTGAACCTCAATCTCAACATCACGATGGATTGGATGACCGAAATCGTCGTTACCAATTTCCACCTTGTCTATTAAAATGACAGGGATTCCTTTTAGGTAGGTCATAAATTTCAATCGCTCCATATCGTTGTTTTTTCTTCAAACCAAGCCTTTTAAGTTCGGTATCTTTGATAAAGAGACCGCCTCCAGGCACAAGGTAAGAACCACTAAACGAATAACCCAAGGCACTTTCAGAAACCTGAGTCATCGGTTCATGGTCTGTTGAGGTCATGAGGGTTCGTGCCACGATATCGACCGTGACAGACTTGGCGACACTAGCGAATGACACGTTTTCTGCCACCATATCGTCAAGGTCTTTACCGACTTTTTCAGCTTCCACTCGCAAAGAATTAGATACAACTTCCAACAAAGCCTCAGCCCTTGCACGCTCATCAAATTTCAACGAGCGCCATAACAATTCCAAGTCTTCAATCTTTGCAAAATTTTTCATAGCTTAACCCTTGTTTTCCTCGTACAAGGCTACCAAATCGGATTTTTTTGAACCTTTATCGTAATCAATGCCTAATTCATCCAAACTAGACTTCAATTCCGCCACGGTCAAATCCGCTCCGCTTGGTGCCGTATCTTCCACAGGCACCCAATCACCTCCGAGAATACACTCAGAGGCGATTATAACGCCTGATTTTAAATCACGGTATAAAGCCATAAAACTTACGCTTTCACACGAGCGAAGGCATCTTCATCAAGGATACCCCAGCCAATAAAGGCTTCCGCACGCAAACAGATTTCATTGTAAGCTTTAAGGTCACGACCAGCACCGTCTGGATCACCGTATTCAATGATTTCCATCGGAATGTTTTCAGAGTACCCCCACTTGAAGCGGTTTTGGAAGTCTCCAACGATAGCATGGTCTGTTTCAGCAGTTCCACCAGTGACAGTAAGGTTCTTGTTGATATCTGATTTCATGCCGTAGAACGAATCTGGATTTTGACCAAAACGGAACTCAGGATATTGAACAACACCGTTTACCTTAACTTTCGCCAATGCTTGCCCAGCAGCTTGTGACAAAGCAATACCATTTACTTCACACCCTCTAGCTGTAACTTGCTGTACTGCTGACTCCAAATTCTCATCGATTTTAGTTTCATCATACGCCACGATACTTCCGTTAATCACACCATCAAATGAGTTGGTTGCACGGAAAGACGCATCCGTCATTGTTTTTGGTTCTAAACCATGAAGAGCGGCAAGGTCAAAGGCTTCCGCAATCTTCTTAGCAAATCCGTCCATATATGCTGACAAGAAGTTCATTCGTTTTTCTTCAGACGCATTTTTAAATTCATCTGTAATACGGGCTTGGTAAACAAATTTAAGCGGTTTGATAACTTTTGAAGTCAACTTCGCTTTATTTCCGAGTTTTTGCTCACCTTCACCAACAATTTGCGCATTTCCTTCAAGGTTGAAGATGAATTGCTCTACTCCATTAAATGGGATTGGGGTTTGTGCTGATAATTTAGCCAATACAGATTTCCCCTGTACCTTGTCAATCAATTCTGTTACTAGTTCTGGTTTGAAAAGTGTTCCAGTTTTCATTGCATTATCTGTCATAATTTCTATTCTCCTGTTGGTAGTAATTCACGAAGCATTTGCTTCATTTGCATAGTTTTGTCATCACCCATAGCAGGCTCAGTATCTCTTAGTGGTGCTTGAGGTGTTGCTGGTCTCATAAAACCAGCTAGACGCTCAGCGTCAGCCCTTAACGCCTCTTCGTCAGCACCTTGAAGACGGTCAGCTAAGTCATAAGGCAAGCCATTTTGTAAAGCGATACGAGTTCGCAAGTTAGCAGTTTCATAATTGCTCACTTGCCCCTGCAATTCAGTGATTTGAGCGTCTAATCCCGCTCTGGTTTGCTTGTCATCTTCAACAGTAGACTTCAAAGCACTGTTTTCAGATTCCAGTTCTGAAACACGTTTTTTAAGATCATCATAATCACCGAATTTTTCACGCTCACGTCTGATACGTTCCTTCACGATGTTATCTAGCTCTTCCTGTGTTTCAATCGTTTTAAATTCAGACATCTTCATGTCTCCTTTCTCCTGCTTTCCCGGCAGTTCGGTAATTTTTTAGGCATCAAAAAAAGCAGTCTCTCAACCGCTCTTCTTAATAACTGATTTTTTGCTTTTTCTTAGGCTTAGTTGTGACACAAGCCCAATGCGCAAGCAAGGCGCTATCCATCAAAGAAATATCCATATCCGCAAAATGCGAGCGATAACCAAACCCACCGTTTGAACCAATGTTCCGTTTCTCGCAGTTGGTTGTGATTTTCTTTAAAGACGGTTGACCAGCATGGCACAAGGTCTTTTGATAAATCCCTTGTTCCCACATAGAGTTAGCCACGATGATTTCCTTAACCGTGGGCAATATCACGCTCTTCATGCGTTCCTTCTTCAACTCTTCATCAAGGATTTTCTGACCACTTGCCCCATCGACTACGATAGTAGCCACATCAGCACGCTTGACAAAATCCAAGATCCAATCATTTCCATTACGAACTGACTGACAGTCAATCGTCTCAACAAAAATCCGCTCATCTGCCGTACGAACAGCAATACTTAATGCCACGTTTGCGCCATCTTGACCATATTTGACTCCAACAAACAACTTACCTGACAAATCAGGCATAGAGCCAACGCACAACTCATTCCATTCCGTTTCCGAAATAGCAGATTTCTGGTTGTATTCTGGCCAATAACCCAAACGCTGAACATTATGGTCTAGCTTATCATCACCAAGCTCGGCTTCTATCTTCCGCTCATTCAAATGGTAGCCCATTGAGGGATTGGAGTTATACCAGGATTCGACATCATCAATCTCTTTTTCCTCAGAAACTGACCATTCTGCCCAACCTGAGTATTTCCCTTTCCCAAAAAGGCAAGTCTTACGGTAGTTTGTGAATACCGTCCCATTTGAAACAGGTGTAGGAGGTGTCCCACACATGATTGTGATTGGATTGCTACTATCCGTTACTGTATATTTCAAGGCTGATTCCTGCTCAGTCGTATATTCCTGAGCCTCATCGATAAAGAGAAGGTCAAAACCTTCCCCCAAACCACCGTTTGAAGTTCTGGTACGAAATTGGATAACACCGCCACTCTTGAAAAGCTCTATCCTCTCTTGACCTTTAGCACGAATTGAGCTAAAATCTTCCCCTTCAACGTACCCCATTTTTTCAAGGTACTTTTTAACCTTTTCAAAAGATGAGTGTGAAGTAGATATTCTGTGAGCCGTGTGTAGGATGTTCATGCCATCATGAAGTGCCCATATCTCAAAAATGTAAACAACTTCCGTTTTCCCATTTCGCCGTGGGATAGAATAACCAAACTTCTGATGAACCCATAGACCATCTTTGTCAACGGCCATCATAGGGGTCAATAGGTTTATCTGCCAAGAATAGCACGATAACCCGGTTCGCTCATAGAGCTCAATCGCTTCTTTTGCCTTAGAATTCTTCTTGACGTACTTTAAAATTACCGATTGAGTAGGATTCTGATTGCCAAGTTTCTTTCTAGCCATCCACTGCTCCTTTCAATCGTACCGCATGATAACCCTATCGCTGGGATGATTTAATTAATCACGTTCAAAATATAGTTTTTAGCAACATCGAGCATTCCCAATGCCTGCAAACTACTATCCCAGCTATAGCCAAGATTTATCTCACCATCTTTATCCAAAGAAACCACTAATACCGAAGTATAGTTATGACTAGCCTCAAGATTTTCTTCCAAAATTTCTTTCACAGAAGCACCACGCTCCAGACTAGACTTTTTCTCTGAAAAATCAATCGTGTTTTCCATCGTTACCCCTTTCTAAGCATAAGAAAAGCACCCTTACGAGTGCTCTAACATATTATTTTCTATCTGAAAAGTAATCTTCCCAAAATGGATTTTCTTTATCAAAGATTTCAATCTCCTCAAAAGTCATGTTTTGAGGATAATCTTCAAAAAGGTTATAGAACTTCTTTTTATCAAATGTGATAAGCATCAATCCTTTGGCATACCATGAAGTATCAACCCACCAGATTTTATCATCATCGTTTTCCTTGTAACAATACTCTGACCAGTTCACTTCTTCGTAATCACTTTTCATGCCCTTCAATACCTTTCATTTGTTTAGATTCAGCTGTGTTAAGGAAACTCAATATGTTATGAAATTCAGGATTGTCTTTTAATGAATTTACATCAATAAGATAGCTATCTACATCATATTTACGTCCCCTTACAGCATGAGATTTCTGAGCCTTAAATCTTTTTTTCAAAACAGTGTTATCAAACGGTTTAAACCCATTTACAATTTTTGATTGAAGCTCCAAATATTCAACTAGATTATCATTCTTCCTAATGATTGCAGCATGCCTACCTGTTGCCAAGTAGTATTCATTACCGTTTTCTACATTTTCCAACAATTCCTTTGTAGCTTTGAAATCATTTGTGTTTTTTGCGACATGCATCTTAACACCTGGTAGGTTTCCAATCATATTGATTCTGCTATTCCTAGAAAAGAAATCGCAACTCTCTCCACCTCTAAAATCTAGAACAGTATATCCACCTTTATTCCCTATATAAGCGAATGCGGCTGATGAACAAGAACCTTTTGTCTTATCTCCACCACTAATCGCTTGAATAATTTCTTCTTCGGTTAATCTTTTCGGACTTTTTTGAATAGGGTTTGAAGGTATCCCTATCTTAAGTGCAAGTTTTCTAACTTCACTAATTTGAGATTGCACTCCGATGTTCTTTCTTGCTTCTATTTTATCACTTTTGTCACTTTTACTCCATGTCTTACTCCAAACATTTTGGACCTTACCACTTTTAGGATCATAATCAACAGTGCATCGACAACGTTGGTGCCTTCGATAAATATCCTTTGGAACTCTTGGATATTTATAAGTACCTTGAACTTCCTGACACCATTCACAGCAGTGATAAGCAGATTTTCTTACAATCTCAGGTTGCAAACCAGATTTATGATGAAATTCCGCATTTTTCTGGATACTATCATCAATTATTGACTGAGTAAAGTTCACAACAGGCTCTTCTAACAGCCAACGAACATCATCAAAACTTTCCTCACTAGCTAAACGATTGACCAGGCCATCAATTCGGTCTTGATTGAGTTCAGGAACCTGAGCAGCTAACCCGATTTTAGCCTCAGAGTTCAAATTTTTCTGAACTTGCTCAGCATAATCACTCACAAGCTCATGATTTCGCCCCAGAACGTCCGTCAGCACGCGCTGAGCGATATTGTAATATATTTTTCCGTCTGGTAGTGTTTCGTTCGTCAGATAGGTTCCCAGAGCCTTAGAAAGTATCTCCCCAATTTCAATAGCATATTGATTAGCGTCCAAATAACTTGCCTTGCTATGATGTAACTTAGACAGCAAGTCTTTCAAGACCTCGCTGTCCAACCTAGCACCTTCAAACTCAGACTTGATTTTCTTGAGCAGGCTCGGAACGATATCCTCCACCATCTGCAACCTCCTTCACTACTGGAGCAGGCTTATCTGACCCTTTGATTCCAGTCAAGTCACGGATGGTTTCAGCATCCATATAGCCAGGCACCGCTTGATTCAGTTTGATAACACCGTCACCAATCAAGGTCAACATGTTAGCGTCCGCCTCAAACAAAGGCTCCCACTTCACGACCGTCTTATTAAACTGCTTTCGCAAATATGGAAACTCATCACGTAAGCAAGTAGCCACATAAGCCACATTCAGCAGACCAGAACCCAGAGAGCGCTGAGCCTTCCGACCAGCTAACCGCAAGTTCTCATGACTAGCCTTGATAGCTTCAACAGATGACGGATTGTCAGATACAAAACCAAGGTCATCCAAGGTCAAGCCCATCTCCCCAGCAAATCCAGCTGCTGCAGTCCGTAACTGCTCAGTAAAAGGAGACATACTGGACGTGGTGAATTGTCCCACATTCGGCTTGTCCCCTTCGTCATCTTTTGTAAATGTCAGCAAGCTAGACACAGTTGCTTTCCAAGTATCAATTGCCTCAGCATCTTGACTCAATCCCAACACATACTTCTGAGGGAATGAATAGAACTCAGCAGTCACATCTGACCGCTCAAGCGTTCGTTTAGCATATCTCTGATAGTACATTCCAGCCCTAGTAATTCGTGACCGACCAAACGGACGGACAGCATCAGGTCTATGAATGACTGGAACCAGCAAAGGAACCCCCGTTGGATTTTCGATTGCAAAAGGCTGACCATCTTTTGGATAGAACCAAGTCACATCACTAGTGAAGTAAGCCTCAAGCAAAGCATATCCATTATCATCTCGTTTCAAGACTGCATATCCCTCTGTCAGTAAGCCAGTGATAGGATCTAGAACGCCAGTCGCATTGCTTGCCTCGATAACCTGCAATCTAGGAGCGTCATCGTCGTCTCCTTGCGAGACGTAGACAAAACAACACGACCCAATCAGAGCTGAAAGGATCGCGCTATCAAAGAATACATCTGGATTGTTCTGAGCAAAGATTTCATTTGCCTCAAATTCGTCGTTAGCAAACTCACGAAAGACCAAACGGTCTGCTAGGCTATCAACACCCTTAGCAGCCCAACCTAAGACTGCCCGATATTGTTGCCTGATTTGAGGGGGTATCGTAATACCAACATCTATATCGTTGTGTTGCATAGCATACTGATTATATCTAGTATCTACACCCATTTTGTAATTGGCTAGCTTCTTCCTGAGATAGCCCATACCTTTCAATGTCATTTTATACAACTACCTTTCATTTCCCGCGAGAAAAAATGTACAGTGACGGTGTGAAGCCCTGAAGCACCGAGGGGGAGGGGGTCATCCCCCCACCTTGGCAGGACCGCTCGTCCTTTTTTTAATCACGTTTATTTTTTTAACTCTTATATTTAAACCAATCTGTACTTTGTGGCAAGTTCCTATTACCGATAACCTTTGTTCCGTTTGTCTTCTCATCAGCATATAGCTTGTCAGACTTCTGCCTATTGCATTGCCAATGCGCTAACTGCAAATTAGCAATATCAGATGGATGTCCGTTCTTATTTACTGGAACGATGTGGTCAATGACTGGACTTAATGGATGAGGATATCTCAGGTCTTTGTCTACAGGCTGGCCACATATCCCACAAGTGTTTCTTGTCTTTAAGATAATCTTCTTGTTCTTCTCAAAGGCTACTCTATGAGGTCCACTACGGTCCGCTCGGAGGGGGTTGGTATTCATCTAGGGAGGGGGTCCTTTCTTTTTAAGGGAGGGGGTTGGTATTCTCAAATGTACCCCCTCGGTATCTTTCAAAGCAGGGGTGTTTTTAGTGCACCCACCCCCTCTTGTATTTAACATATCTTATATTCTGTTAAATAAAATTAAACAACTTCAAAACCAAGAGCGCCATGGCTTTAACTATATTTTTCTAAAAACTAATTTACATTTTCTCATTATGTAAAATAGATAGGTTGTTTAATAGTCAAATGATAGTATACTCTGGTCAAGTTCGTCTTGACTGTACCCGATATATCCTAGTGTGATATCTGGTGTAGAGTGATTGAATATCTTTTGAAGGATAGCTACATTGCTATTCTTTTTGTAATGATGATATCCAAATGTCTTCCTCATTGAATGAGTTCCTATGTGATTCAATCCTACATACTTAGCTGCGTCTTGCAGTATTTGATAGACCGCTACCCTTCCAATGTGTGTGATACGAACACCATCTGTTCTCTTTTTCTTTTTACTTGGAAAGAGATAATCGTACTCTGCTAACTGATTATCTTTAATGTAGCGATTGATTTCTTTTCTGAGGGGTGGGCTGATTGGAAAATACCTTATCTTCCCTGTCTTCTTCTCTTTTAGTTCAATCCTATCAGCGATTACTTGTTTAACTTGAAGAGGTACTATGTCGCTCACTCTTAGGCCTGAATAGATTCCAAACATAAACAAAACATAGTTTCTATCGCTTTTGTTCTTCAAGTAATCTTTGATTCGTTCAATGTCATCTAGATCACGAATTGGTTCTACTTTCTTCATGTACCTCTCCTTTCTACATAAAAAGCCACTGGGCGTGGCATTGAATATGACAGTAGCTGGAATTGAACCAGCTGGTCTAGCAGTAAAACGCACGTTTGGTAAAAGTTTCAAGGAGACCCAAACAACCTGCTAACCTGTCCTTACTGTCTAAGAGGCCGAAACCTCTGTATTTTTTAGGAGTCCTCATGACTGTTCGTTGCCAATCATTGGATAATACTATTTTAGCACCTTTTTCTGTTCCAATTCTCCCAAGATTTTCCCAGATTTTTCCCAAGATTTTCCCAGAAATCACTTGTAAACTAGAAGGTTGCTTGCTTGATAGGACTCCGCAAACTCTAATAGAGCTTTGTTCAATATCCGATAATATTCACTAGATGAGTAGCCTAGTTCTGAATAAATGCTATAGTCTTCCCTCTTCTTTTTTCTGCAATATCTTTCAACAAGAATACGCGAGTATTCCAAATCTGAAAGATTATTAATTGCCTTAGCAATTAACTCTAAATCCTGCTGAGCTGATACTCTACGCACAACCATACTTTCTACCTGCTTGCTTGTCTTGCCACTTGATGATCTTGGTTCAAGCGAGTAGGATATTGTTATTTTGGGGGCGTATTCTTCTCCAGCTATCCGTCTCAGGCGACTGTATTTTTTAAGGACTTTGATAGCTTCCTTTCTGGTTTTCTTTTCATCGATTATATCCAATAATTCTATTTGCACACGAACTCCTCCTCATGATATAATAGTGTTAATGATTTGTTGCTATGAGGGTCAGCCGTGTGCTGGCTCTTTTTTTATATCTCGATTCCAAAAAATGTGCAGATGTCTTCGATGGCAAACTCTGAAATTCTGCCACCATTTTCCCAAATGCTAATCGTCGCTTCAGAATATCCTAATCGTTCACCAAGCTCTTTTTGAGTCAGTTTACGCTCTAGCCGTTTCATTTTCAAAATGGTATTGAACTCTTTGGGTACTACATTAAATAAAATTGATTCCTCGACTCCTAACTCGTCAGCTATTCTTTTTCTAAAGCGTTCAGATGGTACAACGCGTATTCACTCATTCTCCATCTCCTCGATTAGCCAGTCAAGGTTCTTACGTGCTTTCTTCAGGTCTTCGATACCATTCTTTTCTTTGTATCGGAGTAAATACTCTACCGCACTGCACCAGCGATGTGCTTCCATTTCTGACTTACCTTTGATGAAATTTCTCGTAACATCTTTCACTTCGAGGCCATAAGTCCCGATGTAGTGGTTTGGTTTGTTTATATTGTCTGTCATTATTTATCCTCCAAAAGCTCTGGGTTTTCGTAGATGTTGCCGATGATTTCAAATGGATATGTGTTATTTTCAACCAATTCAGCTAAAGGTTCCTGTTCGTTATATTTTTTCGACTCGAACATAAACAAAGCATGCTCTTCATCCCAAAACACATTCACATTTATCACTTCATCATCAGTTTCGAATGCTAAAATATCCCCCTCAAAGATTTCATTGCCATTCTTATCCTTGAGTCCTGTTGATTGCATGAGTTCAATGTTTTTAAAGCCAATAAATCTTAGTACGTTATCATCATCTACATATTCAGCTTCTTTATCATCGAAGTATAATCCATCAACAAGATATAATTGTGATGAAATTCTATTCCACATCCTAAATTTTGGTATCATACCAAGTCCTCCTCTTTGACGAAAGTACCATCAATCCAACGACCTTTGCGGTCTTTGATTTCTTGGTAAGCCAGTTCAAAACATTCTTCAAAATCATATCCAAGTGCGGTGCTTAGCAATTTTAACCAGCGGATTGTACGTATCAGACTTACTTTGCGAAAATCTTTGGAAAATGAATCTTGGTAAATCTGAAAATCGCTTATATTTCTACTTAAATGACTAAAACAAGTCATTACATCTCTATCATTTCCTGATGTTTCAAAAATCTTATGCACGTCCTCTTTTATCAGCAACGCCAGACCAACAATCACAACTGCACAGTCTCCAATGCTATCTTTAGTTAGTTGCTCATTCTTCTTGAGATACCCTGCGCATAGTTCGCCGAACTCCTCGCTTAATTTCAAAGACTGCTTGTCTAGTCGTCCACCGTTCTCAAGGTCACGGTCTATAAACCATTGTTTCACTTTGTCTATTGTGTTCATGATAACTCCTATCTATTTGTCAGTTTTGGTACAATTTCATTTACGATAAATAAGTAGTTTGGTGCTACAAGATACCGACCAATATTGGAAGCAAAAGCCAATATCAATGCTAGTGTAATACCAACAATTAGCTTTTTTATAGTTCCTTTAGAGTTTTTAAGGTTCTCCTTTGTAAGTTTCTCTGCATATTCAAGCTTAGTAAAACCTTCTGGAATATACCTATAACTCAAACTATCGGAATCTACCTTGATTCGAACTACTACATACACAAGAACTCCTGTTAGGATAGCACTAAGCAAAATCATAGCTATAGAGGTATTATCAAGTACATTGTACAAAGTCCATTCTCTCATAAGCTGTTCGTAAATCTGTGGTGCATTCCCTTTAAATGTCGTAAGCAAAGAGCTTACTTCATCAACTGTCATATTTAGCATTTTTGCTAAAGCTTGTAAAATATCGTCCATTATAATAAAACCTCATCTCCTATCTTCACCTTGTCATACACGTCCTTCGTAACCACGAACATCCCGTAGTCACGTATCGTAAGCGTGTATAGCTTCCCATGTCGCCCTTTCTCGACGACCTTACCGAATATCTCTGCGCCTGCGTTATCAGCTCTATAGACGATAATTGGGCGCTTTTCTTCTAGTTTTTTAATGTGGATGCTCTGCCAAATATTCAATCCAGCAGATAGCAAAATCCAAATAGCTATGAATCGTTTCATTCTGTTGCCTCCTCGAATTTCATAAACGTCATCCAATGCGTAGTACCTCTTTGTTGCCCAAACAATGGTTTACAAGGTATAGATTTAAGAACTTCTTTAACGTTGATTTGACAATCAGACCATTTAAAAACTAGAGTACCTCCAATTTTTAGAACTCTCATACATTCTTCAAAACCCTTGGCTAAATCTTCCGACCAGGTAACTTTGTCCAGCTGGCCATATTGTGATCGCATAATTGAGTTTTGACCTGCCCATTTCAAATGTGGCGGATCAAATACTACTAGATTAAATGTTTCATCATCAAATGGCATATCACGGAAATCTCCGACAACGTCAGGGTTTACGTTTACCTTTTTCCCATGTATTTCAAATTTTTCTTGCCTGATGTCCATGAATGTTGTATGACTTTCATTTTTATCAAACCAAAACATACGACTACCACAACAAGCGTCTAGTATTCGTATATCTCCCATCACCCAACCTCCTCTTTTGATTTAACTGCAATTTCTAAGTAAAAGCTTTGATCGGGTATCTCCAGTATCGCTGTAGTGGTTTTACCGTCAGACTCAACGATAATTTCTCCGATTGCCAAAACTAAGTCTCCAATTGTGCTATTTAGCGTAAGGCTCATTCTTCCACCTCCTCAATCTCAATCCCCTCACAATCGAATACCCAGCCGAAGTCAGCTTCTTCTAGTTCTTTCTTTGTGTGATATGGACTAAATAAACTACATTCTGTTAAGCTCCCATAGTACCAATGATTATTTTGTAGCTGGTGTTTCAAGTATGCACTATCTTCTACAACTCCTTTAATTCTAACTATATACCTTTTTTCTTTCTCGACCTCGTAGCCGTCAAGCCATGCACGAGCGAAGAGTTCTTGGTTGCTATTAACCTTAATCCAATCTATCATCTTGTGACAGTCATCTGAGTAATGTAAGATGGTATTTATATTCATAGCGCTTTTTAAATTAAAACCAAAATTATTTTTACATTTCTCAATCCAATCCTCCACACACTGCGGAACTTTGACTTTCTCTGGTTCGTCTAGCTGTTTGATTGTTTCGATGATTCTGTCTACATCAATACAATTGATAAATCTACTTTTACTTTCTTTTAAGTCGTTACAATAAACAATCAATTCCTGCTTATTCATCCCTCCACCTCCTTAACTTCAAAAAGTTTGCTAGTGAATACTTCTCCAAATCCTGCTTCTTCAAGCTCTTTGCGTGTATGCTTTGTGCGGAATTCTCCTACTTCGTGCTTACTCATGAAAAGCCATTCGTCTTGCTTTTTATTGTAATTCAAGTAATCATATCCGTCTTTCAATTTTTTCAAGCCTTTGAAACGAACTTGGTAAAGCGTTTCAAGCTCAACATTAAAGCCGTTGACCCATGCACTCAAAAACTTATCTCCATTATCATCCTTCGTGATCCACATTAAGATTTCAAGTTCATACTTTAGATTTTCAAGTGATGTAAAAAAGTTTTTCCCTTTTGCTTTTTGGTGCGTGATAAACTCTCCTACTTCTTTTGGTATAGTTACTAATTCTTCTTTATTCATCTTCCAACTCCTTTATTTTCTTTCTTAACTCTTTATTCTTTTTCTTCAACAAATCGCGCTCCAGCGCTCTAATGCGTCTCTTACGTGAATCGCACGGCTTTGAATACTCGATTATCTTCTCTTCGTTTTGCTCGATTGTGCGTTTTAATCCGTCGATTACTGTTTGTTTGCTATATTCCATGGTTTATCCTGTTTATAAAAATCCAGCTCTTGCCCCTCATGGCTCAAAGACACAAGAGCTAGCAAATTCTTTATACGTCATTCGTCCAAGTCTGACGCATATTCTAGCTCGCTTTTAACGTGGTTCGCGGCACGTTGATTTTGTTGCTAAGTAATAGCAATCTACAGCACCATAATCAAACCTCACATCGTCTTTTACGATGTGTTTCTTGAATTTTGGTCTGCTAATACCTGAGAAAGCCCACTGATGGTCTTTCATATGCTCAATAAGATCATCGACATTGTCAAACCTCCCAAGGAAAAACTTACAGTGCCCGTTGTAGACGAAATAAAGCTCTAACATCACTCCACCTCGACAGGGTAGAAGTTCCCAAAGGAACTCCTCAATGCTTTACCAACCTGTAAGGCTGCCGCCCGAGAGATAAACCGCATGGCTTTCTTCTCCTCGGAACACGAAATATCCAAGCCAGTCACTCCGATAACTGCGGACCTCAGAAACGGCTTATCTTCTCTTGCCCCATGTTTTAAGACAAACATCAGCCACCTCCATTCTAAAAATATTGCTTTCGCTTATTTGTCAAATCATTGAAAACCATCAAATGGTCTTTATCAACACCCTTCATCAGTCTGGACATAAAGGGTCTGCCATACCTTTTCTGAATATCAGCAGAAATCAAATTCGTGGTAATAATTGTATTTGAGCGCTTATTCAGGATATTGTAGAGAATAGTAAACGACCACTCACTATCCTTTTCCATCCCCAAATCATCCAAGACCAAAAACTTGGCACTCGCAATTTTATTGACCAGAAACTCTTCCTGACTAAAGTCCGCCTTGATTTTCATTAACAAGTCAGTCACGTTGATGAAAATAGCAATCTCTTTCGTGTACTCAGATAAAGCTTTTACCATAGCAAAAGCCAAATGGCTCTTACCTGTTCCAGCTTCTCCTTGTAACACGATGTTGTTCCTAGCACCCTCAGACCACTCGCGACAAATCCTCTTTGCAAAAGCTAGCTTTTCCGCTTCATTTTCGGTTGGGGTCTCAAAATTGTCCAAAGTCGCATTTTTCAAAACCTCATCGTAAAGAGAGAACTTTTCTAGATAGTACTTCCTTTCTCGCTCACTCTCAGCGTCGGCCAGTTCATTCACTCTTGCTTGATTCTCCTCATGGATCCGTTCAGATTCACACATACGACACACAACACTTTCAGTCCTCAATATTTTTATCAAAGGAATGTTGTGCTTTTCGCAAAGCTCTTCCTGTTGTTCTGTATTCCTGCGATAAGATAAGGCAACTTCCTCAAGTACATTGTCTACCATGACAGACGACCTCCGCATTCATTCCAGCTAGCCATTTCAGACAAGCATGCAACCACTTGATGAATTGGTTGGTCTGCTAAAAGAGTTTTCTTCTCGTAGCTCAACGGATAATAGTCAATCTCGAATTGTTCAATTAGTTCTAGTACCCCCATTCGTCCTTGGCCTCCTGTTCTTCTTTCTTATCCTTGTTCTTCTTTTCTGATTGACGAACCTGCTCAACAGTCGTGACATTGTTCATTTGCCAATTTCTTAAAATCCCACCTATATATTTGATGTTGGGTTTTCCAGAGTTGATAGCAATCTTCAGTGCTTCCTTTACCAAATCCCCATCATTCTCATTTAGTAGATGGTTGATTTCTTCAATCTCAAACCCAGATAAGAGCCTACGAAATTCAGATTGAAAAAGTTCTAAGATATTTTCTTCACTACCACTACTACTAGTAGTAGTAGTTATTCTATTCTTATTCTTATCTTCATCTAATCTATTCTTATTCTTATCTTCATCTTCTTCTAGTGCGTTACCGTCCGTTACTGTAACGTTACCTGTAACGTTACCAAGAGCAAGATTTTTCTGTTTTTTACGGTATTTGGCTACACGGTTACGTGTCTGTTCCTTGATTTTCTCCATTCCATCAACGTTTTGATGTTTTTCCCAATTTGGCAAGCTAATGATTCCATCGATAATCTCAATCATCCCGAACTGTTCAAAGATTCCAATAGCCATTCTTACTGTATTCAATGGTCTACGAAAAATAGTAGCTAACATTTCATCTGTATAGTGAACCTTATCAGTCATCATCAGCAAACCATTACTGTTATGTTTTCCAGCAAGTGTCAAAATCTTGAACCATATCACTAAGATGGCATCAGGATCAGGTAAGGCATCAATCAGGCAAATCTTTTCATCGTCAAAAATATCGGTTGTGATTTTAATCCACTTGATTTCAGACATACCGAGCGCCCCACTTCCTCCGATTCGCACGGTACTTCATCCGCATATCCTCATAGATATACCTGCCTTCTAACTCTAGTTTTTCAAGCTTGATCAGACGATTTTGAGAGACCACATCATGATAGTCTTTTGTTAGTTTTTCAAAATCCTTAACAATTTTTTCATAGTCCTTGGTTAATTTTTCATAGTCAGTTATGTATTCTTTGACTAATAATAGATTTTTATGATTATATTCCCAAATCGTAATAAAATGTCTGTTAGCTGATCCCTTTTCTATCGCTTCTTTGATATACATAATCTGGTCATCCAGCCATTGAATCAATCTTTCCATTTCTTGACCTCCTCACTTCAAGATGTGCATTTTAGGCTCTGGTAATGCCAGAGGTTCTTGGCGCAAGCCTAGATGTTCTGAACGCAAGCCTGTAGGCGGTTCGTTGTCGTAGGTGAAGCCTTTAAACTCTCGCTGAATATTCTTGCGAATTTCTTGCCATTTGTCCTCTCTACCACGTTCATATGCATGATTACGCACTTGGATAATCATAGACGCAAATTCTTGCTCTTCTCGTCTTTCTTTTTCCTTACGCTCCTCTTGCAATTTGATATGACGGCAAAGCCCTGCAAATCCAATCAGCAAGGCTCCAACACCCATTAACTGGTCTAAAATCGGTGGTTCAAACATTTTTTATCTCCTTATGCTCTTAATTTTCGTACTTCTTTCTCTAATTCCAAAATTTCATAAACATCATTGACATCGTACATAATATCTTTTCCTTGCTTACGAAATCTTAATCCTTTACGTTCTAACTTTTTGATATAGCCATGAGTAAAGCCGAACTTCTTCATCAAAGCTTGTTGATTGATTGGCATGCGATCATTCTCTAACTGCTCCTTGACTTGCTTTTCAGCAAAGGCTAGTAATTGGTTTGTGAACAATTCAGCACTTTCGCCGTCCAATCGTAATTGTAACGTTATACCTTCCATTTTCTACATCCTCTCAACTATGCGGGCAAGCATTTTTGTGATATAATGGTCTAAATTGTTTAAGTATGCGCCTGATTGCCGTCAGGTGCTTTTTCTGGATTAACAGAAGAAGCCATTGAACAATTCTACAAGCGATTCTATGAAACTGTTACGAATTTAAAAGACGATCATCCAGAATCGTAACATCTATTTGGAGCACATCTTCTGGATGTGCTTCTTTAATGCGAGCTATTTTTCCAATAGCTTCATCTACAGAAGTACTTCTTAAATAAATCTTCAGTTTTGCCATCCCTCTGTCTTCCTTTCTATTTTTTCTGTCTATCTTTCTGCTATAATTAAATCCGAAATTGATAGGCTTTTTCTGTAAACGCTCAAGAAAACTAGTATTTTTTGAGAAACTTTGCACCAACTTTGGGTCTGCCTTTACAAAGGTGGACTCTTTTTTCCCACTATACGGATATCGTCTTGGTCTCATTTTTCCCTCCCTACGCTTGACTAAAAGCGTTCAGTTCCATAATCTTCATCTTGGTATTAGTGCTTGGCTCCCACGTCATCCAGTAAGCAAGAGCGGCATCCGCATGCTTCTTTGGTAGCAAGTCATAGCGACTAATGTTGAAGTGGTCCTTGAAATCAATCTCAGCTTGTCTAAATACCGACTGGGCAAAAATCTTATCAGCATAAGCTGGACTATCGATACCACCCAGGCATGCCACAACCCTAGCCTTACGCTTCTTCAGGAGCGACTGAGCATAGCTTGGATGAATCGGTTGCTCACTCTTAAGGTAGTCGATATCTTCCAGCATGGTCGCTTGTTGCTCACGCAATTTCTTTTGTCCAGTAAATAAAGCAATAAAGGCATCCTCGTCCAAATCCTCGCGGATAAATCCGCCCTGCTTGCGAATAGCTGGCAAGACCTCTGAAGTCACCCAGCGCTTGAACTCCTTAGCTTGAGGCAACTTGCTGGATAAGATAAGAGAGTAGAGACCAGATTCGTTGATGATGATAGTTTCTTGGACCCTTCCTAAATTATCTGTGAGGCCCTGTTTTAGGGCGTCATCTTCATCAACATGAAGAGCAATCGCATTTCTAGCCTTGCTATATCCTAGGATGTCTGCAACATCTTTCCCAACGAACCAAGGCTCGTCATCAATTGTCAAAGTACGGACTTCCTGCCCGTGAAAATTAAAAATTTCGTTCATAGTGTTCCTTTCAAATGTGGTATAATCAAAATAAAACGAGGTAATTCTGATGAAATTAAATCCTGATTGTATCCGTGATATCCTTTTTGTTGTTGAAGAGTATTCAACATACTCCAATGATGTCTCAGAGGATAAACTATATGAAAAACTTGTTCCAAAATATTCACAAGAAGAGCTACTTTATCATGTCAGACAATGTGAACATAGTGGCTTATTTCTCGACGTACAACATTATTTTGGTGGTTTCTCAATTCAAGATTTATCTCCTTATGGTCATCAGTTCATCAATGATATTCGCCAAGATACCAATTGGAATCGGACAAAAGATATAGCAAAGAATGTTGGTTCTTTTTCACTGGATGTCCTTAAAGATATTTCATCACAAGTTATTACCAACCTCATTTCAAATCAGCTTGGCAATAAATTTTAAGTAGACAGTAGCATGGTTGCATTCAGCCGTGCTTTTTGTTTTGATTGCTTGCACACCTTTTAATTTTTGGTTATTCAAATAAATACCATCTTCTCTTATTTTTAATTCGTTCATAATGTTCCTTCCTAGTTGCGGTTAAACCGCAATATCGTGTAAAAAAATAATGTCATCAATAGACACACCAAAAGTAGTAGCGATTTGATAAGCTTGGGTTACAGTAGGTTCTGTTTTTCCTCGCTCCCAATTTCCCCAAGTATCAACAGAGACATCAATAGCCTCGGCTGCATCCGCTTGTCTCCAATTTTTTAGAGTTCTCAATGTTTTAAGAGTCATTTTCTGCATTTTACAGTCCTTTCTATCTTTTTTTATAATTGAGTGACTCAACTATGACTCTATTATAATGCGGTTAAACCGCAATGTCAAGTGTTTTTTGCGTTTTTATCGTATTTTTTTATTTTTTTCTTTACTTTTTTGCGTTTTTGCCGTAATATATACTATATAAAGGAGTGATACAAATGAGCAATAATAAAAGTAAAGAAATTTTCTCTGCGAACTTGGAAAAGTTAATGGCCAGCAGAGACGTTGATAGAAATAAACTTTGTTCTGATTTAGGATTAAAATACACTACTGTAAGAGATTGGTTAAAGGGTATAACTTATCCTCGGATAGGAAAAATAGAATTACTTGCGGACTATTTCGGTGTTAATAAATCGGACTTGATAGAAGATAAAACTCAAGAAGTAAAAGAAGTAAAAATCCCTACTTCCCCTCTTGTCCAAAAAATTACTGAAAAAGTTGTAAAGTTGTCAACTCCAAGAAAACAAAAAGTTCTGAACTATGCTAATGAACAATTAAAAGAGCAGAATAATAAAGTGATTATGATTGAGGAAAAGCTTTTTGAATACCGTGTTTTTGAAAAACTTTCAGCTGGTACTGGATTTTCATACTTCAACGATGGGAACTATGACACTGTTTTTTATGACAAAGACCTAGACCACGATTTTGCTTCTTGGGTTTTCGGAGATTCCATGGAACCTAAGTATATGAATGGAGAGGTTGTTCTTATCAAAGAAACAGGGTTTGACTACGATGGTGCCGTTTATGCGGTTGACTGGGATGGCCAAACTTATATCAAGAAAGTCTATAAAGAAAAAGACGGTCTTAGACTCGTCTCTATCAATAGCAAGTATAAAGATAAATTTGCACCATATGAAGAAGATCCGAGAATTATTGGAAAAATAGTCGGAAACTTCATGCCAATTGAAAATTAGAAGGAGAAACTTATGAAAATTGGAATGAGAAAACCAAGTCTAACCAGAAGTTTAAAAGCTAGAACAACTAGCAAATGGAAAAGACAGGCCAAAAAAGCTATTATCCCTGGATATGGTAAGAAAGGGATGGGATGGGTTAAAAATCCAAAGAAAGCTATGTATAACAAAGTTTATCATAAGACAACCTTTGGACTTTCGGATTTGTTTAAACCATCTAAAAAAAAGGCGAAAAATAACAAACAACCTCTACAATATGATTCTTCAAGACAACACACATCTAATAAGAATAAGCGAGGTTCATTTATTTTTCTAATTGTCTCTTTAATCTTACTGTTCATAGTTCCTCCTTTGGGTGTACTTCTTCTACTTGTTAACTTTTTCGTTTTTATTATTAAATATTTTTCAAGCAAGAAACGAAAAGTCACTTCTAGCAATCCATCTGTGGATAAAATTATTTTCCATGAAGACTTCTTGTTGATGGGAACAAATTATCATAAAGAAGAAGCTGAGATTGCTGCTGATTTTCTTTCTGAAGGTGTTCACTATTTCGGAAAAGATAACAAGAGTTTAAAATCTTATATGCTTGAAACATATAAACCAGTTTATAAATACAATAAATTAAAAACAGTAGATGTTCATCTACTGCCTGAGCCATCAAATCCTCATGACCAAAACGCTATTCAAGTTTTAGTAAATAATATTTTTGTTGGATATATACCAGCTTCTATTGCGGCACAAATTTCAACTTACATAGCTAATCCGAACTACAGATATGATGCAATTCTTACAGGTAGAGGTGGACCTTATAAAACACTTAATATTGAAACTGAGCGAGTCATTTCTCGAGAAAGTGACCTAACTTATTACTTAGATTTAACATTATGGCATCTAGCTGAAAAATAAAAAAATCCCCACACTCTCCATCGCCAAACTTTGAGTGTGAGGATTCAACTTTCCATCAAGCAAGCAATGGAAAATATGATAAAAAAATACAACTATAGTTTATCATAAGTTCTACACCTTTTCAACTATGCGGGCAAGCAATCGAAAAGAAAGGACTTTTTATGATAAAAAAATATATTACAAAAAAAGGAGAAACTAGATATCTCTTTCAAACATACCTGGGCATAGACCCTGCAACTGGAAAAGAAAAACGGACAACAAGACGTGGTTTTAAGACCATTAAAGAGGCAAAGGCTGCCGAACGTGACCTTCTCTTAGATGTTGAAGAAAATGGTTTTTCAAACAATGAAGATTTCCAGAACCCTACTTTCGCTGAAGTTGCTGAATTATGGCTTGATAGCTATAAAAACACTGTAAAACCCACAACCTATCAGAATGTCAAGGATAAGCTTGATGTTATGATTGACTTGTATTTTACAGATATGAAAATCCAGCAGATCAGTGTCGCTTATTGTCAGAAGGTTGCTATAAAGTTAAGTAATCGCTATATCCTCTATGCCAACTACTACTCTGTCATTAGCCGTATTTTCAAGTATGCTACTTCTATTGACATCATTAAGTCAAATCCCTTAGACAAGATTATCAAGCCTAAAAATAGGCCCTTAAAGACCAAAGAGAATTACTATACCAAACAGGAGTTATCAGATTTTCTTAAAGTTTGCAAAGAAGATTGTACCCCTGTAGACTATACCTTTTTCCACTTACTCGCTTTTTCTGGATTGAGAAGCGGAGAAGCTATCGGACTAATGTGGTCAGATATCGACTTTGAAAATAAACGGTTAAGCATTTCTCGAACAGCTGTCGTGGTTGGAAAAAAACAGACTGTTCAGGATCCTAAAACAAAAAGGAGTAAGAGGGTTATCACTTTGGATGATGAAACTCTGAATGTATTGAAACTCTGGAAACGTCAGCAGATAAAAGAATATTTCCAAGTTGGTATAGCATATCAGCATGATTCAAATTATATCTTTACGAATAACAGAGGGGACTGGCTTTCAACTGCAGCAATGAAAGTAAAGCTTCAAAGATTCTTTTGTAAACACAATAAGCTTAAAAAAATTACGCCCCACGGCTTTAGGCACACACACGCTTCTCTCCTCTTTGAAGCTGGTGTCACAGCTAAGATTGTCTCAGATAGACTGGGGCATAACAATGTTCAAACTACTCTTGATATGTATACCCACATCAATGATAATCAACGTGTTGAAGTTGTTGACCAGCTCATGGATTTCATCCGCTCAAGCTAAAAATCATGTCGTATTCAATATCGTATTCACTTTTGGTTAACACACCAGAAACCCACTGATTTCAAGGGGTTAGCAAGCCGTGTACCATTTATAGCATAAATAAACAAAATAACCAAGAATTTTTGTAAAAAAATTCTCTTTAAAAAGAAAAACTATATCTATCAAAAATGATAAGATACAGTTTTAAAAATATATCCTTACAATGTCTCAAATAGTTCTTGCATTTGCACATCATCTGGAACCAGTTTTAAGTAAGCTTGAGCATTGACTTTTGCTTCCTCAAAGTAGCCCAATTCACGCAAGAGGTAGATATAGTGTTCCAGAAACTCTGGATTATCCTTTAAATCTCCTGCCAACTCTTGGTAAAGCTCATAGGCAGTATCCAAATCGTCCATTTCTTGATAAGAACGAGCAATCATCCATTTGGTCAAGAGATTTTCTGGCTCGTCGCTCTGCAAATCTAGAATATCCTCATAACGCTCCTGCTCTAGATAAATAGTAGCCAAACGAAGCAAGATTTCTTCTGTATCCTCAGCGTCTTCTTTTGCAGTAAGGAGGTAGTTCTCTGCCCCACTAGCATCATGCAATTCATAAGAAAATTGTGAAGCAGCCAGTAAGAGACGAGTTTCAAATGGATTTTTCTCCAACCCTTGCTTAGCGATACGCAGGGCTTCTTGAACTTGATGTTCCTTATGTAAGGCCTGACTGTAACCATACTCATATCCTTCAAAATCAGGTGAAATGGTATCAAGTTGCTTAAAGTAGAGGACAGCTTTTTGGTATTCTTCTTGATCAAAGTAAAGACTGGCCAACTCAAAAGCTGTTAGGTCATCGTATTCTAACTCCAGGGCTTTTTCTAAAAACTCTGTAGCCGTTTCAAATTTCCCTAACTGGGCATAGGCAAAGCCAATCCGTTGATAGGTGGAAATGCCTGTTTGCTCATAAATAGTACGATTATCTAACTGGGCATAGCCTTGAATGGCCTCTTGATAATTTTCCAACTCACTATCCAACTCTGCTAAGCCCAATATCAAGAGAGGATCTTCTGAGTAAGTCAAGGCCTCCAGAAGTTTCTCACGCGCCACATCTGTCAAACCTTCCAACTGGTAAAGGTCTGCCTTCAGAGCCAAAGCAGAAACATACCAGTCACTGTCAGCTTGGATTTCCTCAAGATAAGCAAAGGCTTCTTCGATTTGACCATCCTCGCTAGCAATAGCTGCTAGATTAAGATTAACCTCTGGAAAATTTTCTACAATTTTCAGGTAAATTTCCTTTGCCTGAGGATAAAAACCAATTCCTTCAAGATAAGTAGCTAACTCATACAGAAGGTCACTTGGATCATTTTCTAAAGCTTTGACGAAATAGTTCTCAGCCTTGGTTAAATCTTGCTCTTCCAAAGCCTGTAACATCTGTTGACTATTGTTCACTCTTGACTTCCTCTCCCTCTAGTTCATATAGGCCACTGACTACTTTATACCATTCGAAAATCGCTGAAATGACAACCTTAGCAGAGGCATAAACTGGAATACCGAGCAAGACTCCCCAGATACCAAACATGGATCCTGAAGTTAACAAAACAAAGAGAACATTAATGGGATGGATGTTTAATTGACTTCCCAAAATCAATGGAGAGACAAAACGACCTTCAATAGTTTGTTCTACGATAAAGACAATCACAACTTTCAAAAGCATGACTGGCCCAGCAATCAAGCCCAATACTAGGGCAGGAAGCATGGCTAAGAAGCTACCCAAATAAGGAACCAGATTTAAAATACCAGCAGTAACCCCCAACGTAACTGCATAGCGTAGACCAATAATCTTGAAGAAAATCATAAACATTACCGCTACAATAATAGCTACTGTTACTTGCCCTCTAACATAGTTGGACAACTGCTGGTTCACATCTGATAAAACTTGTCCAACAGGTTCTTTCAATTTCGTTGGCATGAATTGGGTCAAATAGTGACGTAGGCCTTTTCCATCACGTAAGAGATAAAAGAGCATGAACGGAACGATAATCAAGGCAACAATCACTTGAGAAGCCCCGCTAATAAAGGCGCTCACCCAGTTGACTGCTTGAGATGAAACCTTACTTGCCCAAACTGTAGCCTGACTTGAGAAGTTTGTCAAAACTTGTTCTAACTGAGGTCTGAAATCATCTGGTAAACGCTTGGTGACCAAATCATCAATAACTCGATCAGCATCTTCAAGGTAGACTGGAACATTCCTTGCAAAACTTAAAACCTGACGTTGCAGATTTGGAATGGCTACTGCCAAGCCCCAAATGATAAAGAGAGCGATGATGACAAAGACAATACTGATTGCGATAACGCGATTAATCTTATGCTTCTCCATCCAATCAACAATAGGATTCAATAAATAGTATAGTAAACCAGATAGAATGACTGGCAACATCACAACTGCCAAGAAATCTAAAACAGGTGAAAATAGAAAACTAATCTTACTTAAAATAAACAGATCGAGTCCCAATAATAAGGTTACCAAAAATACCGTAATTGCCTTGTTATCCAAAAACCACTTGAAAAACCAAGATAAGCTAAAATGTTTCTCTTTTTGCTCCATAAATACTTCCTTTCTATTGTTCTCTCATTATACCATTTTTAAATCAAAATAACTCTTTTTTAAAGTGCTTACATGGAGACAGCGACATAAAAAATCCCCTCAAAAGAGGAGATTCGATTAGTCTTGAATATGACGGTCTAAGTTCTTCTGATAATCAGCATTGGATTTGCCTTTTTCATCAGCAAATTTCTTGCGGAACTCATCCATTTCTTTGGAAGTGACAATCTTATCTTGGAGTTTAAGATATTTATAACTGTTATCTCCTGTTTTGTCACCAATCCAACCATCAGCACCACTACCTAATACTTTCTTCGTTACTAACATTTGGGCACCGTCTGAGTGTACAGGAATAACTAGAGCACTATCTGTTAACCAAGCTTGCGCCTTAGCATATTTAGAATAACGTTTTTGCAGATCTGTTTTTTCACTATTTGCATCATCAATCAATCCTTTGTATTTATCCAATCCAACTGTTTTAATGGCTGGATTGTCTGTTCCTGGTGCTACACCAAGAGAGCCGAGGAGACTTGGACCTGAAGTTGGATCAAATACATCTAGATAAGTTGATGGATCTGCATAATCCGGACTCCAACCACTATTAACATTAATGTCCCAATCAACATTATTATTTGATGTCGCTAGAACAGTCATGTTTCCCAATTCATCATCAGAAACCTGTTGAATGTCAACAACTACATTTTCAGAGCCCAAGGCTTCTTCAATGGATTGTTTATAAGACTGAGCTTGATGGATAAAATCTGTCTGAGTCGATGAAACTGGAAGATCTAAATGAATTGGGAACTGTACTCCATCAGCTTGAAGAGTTTTCTTAGCAGATTCAAACTTAGCTTTAGCCTTGTCTACGTTATGAAGTGAATCTTGCGCATCATCAAGACTGACATCTTTCCAGACATTATCCAATTTATCCAATTCTATCTTAGTTACTTGACCAAACGATTGGTCTCCAACTTGTACAAATGTTGGAGGAGTGAAACTTGTACGTAATTTACGAGGCGCCACTTCATCCCCAAACACCTGAGAAACAGCTGCTTTACGATCTGCAGCAAATGCCAAGGCTTGACGGAAATCTTTGTTTAAAAGTGCTTTCTTAGTAGAGGATTTTTCTACATCACTTGTTTTAGCAGTATGATTGTATGACACACGATCAATATTAGTAGACATATAGAATACGCCACCTCTTTGTTGACCATATACAATATTATCCTTGTATTTTTCTTTTAGACGTTCATAGTTGGCAGAGTTTTTAAAGAGTGGAGCAGCTGGATAATGTCCCTCATCAAAACCACGTCCTAGAGAGTCTGCATCTTGACCATCAAAGAATGATAACTTGATATCATCAATAAAGACATTTTGCTTATCCCAGTAATTTTGGTTTTTGGTCATTTCGATAGAAGATTTCGAAGTAAGCCCCTTAAGAAGATATGCCCCATTGTATAGTATACTCGTTACATCAGTGGCCTTACCAAAATCATCTCCTTTAGATGCCAAAAAATCTCCACTCACGGGAGCAAGGACTCCCATTGTTGTTTTTGAATTCCAGAAAGATTCTGGATGGTTCAAAGTATAAACAACAGTATAATCATCTGTTGCTTTCACGCCTACGGTTGAGAAATCTGTTGTTTTCCCATTTACATAGTCATCCAATCCTTTGATAGAATCCTGTACCAAATAGAGAGCCTGTGATTTCTTATCAGCTGCATGCTTAAGACCAGTTACAAAATCCTGAGCCTTAACTTCACCATACTCCTCTCCCTCATTGGTATACCACTTGACACCCTGACGGATTTTATAGGTATAGGTCAAACCATCTTTGGAAACAGTCCAATCTTCTGCAACTGATGGGACCAGATTCCCATATTGATCATTTTCTAATAATCCATCAATAACATTACCTGTAATCTGTTTAGTGCTGACATTACCAGAAACTGTATAATCCAAAGTAACAGGATCTAATGAGAATACATAGGCATAAGTAACTGGTTTAGTTGCTTGTTTAGTTGCTTGTTTAGTTGCTTCTTTAGTTGCTTCTTTAGTTGCTTCTTTATTACCATTACCAGATGAACACGCTACTAGCACTGCTGCCGAGAGTACAGCAACTCCTGCTGCTAAGAAAACACGTTTTTTCATAAACAAACTCCTTTGCAATTTGTATAAGATTATTATAGCACTTTTATTAAGTAAATCAATGAAAACATTTCTAATATTATCATCAAAAGAATTAGGTAAAGCTCTTGCTAATCTTGATTTCTTCATAGTAGCATTTTTGTGATATAATAGTCTTATCTTTATATAGAGGTAAAGTTATGAAAGAAACTGTTTATTTTGGAACTTATACACGTCGTACTTCCCAAGGGATTTACAAGGCAGACTTCGATACAGAAACTGGTCAGCTTTCAAATCTAGAACTTTTTGCTACTGAGCCAAGTCCAACCTACCTTGCCTTTGACCAGCACCAACATTTATACACTGTTGGTAGTCAAGACGATAAGGGGGGAATTGCAGCCTATCAAACTAATGGTAACTTATTAAATCACGTCGTTGAAGAGGGAGCCCCCCACTGTTATGTTGCCGTTGATGAAAAGCGTGATTTGGTTTACGCGGCAAATTACCACAAGGGACAGGTCCTTGTTTATAAACGTCAGGAAGATGGTCGTCTTCTACTTAGTGATGTTGATCAACACAGTGGCCAAGGTCCACATGAAAATCAAGCTTCTCCACATGTTCACTATACAGATTTAACACCTGACCACTATCTAGTGACCTGCGACTTGGGAACAGACCAAGTTATCACTTATGATTTTGATTCAGAAGGAAAATTATCTAAGCTCTATACCTATCATAGCCAGCCAGGAGCAGGCTCACGCCATATTATTTTCCATAACCATTATAAAATCGCTTATCTCATTTGTGAACTCAATAGCACTATCGAGGTTCTAATCTACGATGGTGTTGGCGAATTTGAACGCATGCAAGTCATTTCAACTCTACCAGACGGTTATGAAGGCTTTAATGGTACTGCTGCCATTCGTCTCTCTAAAGATGGTAAATACCTCTACGCCTCTAACCGTGGTCATGATTCTATCGTAGTATATACAATCCTTGCGGACGGTAGCTTAGAGTTGTTAGAAATCGTTCCGACACATGGTCAGACTCCACGTGATTTTGATTTGACACCAGACCAAGAATTTGTCATTGCTGTCCATCAAGACTCTGACAATGCAACCGTCTTTAAACGCAATTCTGAAACTGGACGTCTAGCAGAACTTTCTAATGACTTTCATGTCCCAGAAGCAGTCTGCATCAGTTTTGCCCCTTAAGAAAACATAAAAAATGAACTTGGTAACTCAAGTTCATTTTTTTCTTATAGTCTATTTCCGACATTAATACGGTTAATGGCACGTTGCAGTGCAATCTTCGCACGACGTTCTTGGTCAATCAAGTGTTTGTCTTGTGCTTCTTCAATTTCACGCTCTGCTCGAAGTTTGGCACGTTCTGCACGACTAACGTCGATATCACGAGCCCGTTCTGCAGAGTCAGCAACGATTGTGATAACACCATTAGCAACTTCGATAACGCCTCCGTTCACTGCAATCCAGTTCACGTGATTTTCATCATCTACACGTTTAACCTTAACCTCATCAACTGCTAAAACTGCAATCATATTTTCATGTCGTGGCAAGATTCCCATCTCACCATCCAGAGTTCGAACTGATACAAAGCTGGCATGGTGATCATAGACGAGACCATCTGGTGTCACGATCTGGACAGTTAACTGAGCCATAGATCACCTCTTAAAATCCCATTTTTTCAGCTTTTGCAATCACATCTTCGATAGAACCAACCCCACGGAAGGCATCTTCTGGCAAGTGGTCGTGTTTACCATCAAGGATTTCCTTAAAGCCACGAACAGTTTCAGCAACTGGAACATAAGAACCTGGCTGACCAGTGAATTGTTCCGCAACGTTGAAGTTTTGTGACAAGAAGAACTGGATACGACGGGCACGAGCAACCAAGGTCTTTTCTTCATCAGAAAGCTCATCCATACCAAGGATAGCAATGATATCTTGCAATTCATGGTAACGTTGAAGAACGCGTTTTACTTCAGCAGCAACTGCATAGTGCTCTTCTCCAACGATTTCAGGTGCCAAGGCACGTGAGCTTGAAGCAAGTGGGTCAACGGCTGGGTAGATACCCAATTGTACCAACTTACGTTCCAAGTTAGTTGTTGAGTCCAAATGAGCGAAGGCTGTTGCTGGCGCTGGGTCAGTATAGTCATCCGCTGGCACATAGATAGCCTGGATAGAGGTTACAGAACCCTTTTTAGTTGATGTAATACGCTCTTGCAATTGACCCATTTCCGTAGCAAGTGTTGGTTGGTAACCAACGGCTGATGGCATACGACCCAAAAGGGCAGATACTTCTGAACCAGCCTGAGTGAAACGGAAGATATTATCGATAAAGAGAAGCACGTCTTGGCCTTCCACATCACGGAAGTATTCAGCGATTGTCAAACCAGTAAGGGCAACACGCATACGTGCTCCTGGTGGCTCATTCATCTGACCAAATACCATGGCTGTTTTCTCGATAACACCTGATTCTTTCATTTCCCAGTAAAGGTCGTTCCCTTCACGAGTACGTTCCCCAACACCGGTAAATACTGAAATACCACCGTGTTCTTGGGCAATGTTATGAATCAACTCTTGAATCAAGACAGTTTTACCAACTCCGGCACCACCGAAAAGTCCAACCTTACCACCTTTAAGATAAGGGGCAAGAAGATCGATAACCTTAATCCCTGTTTCAAGGATTTCAGAAGAGGTAGACAACTCATCAAAAGTTGGAGCTTTTTTATGAATTGGCTGACGCTCTGCATCTTCTGTAAAAGGAACTTCCAAGTCAATGGTATCTCCCAAAACATTGAAGACACGTCCCAAAGTTTCTTTACCTACTGGTACAGAGATTGGACGACCTGTGTCCAATACTTCCATTCCACGAGTCAAACCATCTGTTGATTCCATGGCGATAGTACGGACCATACCATCTCCCAACTCCAAGGCTACTTCAAGGACGATTTTTGTTTTTCTTTCGTCATTTTTGTAGACGACAAGTGCATTGTTAATCTCAGGAAGTTTTTCCCCTGCTGCAAACAAGACGTCTACAACGGGACCGATAACCTGAGCAATTTTACCTGAACTCATCTCCTTCTCCTATTCTATATAAGATACTGTCGGTCCCTAGCTTAACTAGGTCCTAAGTTCATTTTCATACGAGCTGGACTAGTGCCTATTCTAAGGCACTAGCTCCTGCTACGATTTCTGTAATTTCTTGTGTAATCGCCGCCTGTCTGGCACGGTTATACTGAATTGTCAAATCATTAATGACTTTCTTAGCATTATCTGTCGCTGTTTGCATGGCTGTCATACCAGCAGCATTTTCAGCTGTCTTAGCATCGATAATAGCACCATAAATCATACTTTCTGCAAATTGAGGCAACAACTGCTCCAAAATTTCTTCTCGACTAGTTTCCAACTCAAAGGTCAAACTGTAACTGTCATCCGCTTCATTTGGATCCAAGTCAACAATCGGAAGCATTTGCTCCACACGCATTTGACTGGTTAGCGTATTGACATGGTGGTTATAGCAGACATAGAGTTCATCAAAAAGTTCATTTTGGTACATTTCAACAGTTTTTGAAATAATCTTACGAACTTCATCAAAGCTTGGTTGATCTGCCAAGCCACGTAGTTCATAAAGTGGTTGAATACCACGAGCTTTAAAGAAATCAGCTCCCATTCCACCAATACAGATCATTTCAAAACCTTGACCATCTGGATGGTATTCTTCTTTCAGCTCCATAACGGCTTTCAAAATAGAAGAATTATAACCTCCAACCAAACCTCGGTCTGATGTAATGACGATATAGCCTGTCTTCTTAACTGGACGGCTAATCAACATCGGATTGGTTGAACTACCAGCTCCATTCCCATGAAGAATATCCGTCAAAAGTTTACGAACTTTCTGAGCATAAACTTGGAAGTTGCGAGCAGCTTCTTCAGAACGACCTAGCTTAGCAGCTGATACCATCTGCATGGCATTTGTGATTTGACTCGTATTTTTTGTTGAGGCGATTTTTGTTTTAATATCATTTAGAGATACTGCCATCTGACACCTCTATTCTTATTGGAAGCTGGTTTGATTGAGAAACTCTGTAATCGCAGCATCCAAGACTGCTTCTTCTGGCAAGTCTTTTGTATCACGAATGGTTTCCAAAATCTCTGGATGTTGAGCATCAAAGAAGGCATGGAACTCTTCCTCGAAACGAACAATATCATCTACTGGAACAGTATCCAAGAAACCATGTGTCAAAGCATAGAGAATGGTTACTTGTTTCTCAACAGGTAATGGTTTGTGAACAGGTTGTTTCAAGACTTCAACTGTACGACGTCCACGGTTCAACTTAGCCTGTGTTGCCGCATCCAAGTCAGAACCAAACTTAGTGAAGGCTTCCAACTCACGGTATGAAGCAAGGTCGATACGAAGTGTACCAGCAACCTTTTTCATGGCTTTGATTTGTGCAGAACCACCTACACGAGATACAGATGAACCCGCATCGATGGCTGGACGAATACCCGCATTGAAGAGACCATCACCAAGGAAGATTTGTCCATCAGTGATTGAAATCACGTTGGTTGCGATATAGGCAGAGATATCTCCTGCTTGTGTCTCGATAAATGGTAGGGCAGTAATTGATCCACCACCAAGTTCATCAGAAACTTTAGCTGAGCGCTCAAGCAAACGGCTGTGAAGGTAGAAAACATCCCCTGGGAAAGCTTCACGACCTGGAGGACGACGAAGCAAGAGTGACAGTTCACGATAAGCTACCGCTTGTTTTGATAAATCATCATAAACGATCAAAACATGCTTACCTTGGTACATAAATTCTTCCGCCATGGCAACCCCAGCATAAGGAGCTAGGAAAAGCAATGGAGATGGTTGTGAAGCAGAGGCTGTCACAACGATTGTGTAGTCCAAGGCACCGTACTGACGTAGTGTTTCTACTTGCGTACGAACTGTTGATTCTTTTTGTCCAATCGCTACGTAGATACAGATCATATCTTGACCTTTTTGGTTCAAGATTGTATCAATCGCAATGGTTGTTTTCCCTGTCTGACGGTCACCGATAATCAACTCACGTTGACCACGACCAATCGGTACAAGGGCGTCAATAGCTTTCAAACCAGTTTGCAATGGTTCTGATACAGACTTACGTTGCATAACACCAGGAGCTGGTGCTTCTACTGGACGAGTTTTATCAGTGTAGATTTCTCCAAGACCGTCAACTGGACGACCAAGTGGGTCCACAACACGACCAATCAGACTTTCACCTACTGGGACTTCCATGATTTTCCCTGTACGGCGGATTGTATCGCCTTCACGGATATCTGTAAAGTCACCTAGGATGATAATACCAACGTCTGTTGACTCCAAGTTTTGAGCCATACCATAAGAGCCGTTTTCAAAAATCAACAACTCTCCACTCATGGCATTTTCAAGGCCGTGAGCACGCGCGATACCGTCCCCGATATAGGTTACAACACCTGTTTCAGTCACATCAAAATTGGGTTTGAAATTTTCAATTTGTTGCTTAATTAAAGCGCTGATTTCTTGTGCGTTAATTGCCAAAAGAACACCACTTTCTATTTCAAATTTTCTTTAACAACTTTAAGTTGTTGTTTAATACTCACATCAATTGTCTTGTGATTGGCAAAAATGACAAAACCACCAATAAGACTTTCATCGATTTGTTCTTTTACACTCCTTACTTTAAGAGACATTTTTTTCTCAATCAAAGGGAGCAAGCGGCTCTTCTGTTCATCAGTTAAAGGATGAGCTGAAGTAATCGTCACTTCAAATCGATTTGTTTCTTTTTCAAGTCGGTTCAAGCAATCTACAAGAATATCATAAAAAAGATTTGCTCTGTGATTGTAGATAAGAACCTGGATAAAGTTTTGCAATAAAGGTGACACTGAATCTTGGAAGAAAGTAATTGTTTTTTCCTTGTCAGACTCGTCTACTGCCACTTTTTTTAAAAAAGAAGGAAAGGCTGTTTCTTCAGCAACTTGCTTGATTTGAGCTAAGTCTGAAAAGATACGGTCTTCTTCTCCTTTTTCTATAACCAATTGGACAAAAGGCATGCTGTATTTTTCAATTACCTTTACTGTTTTCTTGTCCATTAAGCTTCTCCTAACTGATCGATATACTGATCAATAAGTTCTTTATGGGCATGACCGTCAAGGTTTTGTGAGATGATTTTACCAGCCAAGCTGATTGTCAAATCTGCTACCTCACCCTTAACGCTTTGTAAAGCTTCAGCTTTATTTTGAGCAATTTCTTGGTTCGCTTTTTCTTTCAAGCGTCCTGCTTCTAGCTTAGCATCTGCTAAAATACTAGCTTTACTTTTCTCAGCTGTTTCTTTCGCATTCTCGATGATTGTCTTAGCTTCTTTACGGCTACCAGCCAATTCATCTTCGCGTTTTTGAGCCAATACTTCTGCTTTTTGACGTGCTTGTTCAGCTCCGTCAATATCTGCTGCAATTTTTTCTGCTCTTTGTTCGAAAATGCTAGCCAAATTTGACCAAGCATATTTCTTAACCAAGACTAGCAAGAGAATAAAGGAACCAGCGATTAGTATAAAATCACCAAGTAATTCACCTACTGTTACATTCATAAACTACTCCTTTCTATTCTTCATCATTAATTTTATTTCCTAGGTACATTGAAGATAACAATGTAAATACATATGCTTGTACACAAGAAATAAAAACAGAAAATGCAGTCCAGATTAGATTTGTTCCAAAAGCAATAGGATACCAATAGAAGGCCTGATGAGAAAGTAGGACTAACATACTTGCCATCACTTCCCCTGCAAAGATATTACCAAAGACCCGCAATGCAAGTGAAAGGAGATTGGTAACTTCTTCCAAGAGATTCATTGGTGTCATAAAACCTGGTGTTACAAATGCTTTTAAATACTTTTTGATTCCACGACGACGAATTCCTTCTACGTGAGTCATTAAGATAATTGTAAAAGACAAGACCAAGTCAAATGACAAATTTGCTGTTGGTGAGGTCCAAAGATTTACACCATCTGTAGTCTGAATTCTAGCCATTAAGCCAATATTATTTGCAATGGCCATAAATAGGAATAAACAGAAATAAAAGAGAGAATAATCCTTTATCATTGGACCAAGGTTTGATTTTGTAAATCCAACAACAAAATCAAATAAATACTCTAATACATTTTGTTTTCCTGTGGGTCTCAAAGTCATATTTCGAGTTGCCCAATAAATAAAGCCAAAAATAAGTGCTACAGTCAACAAAGTCAAAACTACTATGGTTAAATTAAAGGTAACAGGACCAATATTGATGGTTGGATTAATACTTTCTTCCATCTAAAATCCTCCCTTTTTCAATTTATACTTCTTTTATTTGATGATAAATGAAAAGACAAGAGTAACGAAGAAAGTACCTTCAATAAAGGCAACCCCTAGGATCATCAAACTACGTAGTTCTGAGATGATATCTGGTTGGCGAGCAACTGATTTCAACAAACCGTTCATCAACATACCTTCACCAAGAGATACACCCATACAGGCAAGACATAGACCGAAAAATGTTAAATTCATGACGAATTCTCCTTTTAATTAAAATTTACTTACTTAGTTTAGTCCTAAAAATTGGATTTGTCAACTTTTTACTAACATTGAAAGCGTTTAATGAAAATTATTTACAATTTTACTATTTTTAAGTCTATTATATAGAAAATTTTGGAAAAAACTTGTAATAAATCCGTCTATTATCTAGGTCTTTCTGAAAAATAATGAAAAAATCCGAGATGAAATCTCGGATGGAAATTAATATATTTTTTTAACCTAATGTTCTTTTAGTAAATAGGATTAAAGGGAAAGCAACTAGAAAGCTTTCGTCCCCTACATATTTATTAAGCACGAACTGTGACGCTGGTTCCATCTTCCTTATAAAGATTGATGAGACCTTCTTTGAGAGCTCGAACCATATCTCCAGCTTGAACAGGTTGTGGAACCTTGATAGTCAATAGTTCCATTGGATTTGGAGCGCGATCGATCTTATTTCCTTTAGCATCATGCAAATCTTCGATATAAGTCTCAAAATGACGGAAACCTGGGCCATAAAACTCAACTTGGTCCCCTTCGTTAATGACGTTCCGTTGGCGAATGGTTGCTGTTTGTGTCGCATCATCGTAAGAAACCACTTCAGCGACAAACTTATACTCAGGAATTTTACGACGAGCACCAAACAACTGCTCATTTTCAGATGGTGTACCATAGTAGAAACCTGTTGCTAATTCACGTTGGGCAACCTTCCACATTTCATCAATCAAGTCCTGCTTGATAGCTTCAAACTTCTCTGGACTTTCTAGATAAGCATCAACAGCTGCCTTGTAGCAGTTTGTTACTGTTGATACGTAGTGAATAGACTTCATACGTCCTTCAATCTTGAGACTGTCCACACCGTTTTCAATCATATCTGGGATATGGTCAATCATGGACATATCAACGGCTGACATTGAAAATTCTTCAGGAATTTCACCTTTAAGACTCTTACGTTCCTTCCCAAATGGCATATCGTAAAGGTCGTACTTCCAACGACAAGACTGAGAGCAACCACCACGGTTAGCATCACGCATACTCATGTGGTTTGAAAGAGTACAACGACCAGAGTAAGAAATACACATGGCTCCATGAACAAAGGCTTCAATCTCAACATCTGTACGTTTGCGAATTTCTGCCAATTCTTCCATTGAAACCTCACGCGCCAAAACGACACGAGTTAAACCTAGTTCTTTCCAGAACTCAAGTGTTTCATAGTTAGTCGCACTTGCTTGGGTAGAGAGGTGGATTTCAAGACCAGGCGCTTCAGTCGCTGCAATCATAATCAAGGCTGGGTCAGACACGATAACTGCCGCGATTCCGATATCACGTAGTTTACGGAACCACTCACCAGCACCAGCCTCATTTCCTTCGTGCATAACCATATTGGCAGCCACATAAACCTTAGCACCATACTTGGCCGCAAACTGGACACCTTCTTCCATCTGTTCGAAAGTAAAGTTTCCGGCACGGCTACGAAGGCCATAGGCCTGACCACCGATAAAGACAGCATCTGCTCCATATTGAACAGCTACCTTTAGCTTCTCTAAAGTCCCTGCAGGTGATAAAACCTCTGGACGTTTTAATGTTTTTGTCATGTTTTCTCCTATTTGCAATATAAAAGTTTGACGTTTTTCCTTCTCATTTTATAGTAAATAAGCCATAAAATCAAGCCTAGACAGATTGTTTTGACAATTCTAATCTTTTAGATTATTAAAGCAAAAAGATTGTCAAAGAGAAAAAGCCCACAGATGTGAGCCCTTTTCTAATATAGGTTAGAAAAAACTATTTCTCCACTTCTTTTTTCTTGTGTGCAAGAAATCCAAATCCACTCAAAACTCCTAGAAGTCCTAAGACTACAAGATTAGCATGATCTTCTGTACCTGTATTAGGCAATTCCTCTCTCTTACTTGCTACAGAAGTCGGAATTTGTGAAGTTTCTTTTGTCGATTGTTCAGTTGGTGTCTTTGATTTTGGTACTTCTACCTTTGGTGTCTCAACCTTTGGTGTTTCAACTTTTGGCGTTTCAACCTTTGGTGTTTCAACTTTTGGCGTTTCAACCTTTGGTGTTTCAACTTTTGGCGTTTCAACCTTTGGCGTTTCAACTTTTGGCGTTTCAACCTTTGGTGTTTCAACTTTTGGTGTTTCAACTTTTGGCGTTTCAACTTTTGGCGTTTCAACTTTTGGCGTTTCAACCTTTGGTGTTTCAACCTTTGGTGTTTCAACCTTTGGTGTTTCAACCTTTGGTGTTTCAACCTTTGGTGTTTCAACCTTTGGTGTTTCAACTTTTGGCGTTTCAACTTTTGGCGTTTCAACCTTTGGTGCCTCAACCTTTGGTTTCGTACCGACTGTGATAACTTCTTCTACTGCTTCTTCAGTAATCGTGGTTGGTTCATTCGGTGTTACTGCTCCTGTATTAGGATCCAAGGTATAAGTTATTGTAGTAGTTGTTTTACCAGCTTTACCAGTTCTTGTTACTTCTCGATAGTCTTTATCTTTTGTATTATCTTCTACATAACGTGTTGTATATGGAGTAGTTGTTTCTACAACTTTAGGTTTAGTACCTACTTTAACTACTTTTGGTACCATAGGAGTTTCTTTTTCAGTCGGCTTACCGTCAGTTACAATACCATCAAGTTCATTCACAATTTTAGGTGTTGTAGTTACAATTTTACCTTCGCTACCGTTCGATTCAACAATTTCCGTACCATAGTCGATTGTTTTGTCTTCTACATAAGTTGTTGTAATTGGAATTTTTGTTTCTGTTTCTACAGGTGGTAAGTTATTCTCATACTTCTGTTTATACACATAGGTAATGACAGTTTCACCTTTCACAATCTCTGTAATATCTTGTTTGTCTTGTTCTTTAAAGGTATAACGCTTGTTCTCAAAGTCCAAATCGGTCGGATGAGTTAAAGATACCTCAGAACCTACTTCTTTAAGTTCAGATTTAACACTAGGTGCAATTTCAACACCTTGTTCGTTTACAAACTTCTGAGTCACTAAACCTTTGTTTTGAACTTCTGTATAAGTAACAGTATGGAAAGTGCGAGACACACCGTTGATTGCTTTTTCTGTATCTGTCAATTCAACTCTTTGGAGATTTGATGCATAAACAATGCGAGGTGTAAACTGATTACGTTTATTAGGAACTACTTTACTAGCAATGTACTCTTTTTGAGAAATTGTATTTTCTCCAAGTAAAGATGTTTCTTGTCTATAAGTGTAATCAGCACCAGCTGAACGTACTTCAAACTCGGATAATTTAGATTTTGGAATATCAGAAGACGTTATAACCCCTTTACCCTTAAAACCTTGGACATCTAAGAATTTTGCATATAAATCTTTAATTGGAATAATATTTCCTTGCTTATCCTTATAAGTATAAGTTCGAGTATAACCAATGAAATCAGTATGATTTTCAGCACGTCGAGTTAAGTTTTTAATAATTACATGAGTCTCAACAGGTTTACTGCTAAATGTAGCGTAAAGTTTGGTTTCTTCAGGTAGCGTATACTCAAATTTAGCAGTTGTCTCAATACTACCGATACCGTAAATACTAGATAAAACACTATCTGAACGAGGTGTGATGGTGTAACTATACACAGTGTTTGGAGTTAGTTCCACTATACGAGCAGGATACCCGATATTCACACGATTTGTTGCATATTTATCTGTAATTCCAATTCGAGCAGGTACCTTAATAAATGTTTCTGTAACTTCCTCAGTAGTTGGTTTCGATACTGCATTATACAAACCTTGAGAATCAGTTAACTCCAATTCATTCGCTTTCAAATACCGAATTTCACCGCTACTTGATGTAATCGGGCTAACTGACGCTTCTTTCGAGACATCTTCATCGATATCTCGACTATTTACCTGAGAAACTAATCTAGCTTTTACTTTAATATAATTAGCATTGATAAGAGTATTTTTAAACTCATCAATCTTCGTTCTATCCGCTTTCACTTGCTCTTGTTCAGCTTTTGCAGACTCTAAATCACGAATTTGAGCATCTACTTTCTCTTCGGCAGTTGTGCGTAAATGTGTAACCTCAGAAGAACTATTTGCAACACCTACATTTTCAGTGGGTGTTTCTGTAACCTTAACCCCTAAAGCTTTTACTTCTTCAACTTTAGCTTTTAACTCGGTTTCTTTTACCGTATGTGTTGTACTCGTTTCATACTCACTTTGAACCACAGTTTCGCTAGGTGGAGTCTGTGCTGCATTAGGAGGTGTACTTGAATTTGGCTGTTCATCAGCGCTTACAATCCCATTTAAAAATAAACTCCCTAAAGCAGTCGTTAGGATAATACCACTTAACAAACCTAACTTAGTTTTACGGAGATATCCATGACCTTTTTCTTGTTTTACTGCTTTATGCAATAGAAACACCAACTTTCATTTATTTGTATTGTTAATATTATTACATAATTAGCTAAAAAAGTAAAGGTCTCAACTCAAGAATTAAATACAATAAATTTATAAAAACTTCCTAACTACTATACTAGAATTTTCTACAATTCAAAAAACAATATCAGAACGGATTGATACTGATACGAAACAAAAAACAAAATGACTCTTTATACATCTATAGTAGGATTCAAGACAGATTATTTATTTCTTAATCGATATATAAAAGGAATCCTGATTAAACTGTCTTTAAAACTTAAGAAATCAAGGATATGATAAAAGGAATGGATATCAGTATATCTATTTTTACCATCTCAAAAGTAGATCCAGAGAATATAACTGTTCTCTTATGATGAGACTTTGGAGGCAACCATTCTGTCTTGTTTTATGAAAGAATAGCTTAACCTTTTACTTAAAATATTCAGCTAAAAAAAGAGAGAACGATTTTGTTCTCTCGAAATCCTTATTTTTCATTTACTATAAGAGTAAAGTATTTATAGCTTTACTCCCACTCAACTGTTGCAGGTGGTTTACTTGTAATATCATAGACGATGCGGTTAACGTGGTCCACTTCGTTTACGATACGTACAGAAATCTTTTGAAGGACATCCCAAGGAATCTTTGCAAAGTCAGCTGTCATACCATCGATAGAGGTGATAGCACGGATTGCAATCGTGTAGTCATATGTACGACCGTCACCCATAACACCGACTGAACGAACGCCTGTGTTCACTGTGAAGTATTGCCAGATATCGCGGTCAAGACCTGCTTTAGCAATTTCCTCACGAAGGATAGCGTCTGATTCACGAACGGTTTCTAGTTTCTCTTCAGTGATTTCACCCATGACACGGATAGCAAGTCCTGGTCCTGGAAATGGTTGGCGCCATACGATATGGTCTGGCATACCAAGCTCTGTACCAAGGGCACGAACTTCATCTTTATAGAGAGTGTTGAGTGGTTCAATCAATTCAAACTGCATGTCTTCTGGAAGACCACCCACGTTGTGGTGTGACTTGATAGTTTGAGCTGTATCTGTACCAGACTCGATAACGTCTGTGTATAAGGTACCTTGAGCAAGGAATTTCACATCTTTGAGCTTACTTGCTTCGTCATCAAAGACATACACAAATTCGTTACCGATGATTTTACGTTTTTGTTCTGGGTCAGAAACGCCAGCAAGTTTATCAAGGAAACGTTTAGCAGCGTCTGCTTTGACGATATTCAAACCAAACTTACCACCAAGCATGTCCATAACTTGGTCCGCTTCTCCTTTACGAAGAAGACCGTGGTCTACAAAGATACAGATTAATTGATTGCCAATAGCCTTTTGGAGAAGAACCCCAACAACTGAAGAGTCAACCCCACCTGATAGACCAAGAAGGACACGTTTATCACCGACGGTTTCACGAATTTTTTGGATCTGCATATCAATGAAGTTATCCATTGACCAGTCGCCTTTAGCCTTACAGATGTTAAGGGCAAAGTTACGAAGGATGTCATTCCCGTATACAGAATGGCGAACTTCAGGGTGGAATTGGATACCGTAAATGTGTTTATCTGGGTTTTCGATGGCTGCGTATGGGCAGTCAGCTGATGTACCTGTACGAACAAAGTCAGCAGGAATTTCAGTAACCGCATCACCATGGCTCATCAAAACAGTCTGCTCGTCTGGTGTTGATTCAAAAAGAGCTGATGATGTGTGAGTAAGAGTTGATTGACCGTATTCACGATTTCCAGCATCACCTGCAGGAACAACTTTTCCTCCAAGTTTATGGGTCAATAACTGCATACCATAACAAATTCCCAAAATAGGAATTCCAAGTTCGAAGATTTCTGGGTCAATATCAAATGAACCATCTTCGTATACAGAGTTTGGACCACCTGAAAGGATGATTCCTACAGGGTTGATTTCACGAACTTCAGCAGCTGAAATTTTATGGCTTTTTAGTTCTGAAAAAACACCAATCTCACGGATACGGCGTGAAATCAGCTGGTTGTATTGGCTACCATAGTCCAACACGATGATTTTTTCTACATCTTTCAAATCAGTTGAAATGTTGCTCATCTTTTTCCTTTCTTAAAAGAAATATCTTTTTTCAATATTCTATCACAAATAAGGGCGAATTACCAACTAAACAAGGCGAAGTTTGACTTTTTCTAGTTTATTGGGGTACAATAGAGAAAAGATAGAAATGAAGTGAAAAATATGCTACCCGCTTATATGAAAATCCATGACCAGATTAAAAAGGATATTGACGAACATCGTTGGGCCATCGGTGAGAGACTTCCAAGTGAACGAGATTTAGCAGAGCAGTTTGCGGTCAGTCGCATGACCCTCCGCCAAGCTATTTCCCTCTTGGTCGAAGAAGGAGTTTTAGAGCGCCGTGTAGGAAGCGGCACCTTTGTATCCAGTACACGTGTACAAGAAAAGATGAGAGGCACAACCAGTTTTACTGAAATTGTTAAGTCCCAAGGTAAAGTTCCCTCTAGCCAACTCATTTCCTACAGAAAAACCATTCCCAATGAGCAGGAAGTTGCCAAGCTAGGAATTTCTCCTACCGAAAATATTATCCGAATGGAGCGGGTTCGCTATGCCGACCAAGTTCCTCTAGTTTATGAAGTTGCTTCTATTCCTGAAAAATTCATTAAGGACTTTAAAAAAGAAGAAATCACTAGTCATTTCTTCCAAACCTTGCAAAAACACGGCTACCGTATAGGCAAATCACAGCAGACCATCTATGCTCGTCTTGCTAAAGAAAAGATTGCCCACTATTTGGAAGTTGAAAAAGGACATGCTATTCTTGGTTTGACTCAGGTTTCCTACCTAGAAGATGGTACTGCTTTTGAATACGTAAAAAGTCAATATGTAGGCGAACGCTTTGAATTTTATCTTGAAAACAATTAACACTCTTCGAAAATCTCTTCAAACCGCGTCAACTCTATCTGCAACCTCAAAGCAGTACTTTGAGCAACCTGTGGCTAGTTTCCTAGTTTGCTCTTTGATTTTCATTGAGTATAAAATACTACATAAAACCTCTCTGTCACAGACAAAGAGGCTTTTTTATTTTTCTAAGAGTAAATCTTTCAAAGAAATCAGAGTTACTGCAATTAATATCATTGCCATACCAAGAAAATCAATGGGATAAAATTGTTCATTCATGATTAGGAAGGCAAAGAAAACCGCCGAAATTGGCTCAATTGAAGCCAACAAACTTGACTTGACCGGTCCAATCAGACTGGCTCCTTTTAGGAAAGCTGTATAGGCAAAGACAGTCCCAATAAGGATAATACCCGCAAAAGCAAGAAGAAAATCAAGACTAGTTGGGATAGTAGTCTGTAGAACCCCTGTAAAAGGAAGGGCGACCAAACCTGCTATGACCATTCCCACACCAATGACCAAGCTACTCCCCCACTTCTTAATCAAGGCTATTGGCAAAATGATATACAGAGCATAAGTCCAGGCAGAAAAGAGACCCCAGAATAGGCCAGAAGGTGTAATGGATAACTGGTCCAACTGACCATGGGTTGCAATGAGGAAGGTTCCTCCAATGGCTAATATGATAGAAATAATCTCTGCCAAGGTCGGTGCCACCTTATCCTTGATACAGCTATAAATCAAAATTCCAACAGGACAAACATACTGAAGGATCGTTGCTGTTCCTGCATTGGTTTCCTGAATTGCAGACAGATAGGCGAATTGGTTGAGGAAGAGGCCAATCAGTGCAAAAATAAGAAGAGACAGCAAACTCTTTCTATCCTTTAAAAAGGCCAGCATTTTATCCTTTGCAGTGGCATAAGCCAAGAGCATGAGAACTCCACCAGCGATTAAAAGACGCAAGTTGGTCAAAACCAGAGCCGAAATTCCGTGCGCCATCAGGTATTGGCCACTCGTTCCTGACAAGCCCCAAGCAATACCAGCCACAACTGTTAATAAAGTCCCTTTTAAACTGTTTGACATGTCTCTCCTTACTCTTCTTTACGAATCAAGTCCATTACTTGATTGCGGTCTAAAATCCATTGAGCTCTCTCATCCTTTTCATAGGTACGATTCGATAGGAAAATAGCCGCTTCTTGCTTCTGGCGATTCCACATGATAAAGGTACCTGTATAGCCCGTATGGTCTAGCCAATCTCCTTCCAAATTCCAGGCCAAAGAACGTTCCTTGTCATCCAAAGGAGAAAAATTTTGACTCAAATCTCTTGCAAAATCATCTGATAAATAGTGTTCTAAAAAGATTTGTAGATCCTTTACAGTCGAAAATAAACCAGCACTACCAGCATGTCTGCCCAGGAGACGAGCCTTGGGATCATGTACCAGACCTGCCTCTACATCTCTAACTGTCGGAACAGCAAGCTCAACAGGTCCAAATTGGGTTTCCGTCATTCTCCAAGGATTCCAAACTTGTTCTTGTAAAATCACATCCAAATCTTGATTAAAGATTCTTTCCAAAATAAAACCCAACAGCAAAAAATGAACATCCGAATAAAGAAAGGCTGGCTGACTTCGTCTGTTGAGATGAAACATCGCTTCCTTTAATTCAGGTGCTGTTAAAAGATCACGATTGGGAATAAATGGATCAAGATCTGTAGCGTGGGTTAAGAGCTGGCGAATAGTGATGTCTGGATAATCACTCTCAGGTAAAAAATCGGTCACCGGTCTGTCAATATCTAATTTGCCTTTTTCCCACAAAAAAGTAAAAACTGTGCCAACGCCAACAACCTTGCTGACACTGGCTAGGTCGTAAACTAGTCCTGCCTCAGTCTGTAATTCATGCTCTGGGTCACTCTGGCCTAAATAGAACTCCGTCCATTGATTGTCCTTAAAATACGCAAAAGAGGCTCCGGGATAAATCCCTGCCTCGATTTGTTCTTCTATTTTTTTAATAATCTTGGTCCACTTCATACTTCTTCAAACCACAATTCAACATTATTTCTATCTTTTCCAAGGAAGAATTTTTCAGACTTAGGAATAAAATATTCAGTAGACTCAAACTTCTGGCGCAGACTTTCTATATCTAGTTCATTGACCAAGAACTTGAGCATAGATAAGTCCCAAGTAACCGTATTGTCTACAGTCAAATCCTGCCCCTGAGCTGGAATAAAATCAAGGGATTCCTCAATTTCAGATAGTTCCAAGACACTATCTACATCCGTTGGGAGGTGTAATTCCATAGAAATCTCAAATTTACTTAAAGAAATTGACTCCAGATCTGTTTGAAATTCTGGCTTTTCTCCTACTTCTACTAGACTTGCTCTATCATTTTCTGCATGAATCAAAACCAAATCATCTTCTGGAGAGTAAATTTCAAAAGCGTAGCCGTTTTGACCTTTATATAATTGATGAATCGAATCTGTTTTAGATAAGAGTCCTTCAATTTCTATGGGATTTTCCACCTTGACAATCAATCTAGCTAGTTTTTTTCTTCCCTCTACCTTACGAGTGCGCATACTTGGAGCTTCTTCTAAAACCAGCTTTTCTAGACCTGTTTGATCACCTAGTGACAGAAAGGCTGACTCTTCTAACAAGGCCTTCATGCCAAGGGTTTCTATATAAAATGTTTCATTTAATTTTCTATTATTAACTTTTAAAGTAGGAATAATCCGTACAATCTGATTTACATTCATAAATTCCTCCAACTCTTTTATTTTAAAGGATTTTAGAATTTTTTACAAGAAATTATGCTCAGATTTACCATTTTTTCGTAAAATTTCATCTAAAAAACCGAGGATTTCCTCGGTTTCAATTTCTTATAGGTAAAGGAATTTGAAGATAGCTACTGCCGCAACTGCTGCTGCGATAGGTGCTACTACTGGTACCCAAGAATACCACCATTTTGAATCACCTTTGTGCTCACCAAGAACTGATTTTGGAAGGAAAGCATGAAGGAGACGTGGTCCCAAGTCACGGGCTGGGTTCAAGGCAGGCCCTGTAGGTCCACCAAGTGATGTTACCAAAGCCATAACAAGGAATCCAAGTGCCAAGTGAGCAATTCCAAGACCAGAAGTCATAAATGGCGCTACTTGTTCTTTAGCTTGGTCAAGTGCTGCTGTTACTTGTTCTTGAGGAATTGTTTGACCTTGAGTAGTTGCTTGTGCAACTTGAGCATTGATAGCAGCTTGTGCTTTTGATACTAGTTCAGCACCAAAGAAGTTTTTAGTCATACCAAGGGCTGCAAAGAAAAGAACAAATGAACCAACAAACTCATTTACAAAACCATTAACAGTTGCTGCAAAATGTGATTCTTTTGTACCATTATCCAAACTTGAAATTGTTGAGAAAGTACCCAAGATGTTGTTTGGATTTTCAGTTTTCAAGTAGTATGGGCGGTGTGTTGCCACAACCAAGGCTTGACCAAAGATAGCACCCAAAACTTGTGCGATAATATAAGGTGCAACTTGTGCCCAAGGGAAGAGACCGCTGATTGCAAGTCCAAGAGTGAAGGCTGGGTTAATGTGGTTACCAGATACGTTACCAAACATCAAGGCTGGGATCATAACCCCCATACCATAACCAACAGCGATAACGATCCAGCCACTTTGGTGACCTTTCGTACCTTTAAGTTCAACGTTGGCAACTGCACCATTTCCAAGAATGATCAAAATAGCAGTGGCCAAAAATTCAGTGGCATATTTAATTGCCCATGTGAAATCCATTTGATAGATTCTCCTTAAAATTTTTTAGACAATCCTTATTCTATCAATTTTTATATCTTTTAGCAACAGGTTTTCTAAAAGAATGTATGAGAAAGCGGTTTTATTTCTCTTGTTAAAACAAAAGGATTAAGGAGGTGCATTTCCTTAATCCGAGAGTTCTTATTCTTGACGTTGTCCGAAATCTGCAATCATCTGCTCCATTTCTTGTCGACTCGGAGTTGTCAGCATATAAAGGTAATCCCCTTGAAGTTCCGCAAAGGCCGCTGGCATGATTTTTTTAACCTTGAACTGATGGCTGTATTTGGCAAGCAAGTCCTCCTCAGAATAAACATAGTGAGCATTTGCACGACGGGATGTAGCTAAACAATATTGAGGTTCAAAGTCTGATACTGGGAACTCTTCTCCTGCGACAATAGCAGCATAGCCACGATAAAGATCCAAAGAATGAGCAAAGTTATAAACATCAATAGTGAAACCACCTGCAGGGCGGTTATTGTACTCAATGGCGATGTAATCATCCCCTTCACGGAAGAACTCGATATGGAAGAACCGTTCTTTCATACCAAATTCCTTGACAATTGCCTCACCATATTTACGTAATTTGGGATCCATATCCTTGAGCACATAGTAGGAATTGTCCATCTTGTAAATCATGAGATCAAGCGGTGTATAGGCGTAGTCAAAGGTCGTTGAAAAGACAATTTTTCCGTCCTTATCCACAAGACCATCAAAGGTGCAAATTTCGCTGGAAGTGACAAATTTTTCAAAGAAATAAACGGTCGAATGGTCCCATTCTTGCTTGAAGTGATTGATATCGTCTTCTGTCTCAAGCTTAAAGGTCGCTGATGCTCCCACTCCATTGTCAGGTTTGGCAATCATTGGAAGGCCGATTTCATTCACAGCTTGATCCACATCTGCTTCCGTCTTGATAACAGCTCCAGGTACCACGGGGACGCCTGCTTTTTTGAAAAGTTTCTTCATTTCAGACTTAAATTTCGTCTTTTTGAGATCCTCTGGTTTGGCACCAAAAACATTGAATTGCTCACGAAGACTTGCGTCTAACTCAAGCCAGTACTCATTATGAGACTCAATGCGGTCAATTGGGCCATATTTATAGAAAAGGAAAGCAACTGCACGTTTGACTTCATCTATATTTTCAAGATTGTCAACACGGAAATACTCGGTCAGGCTATTACGTAAAGGTTCATCCAATTGCTCGTAAGGTTCTTGGCCAATTCCCAAGACTGTGATGCCTTTATTAGCTAGCTCAATTGTAAACTGTTGAAAATTTTGCGGATAGTAGGGAGAAATAACAAGGTAATTCATAGATAACTCCTTTTATAAATAGAGATTTCCAAGGAAATAAGGCATTTGTTTACGCCACCATTCCCAATCGTGGGCGACATCGTGTCCCCATTCAGCAAACCAGGCTGGAATTTGTTTCTGGTCAAAGGCTTCTTTGAGCTTGTAAAAGGATGGTAGACCGTCTTGTTCCCAGGCACCAAGACCCGTACACAGCACAATCTCTGCCTGACGATAACGGTCAATAAACCAGCCGTCGTTCTGGTTCCAGATATAATCTACTGGCGAGTTTTGGTAAATAGCATCGTCATTGTAGTAATCGCCGACAAAGAAACGTGAGTCGTAAACACCACTGAGAGCAATCACCTTGGTAAAGACATCTGGATGTTGGAGGAAAAAGTTGACTGCATGGTAGGCGCCCATGGAGCAACCTGTCGCCATCATACCATCAAACCAACCTGTCTTGTGCTTGATAAAAGGAATAGCCTCCTCAATCACATAACGCTCGTAGGCACGGTGCATCTCTGCTTGGTCATGACCATTTTTCCAAGTGGCCAACCAGCTCTCACTATCTACACTGGATAGGGTAAAGAACTGAACACGGCCTTCCTCGATAAAAGAAGCACAAGCATCAATCATGCCAAAATCATAGTATTCATTGTGACTACCACCTGATGAAGCAAAGACCACAACTGGAATCCCTGCATGTCCATAACGATTAAGGTACATTTCACGGTTAAGATTGCCACTCCAGTGGCTAAGGTTTTCAATATGCATTGACTTTCTCCTTTTCTAACTTACCATTTCTCTGCAAAAAATCTCAGACAGTCTGGTAAATTCTCCGACCAAGGGATTTCACTATGGATGGCACCAGATTGAACTTTCAAGACAAGATTGTCCAGATGAACTCCCCCTGCTATCAAATCATGGTAATAGCGAAGCGACGAATCGATATAGGCTTGTTTGATATTACCAGCCATCAAGGTCTTGTCCGTATCATCTGCTTCTTCCGTTCCCACATAGATGAAGATGCGCTGGTCAGGCGATAGTTGCTGACGCTCGATATAGCGGTTAAAGGCTTCTTGGTGGAGCCAGTTGGCAGATGAAAAGACGCCCAGGCAACCAATCTGGTCTTGGTATTCCAAACCGATAAACTGGGTAATATTGCCGCCTAGTGAGGAACCAATCATGGCTGTATGCTGGCGATCTGCTTTGGTACGATAAGTTTCATCGATAAAAGGTTTGACCACCTCCATAACAAATTCGGCATACTCCACACCCTTACCGCCAAACTGCTGCCCTGGGATAGGAGATTCTTGGAACCTCCATGCCGCATACTCATTCATCCGCCCCATTCCATCATTATCAATGGCTACGACAATCATGCGACTGATATCAGGATTACGCTTAATAGCTGGGATAATCTTCCATGAATGACCAATGAAAGACTCCTTGCTATAAAAAACATTTTGCCCGTCATGAAAGTAAACAACAGGATAGGAACGATCTGTGTCTTTCTCATAATCTTTAGGCAGAAGAACACGTACACGGCGTTCCTTACCTGTATAAGGAACCTTGAGTTTGTGTTCTTTCATTTTTAAATAAAAGTAGGATTGATTCATTGTCAGAAAACTCTCTATATTCAAAATTTTATTTTATTATATCATAATTATAGAAAAAAAGTTAGTTTTGCTTCCACTTTTGGAATTAAAAACTAACTTTTTCATCTATTTTTCTAAATTCTTCTGGATTTTCTGATTAGAGAAGATTGTCAATCAAGTCATCCACTTCATCTTTTTCAGCCTGCGGTGTAATCTCAGTAATCATGATTCCAGCCACAGCTCGCTCTACTAATCCTTCAACATCCATACGCGCTTCATACTGCTCTGCATTCTTAATCTTAGGATTGGTCTTTGGACGATCTGGCGCAAAAATGGTACAACAGTCTTCAAAAGGCTGGATAGAAATGTCAAAAGTATCGATTTCCTGGGCGATGTCAATGATTTCCAACTTGTCCATGGTAACCACAGGACGAATGATGGGAGTGTTGGTCACAGCGTTAATAGCCTGCATGCTTTCCAAGGTCTGGCTAGCTACTTGACCAAGACTTTCCCCATTGATGATAACCAAACCATTTCGTACCTCACGAATACGGTCCGTAATCCGCATCATAAAACGACGCGTCAAGGTCATGAGATAAGCTTCTGGCGCTTTAGCCTTGATTTCTTCTTGAATCTCTGTAAAAGGAACTTCGATAAACTGGATATTTCCCCCAAACTTGGTTAATTTACGGGTCAAATCTTGGGCTTTTTTTAGTGCACCAGGACTCGTGTAAGGTGGGCTAGCAAAATGAACAGCCTCAATATCCACTCCACGTTTCAAAGCAAGATAACCTGCTACAGGTGAATCAATCCCTCCTGACAGCATGAGCATGCCTTTACCTGAAGTTCCAACTGGCAAACCACCAGCCCCACGAATGGTTTCATAAGAAAGATAGGCTGCTTCTTCACGGATTTCCACCTGAAGATTGATGTCAGGACTTTTCATTTGAGCTTGCACATTTGGAATAGCTTCAAAAACAGCACCTCCAAGTGTTTGGTTGAGTTCACGACTATCCAACTCAAAGTTGTGGTCGCTACGTTTACTAGAGATTTTAAAGGTCATGCCTTCCTTGTAGATGTCCTGCATAATCTCTTGGACAGAAGACTTCAGAACTTCTACAGATTTTTCAACCTTATAAACAGGGGAAAAGTTTTGAATTCCAAAAACTTGTTTGAGCGATTCTGCTACTGCTGTGTAATCTGCTCCATTTAGGTAAGCGTGGGCACGGTCGCGATCTGCTGTTACCTTAACTTGGGGATAGATAGACAAAACGTCTGAAATATTATTGCGAAGTTTATTGATGAAACGCATACGGTTTTTACCCTTGGTTGACAGCTCACCGTAGCGAATCATAATTTCTGAATACTGCATGAATGCTCCTATCTTACTTTTCTAGTTTGATTGTAAATCAATTTTAACTTGGTCAAAAACTGCTCGACCTGACTCATATCATTTTCAAGGTCTAGGCTAAGACGCACAGCTGACTGGGCCTTATCCTTGTCCACTCCCATGGCAATCAGGGTTCCTGCAGGTTTCCCAGCCTTGGACGAACAAGCAGAGGTTGTTGAGATGAAAATATCATAGTCTTCAAAGGCGTGAACGATGACTTCACCACGAACACCCTTGATTCCAAAAGTCAGAATATGAGGGGCGAAGTCTTCCTCATCCGAAAAGACAAAAATATCTGGATAGTCCAGAAGGGCTTGACGAATTACTGACTTCATCTGCCCAATCTTGCTCCTAAAGATATCTAGCTTTTCCATAGACAAGCGGAGAGCCTTGGCAGTCGCTGCAATTCCTGCCACATTTTCAGTTGTCGAACGGTAATCACGTTCCTGACCACCACCAGTCAACAGAGGCGTAATCTTCTTGCCAGACTTGATATAGACAAATCCAACACCTCGAACTCCGTGAAACTTGTGACTAGAGAAAGTCGCAAAATCCACTCGTTCTGTCAGATACTTTTCAGTCGGAATCTTGGCAAGTGCCTGAACCGCATCAACGTGGAAGGAAATAGTCGGCTTGTCTGCTAACAGTTCTGAAATAGCCTCAATGGGCTGAACAGAACCGATTTCATTGTTCACAGCCATGACGGAAACGAGGGTCGTATCAGGTCTTATCAAATCTGATAACGCTTCAACATCTACAAATCCTTTGTTATCAACTGGAGCAAAATCTACTTCAAATCCTTGACTTTTCAACCAGAGGGCTGACTCTTTGACTGCCGGATGTTCAATGGCTGATACAATGATGTGTTTTCCAAACTGAGCCTTTTCAAAGGTCACACCCTTGATGACCCAGTTATCTCCTTCTGTCCCACCAGAAGTAAAGAAGATTTCATCGCTTTTCTTACCGATTAAATCTGCAATCTGTTGGCGAGAAGCATCTAAGATTCGTGTTGCCTGGTCTCCCAAACGATGGAGACTAGATGGATTTCCTAAAATTTTTGAAGCGACCTGCATATAAGTTTCAAGGGCTTCAGGATAGGGCTTGGTCGTCGCCGAATTATCAAAGTAAATCATGTTTTCTCACGCTTTCTAAAATCACTCCTTCTATTGTATCATGAAACGGAGCTTGCGACAAGAAAGGGCAATTCCTCTTTTTTTAAGATTTTTTTAAAGAAATGCGGTATAATAAATTTTAATCAAAGGAGAGAATGTATGTCTAATTATCGTAGAACTTCAAAACCAAAAACAGAACACATCAAAAAAGGCTTTACAGTCTTTCAAAAAACCGTTGCTACTATCGGTAGTATCCTCGGCTTGATTACTGCTAGTATCACGATTATGAACGCCTTGGATAATAACAAAAATACTAAAAAAGAACCTACGACAAGCCAGACGACAACAATTGTCAAAGAAATTCAAAAGGAATCCCCTCAGGAAAACACTAGTCCCAATAAGGAAACTAACACTATCCAAGAAAAAACACAGCAAGAGGAAACACCAAAATCTAGCGTCAAGGAAGAGAAAAAAGAAGAGCAGAAAGCAGCAACTCAGGATTCTTCTACTCCTACTCCAAGTAAACCTGCTACTGAAAATGAAAAACAGTCCAATACCCCAACTTCGGAAAATAAAACTAATCAATAATCACTAAAATAGCCTCCTTCCAAACTTGGAAAGAAGCTATTTTTTTATTGTTGTAAAACTTTTCTTGGTTTGGTACCTTCAGCTGGACCAATGACACCTGCCATCTCAAGCTCTTCCATGAGACGGGTCGCACGGTTAAATCCAACTGACAAACGACGCTGAATCATAGATGCGCTGGCTTTCTGGGTTTCGATTACCAAAGCCTTGGCTTCTTCAAAGAGCGGATCACCACCAGATTCACCATCTGAAAATTCTCCGTCATTTTCAGAAACCTCACCTGGATCAAAACTCTCATCGTAGTCCGCATCAGCCTGAGCCTTAATGAAGTTTACGATACGTTCGACATCATCATCCGAGATAAAGGAGCCTTGGAGACGAACTGGATGATTTTCATCAATTGGTTTAAAGAGCATATCTCCACGTCCAAGCAGTTTCTCAGCTCCATTTTCATCTAAAATAGTACGGGAGTCTGTTCCTGATGAAACTGCGAAAGCGACACGAGATGGGACATTGGCCTTGATCAGACCAGAAATGACGTCAACGGATGGACGCTGGGTTGCAAGAATCATGTGGATACCTGCAGCACGCGCCTTCTGTCCGAGACGAATGATAGCATCTTCCACTTCCTTGCTGGCTACCATCATAAGGTCAGCCAACTCATCCACAATTACAACAATGAGTGGTAGCGGAACCTGCTTGTACTCAGACTGAGCATTAAACTCTTCTACCTTGGCATTAAAACCTGCAATATTCCGAACTCCCACCTTGGCAAAGAGTTCATAACGATTTTCCATTTCATCCACGACCTTTTGCAAAGCCTTGCTGGCCTTACGTGGATTGGTCACGACTGGAATCAAGAGGTGGGGAATATCATTGTAAACAGACAACTCAACCATCTTGGGATCGACCATCATAAATTTAACTTGGTCAGGTCTCGCCTTCATGAGGATGCTAGCGATAATGCCGTTAACAGCTACTGACTTCCCTGAACCCGTTGAACCTGCAACTAGCAAGTGGGGCATCTTGGAAAGGTCAAAAGCTCTTGCGGTGCCATTAACTGCCTTTCCTAGAGGAATTTCTAAGAGATTTTCTGCTTTCGTTTGAGATTGTTCCCATAATTCACGGAAAGACACAGTCGCAATCTCAGAATTGGGCACTTCGATACCGACTAGGGATTTCCCAGGGATTGGTGCTTCAATACGGACATCCTTGGCCGCCAAGGCTAGAGCGAGGTCATCTGCGAGATTGGAAATGCGGTTGACCCGTACACCCACTGCAGGCTTGACTTCATACTTGGTCACTGATGGCCCAATTTCGGCCCGTTCAACCGTTACCTTGATACCAAAGCTAGCAAAGGTTTCTTCTAGGATTTTGATATTTTCCCGAACGATTTTCTTCTCTTTAGACTGGTCTTTTGGTTTATCTGGGGCAAAGAGTTGTAAGCTTGGAAGTTTGTATTCGAGGGCTTCCTTTGCTGAAAAATCAACCTGAACATCTTCGTCATCAGAGCCATCTTCCTGTTCAGCGAATTCAAGTTCAGCTTGAGGCAGGATGATTTCTGGTTCCACCCACTCTTCTTCTGGAACAGGAGGAACGTCAAGAACAACATCATCAGTCAGAATTTCACCCGTTTCCATATCAACAGGAGGCATATCGAGTAAAGCTTTTTCAGCCTCTTCTCGTTCTAATCTAGCCTCTTCCTCAGCCTTTTGACGAGCTTTTTCTTCTTGTTTGACAAAGCGTTCCTCTTTTCGACGCTCATGCCCTTCCCGCCATTTGGCAAAGCCTCTACTGAAAAATTCAGCAATATCGTAAACAGACCAAGGACTGACTAGGAGAGCACCCACTAAAATCAAGATAGAACCAATAAAGTAACTACCGATATTTGAGAAGAGAAAGGCTGTTGGCACATAGAGTCCAACACCAATCAAGCCTCCACCAGCAAAACTGGTCGTTCGAAAACCAGTCAGATCAGTCACAACCTGAGCCATGGTTCCCTTTAGAACAGACTTGTCCAAACCATATTTCCAAACTAAGTAGGCCTCAAAAATCAAGAGTAAGCCAGCAAATATGGTGAACAGACCTGATAAGAGTCCTTCCTGTTTTCGTATCCACTTGAAGAAGAAGAGATAGAGCAGGATGCCAAATATTGCCAGATAAGCTAGGCTACCCACCAGCAAGCGAATGAAATTGTAAAGGGTTATACCTGCAGCCCCTAATTTGAAGGCTGCGAAAATCAATAAAAGCGCGATTCCCAACGAAATCAACATTCGTTGAATCGCTTCTTTTCTTTCGAGTTCTGCTTTAGACGGTCTCCGTCTTGTTTTACTTGTATTCTTGTTTGCCATTCTTCTATTATACCATATTTGACAGGCATTTCGGAAAGAGAAAAAGACTGCACCAAACGGTCCAATCTTTTTATTTTCTATCTAATTTTTATGCTTGTGGTTTGCGTAGGTAACCATAGACCACACCACTTACAATTGCTCCTACCAAGACAGAAACGAGGTAAAGGAGAGCATTTGAAGTAAGGGCGATAACGAAGATTCCTCCGTGTGGTGCCATGAGTTTGATACCAGTAAGACCAACGAGGCCACCTGCTACTGCTGAACCAAGGATGAAGCTTGGGATCGCACGAGCTGGGTCAGCGGCACCAAATGGGATCGCTCCTTCAGTGATAAATGACAAGCCCATGATGATGTTTGTCAAACCAGAGTTGCGTTCTTCCTTAGTAAATTTATCTTTGAAAAGAAGGGTTGCGACAAAGATTGCAAGTGGTGGTACCATTCCTCCAGCCATAACTGCTGCCATAGCTACAGAACCGCCTGAAGAAACAGTCGCTGCAAGTGTACCTGTACCAAAGACATAAGCCGCTTTGTTAACTGGTCCACCCATATCGACAGCCATCATTCCACCAAGGACGATACCAAGAAGGACAGCTGAACCTCCTCCAAGACTGCCTAGAAAGTCATTCATAGCAGTGTTGATTGCTGCCATTGGGATGTTAACAGCTAGCATGACAAATCCAGTCAAGATTGTCCCAAGAAGTGGCAAGAGAAGGATTGATTTAGCACCTTCAAGTGAACGAGGAACTTTAACGTATTTCTTGATGGCAAGAACCAAGGCACCTGCGATAAATCCACCCACAAGGGCACCTAGGAAACCAGATGAGACACCTGCAAGAGTTGACGTTGCTTCACCACCTGCGGCATAAGGAATTTTACCAAAGGCAAAACCTTCTTTGGCAATAGCACCAGCCACGAAACCTGCTACCAAACCTGGTTTTTCAGCGATAGAGTAGGCAACATAACCTGCAAAGACTGGGAGCATCAAGCCAAAGGCTGCACCACCAATTTTCATGAACATAGAAGCTAGCTCATGGTAGGAACCAAGATTGCCAAGGTTTTCATTTGGAACACCCAAAGCACCGTCAATCAAGAAGGCAAGGGCAATCATGATACCACCGCCGATAACAAATGGCAACATTTGAGATACACCACTCATCAAGTGTTTGTAGAAGGCACCACCAAGGCTTTGTTTTTCGTTAGAGGCTGTTGCAGCTTTTGCACCATTAGCGGCACGATAGACTTCAGCATCTCCTGAAAGAGCCAAGTTAATTAACTCTTCTGTCTTACGGATACCGTCAGCAACTGGACGATTGATCAATGGTTTTCCATCAAATCGATCCATTTCAACAGCCTTGTCTGCTGCGATGATCACAGCTTTAGCCTTACGAATGTCTTCCGCAGTTAGTTGGTTACCAACACCGCTAGCACCGTTGGTTTCGACCTTAATTCCAACCCCCATTTCAGCAGCCACTTTTTGAAGGGCTTCTTGGGCCATATAAGTGTGGGCGATACCTGTTGTACAAGCTGTAACAGCAACGATAAAGTCACCAGAGTCATTGGTAGGTGCTTGAACTGCCTCCTCAGCTTTTTCTGAAGCTTGATTAAAAAGTTCGATAACTTGGTCAGCTGATGTTGCTTGACGAAGTTTGTCAGCAAAACCGTCTTTCATCAAGTATTGAGACAATTCTGCCAAGGCTGCTAAGTGAGTATCATTGGCACCTTCTGGAGCTGCAATCATAAAGAAAAGGTCAGTTGGTTGCCCATCCAAGCTCTCGTAGTCAACACCCTTGTTTGACTTGGCAAAGAGAACTGTCGCTTCTTTTACAGCAGCATTTTTGCTGTGAGGCATTGCGATTCCATCACCCAAACCTGTAGAGGTCAGAGCTTCACGCGCCAAAATTCCTTCTTTAAATGTTTCAAAATCTGTTACATAACCGTGGTCTGTCAAACTTTTAATCATCTCGTCGATGACAGCTGTTTTTTCAGTTGCCTGCAAATCCAGCAACATGACATCTTTTCTCAATAGGTCTTGAATTTTCATCTTTTTTCTACCTCAACTTTTTCATATGTTTCTTTAATAAATTCTGCTGTTGCCAAGTCATCTGAGAAGGTGGTTGCCGTTCCGCAAGCCACTCCCCATTTGAAGCCTTCTACTGCGTCTTTTGATTTGACAAATTCACCTGTGAATCCAGCGACCATAGAATCACCAGCCCCAACTGAATTTTTGACTGTCCCCTTGATTGGTTTAGCAAAGTAAGCTCCCTCAGATGTGACAAGAAGGGCACCATCACCAGCCATAGAGATAATCACATTTTGAGCACCTTTAGCCAGTAACTCTCGCGCGTATTTCTCAATTTCATCTAAACTGTCTAGTTTAACCCCAAAAATCGCTCCAAGTTCATGATTGTTTGGTTTAACCAAAAGTGGCTGGTAGTCCAAACTATCAATCAAAGTCTGTCCTTCAAAGTCACAAACCACTTGCGCACCAGTCTGGCGCGTCAAGGCAATTAGATCCTTGTAGATAACATTACCTAGATTCTTAGCACTTGAACCTGCAAAGACAACCGTATCTTCTGCTGTCAGACTTGAAAGAATGGCTTTTAACTCTTCAAGTTGTTCGGGCTCAACAGTTGGACCCGTTCCGTTGATTTCTGTTTCTTGGTCTGCTTTGATTTTAACATTGATACGAGTATCTTCTGCCACTTGAACAAAACGTGTCTCGATTTCTTCATCAGCCAAAGTATCTGTGATAAATTTACCAGTAAAGCCTCCGATAAATCCCGTCGCTGTATTTGGAATATCTAAGCGCTTCAAAACACGACTGACATTGATTCCTTTCCCACCAGCAAACTTATCATCACTGTCCATACGATTGACACTACCGACTTGAACTTGGTCCAAACGAACGATATAATCAATGGATGGATTGAGTGTGACTGTATAAATCATACTTCTATTACCTCCGTTTTCTCCTTAATAACCTGCAAGAGCTCATGCCCTTGACTTGTGATAACAATAGCTCGTTTGAGTGGTGCTACCTTGGCAAAGCAAGTTTGCCCAATTTTAGACGAATCCACCAAGACATAGGTCTGTTTGGCGTTTTCCAAAATAGCACGCTTCACAGCTCCCTCCTCCATATCAGGAGTCGTATAATAACTATCGTCCACACCATTCATCCCGATAAAGGCACGGTCAAAGTGCAATTGGTTAATCTGGTTAAGAGCAACGCCCCCGATACTAGCATCTGTCGCCATCTTGACACTTCCTCCAACCATGACAGTCGGAATCTGCTTTTCAACCAACTGAGCAGCATGGTGAATCGAGTTGGTTACTACAGTAATATTCTTATTGACCAATTCATGAATCAAAAAAGCAGTTGTTGTTCCTGCATCGATAAAGATGACATCTTGTTCCTTGATGAGAGAGGCTGCTTTCTGAGCCAACAACTTCTTCTCTTGAAGGTTTTTGACAGATTTTTCTTGAATGGTTTCTTCTTCCTGCAAGGAATGGGGCAATTCTGCTCCACCATGCACACGACGAAGCTTGTTTTCCGCTTCCAACTCATCCAAGTCTCTTCGAACCGTTGATTCTGAGGTCTCTAGCAAACTAACTAATTTTTCTAGAGAAACTACATGATGTTGATTTAACTCCTCTAAAATCAGTTGCTTCCGCTCTGTTTTTAACACCGAATCACCTCCTGTTATCGTTTACACTATTCATTCTATCACACTTTATTTAAAAGTCAAGCATTTTTTATCATTTTCTTTCAAAATCTATCATTTTTCTTATTTCTAGAATTTTTATTGCAAGATAAGGGCCTTTATGGTAGACTATTTGAGTAAGTATTGGAAGATTACTCAAGAGGCTTAAGAGGCCGTGTTGGAAACGCGGTAGGCGTGTAACAGCGTGCGTGGGTTCGAATCCCATGTCTTCCGTGGAAAAGAACAATTATTTTGGGGGATGCGACAAATGTTGTATCTTTTTTGCTAATAAAACGAAATAAAGCAAGTAGCTATTATAAACTACTTGCTTTACTTTTTAAACTAATTATCAGATACTACTTTTATCTTTTTTATCTGAGGATTTGTCTGTTGAGTTGTCTGTCGATTTATCACTGGATTTGCCTTTGTCGTTAGATTTTGAAACATTACTTCGGACAACAGTATCATAACCTTCTGTATTATCAATTAACTCAGTCGCTAGAGTACGATAATCCTCTTGAGAGATAAGCCAGTTGCCATCCTTATCTTTGGTTAATTTGATTTCAGTATCAAAATCTCCAGTAGTAAATGGTGTATACGCTAAGTTAGGGTCAACATCGTTATAGATAGTAAAATCATGCCTAAACAGATGCTCAAAAATCCAGTATGAAATTAATGTTTGGTATCGTTTAATATCAACATTTGATCCCGCAGTATTGTACTTACCTAAGTTGTCAATCCCTCCAATTAGAGTAGTTAAAACGTCTCTTGTTGAAGAAGCCAAGCCCTTAGAATGCAACTTTTTAGATGTAAAAGTTACAGTAGCTGAACTCCCTGATTCGTCTAACTTAACATCCTTAATAGAGTAAGAACCAATCTCTTGGAACATTTTTCGTCTTACTTTTAAGAAACCAGTAATTGTTTCTTCTGGTGTTTCAATAGGGAAATCAGCATGCCATTGAACAGAATAGGTAGAGGCTGGTGTAAGACCATCATCTTTTACCTTTTCACTAGTTTGAACCGCAAATACTGCATCAGTCCATTTTTCATAGGTTTCGCCGTAAATCTTTTTAAACTTAGCAATATCAGTAGTCAAAACTGCATCTAATAAAGTTTCAGCATCTTTTGTAACTTTTTCTTTGACTGATTCTTCTTTCTTATCAGTTTGTTCGGTTTTGTCAGAATTCGACCCTGACTGACTCGGAAGTGAAGAACAAGCACCTAAGACAACTGCTGAGAGCGCTAAAATACTTAGCAACTTAACTTTTTTCATAATACACCTCTTTATAAAATTTACTCTTGGAAAAAGTCCCTAAGAGTGTTTCTTTAGAAAATCTCAAGATTATTCTAACGGAGAATGAGGGATTCGAACCCTCGCGCCAGTTACCCGACCTAACGATTTAGCAAACCGTCCTCTTCAGCCTCTTGAGTAATTCTCCAAAAATAAAAATACTAGAACGATTGGATTTATCAAACCTAACATCACGAATAAACATCATTTTTTGTTTATTTAATTGTTTACTGCTTACCATCGTACTCAATTATAACCCATGTTCAAATTCAAGAATCATCTCAAAAACTATATTACATAGCCTCTTTTTCTGGAAAATTGTTCTTTTTGAAAATCAAACACAACATTACAATAAACCCACAATATACAATCATTATATCATTCAGGGAGATAAAAATCGGTATATTTTTTAATTTGTTATGTCTAATTTTTGAACGTTAAGTTCATTTTTTTAGTTTTTATAAAGAACTTCAAAATAAAAAACGTTGATTTAACAACGTTTTACCAAGGAATGCAAAAGAATGCAAAGGAATAATGGAGCCGGTGGGAGTCGAACCCACGTCCAAACACCTGCCAACATATTTGTCTACAACCATAGGTTATGTATTATTTTAACAGTCCCTCGACACATAACTCAAGCCTAGAAACTGCGAGTCTATCAATCTCTTATCAAGCCGCTAGACGAGACTTGATCGTATCTCGCTAATAATAAGACCTGTCATTGAACACGAGCAATCCAAATCGGGTCACGCCTGCTGGTGTTTAGGCAGCTAGAGCGTAAGAAGTGTTATTTTTTGCAGTTATATTTAACTGGCATTTTTACATCTGCCGATGAGTCGCAAAATATGCCTCATAATGCCTGTCGAATCCGTAACGACCCCAAAAGACAATAAGACCATTATACCTTATCTAACACAAAAATGCAAAAAGGAAATCAACTAACTACAAAAGATAGTCTTTCAAGGCTTTTGTCAAAACCTGATAACCAGTAACATTGAGATGCAGTCCATCAGTTGTATATTCTTTTTTGAGTTGACCTTCTTGGTCTGTCAAACTATCAAAAACTGGCACAAATTCTACCTGCATATAGGCAGAAGCAAGCTCTTGATAGGCTTGATTCCATTTCTGAATTTTTTCATTCGTGCGGATATAGACTGTCTGCTTGTACTCCTCTCCCTCATTGACTGGCAAAATAGAAAGCAATTTCATCTCTGTCAATGGATAATCGCGAGCAATGGATTGTATGATAGCTTCGATATTATTGAGAGCCTCATTCACAGGCACATCTTTTCCAATATCATTTGTCCCAATCAAAAGGACAATTTTATCTACTGCTCCACCGTACAGATGCGCATCTAGATTTTCTAATAACAGCCCTGTCTGATAACCTCGAATGCCTCGATTGACAATTGTCTTCGAAATCCCAAATAATTCCTGTAGAGGATAATATTCGACAATGGAATCCCCAATAAAAAGAATATCTGGCTCTACAACAGAAACTTGATTTAAGTGACGATACTTGGTTTGGATTTTTTCTTGTTCCTTTAGTAACCAATTTTCTAATAACTGTACTGCCACTTCATTCTCCTTTTTCTAACCAGTTTTCCAAGACTTGGTAAACTCCTCCTTGGCTGTTAGCTGGTGCTAGAGCAGTCGCCACAGCTTTGGCTTTCTCATCAGCATTTTCCATCGCATAGGCAATTCCAGCCATTTCAAGCATTTCAACATCATTTTCACTGTCACCAAAAGCCATGATTTGTTGGGGGTTCAAGTCCCAGCGCTTGAGTAATTCTTCCAAGCCCCACGCTTTATGAATCCCAGCTTGGAGGATATCAATGCAACCATAGCCACTCGATACAGCCCGAACACGGCCATCAAAGAGGTCATTGATTTCTTCTAAAACAGAACTCAAACGTTCCTCACCAACAACCATACTCATCTTGAGCACACCACCAAAGAGGTCGGAGGTTAATTCATCCACAAATTGCATCCGTTGGTAGAATTTTTCAATCATTTCTGGAGTCATAAAACTTTCAAGATCTGTAAAAATCGTACCTTCTTTGACGAAACCACCCTTCATCCCCGTTACAACAAACTGGTCCTGACACGCTCGACCCTTGAAATGAGCCAAAGCCTTATCGACAATGGCATCATCCCAAGTCTGAGCCTGAATCAGTTCATTGTTTTCAAAAATACGAGCACCGTTTGCAACAACCAGAACAACTCGATCAACCAAGTGCTCCAGTAGTTGCCTCATGCGGTGAATTTCATTGCCCGTCGCGATGACAAAACGAATACCCCTTTGATCCAACTGATCTAAAATCTTTTCCAAGCGTGGGAGATCAAGCTGGCCTCTAGCATCCAGCAAGGTCCCGTCCATATCTGTTGCAATTACCTTAATCGTCATTTACTTCCCTCTGGATTCAAGCTAATCCCACTTCAATCCCACATGTTCGTTCATTTCTTTATAGGCTGTATCAATTCGTTCCTTAGTCGCTTCATCTAACTGGTCACGATGACTACCACCCTCGATAAAATCTTCTAAGATATAGGTTTGGTAAAGGAAGAGTGGATAACCTTCTGGAGAATAGGTTCCTTTTGGTGTACGGTTTACCCAAGAAGGATGCGCTTTTGCAGTTTCGATTGTCGTCTTACCGGCTTTTTTCTTAATAGTCACATCCATGAGCACGCCGCGCTCTGTCCACTTAGCATTCTCTTCATCTTGCATGGTTTCAATTCGTTGATTGGAAATGAAGTTCCCCATTGAATAGATAATGAGTTTCTTGTCCCCATCTTTTTCAACCGTTTCAGATGGTTCAACTACGTGAGGGTGCCCTCCAAAGATAATATCCGCTCCCCAATCGATCATCTTGTGGTAAAGAGCCTTTTGTTCTTCAGTTGGTTCCAAGCGATACTCCACACCCATCTGAGGCATGATAATGGTAATATCTGCTTCCTTCTCTGCTCGTTCAATTTCAGCCTTCATCTTGTCTTCATTTAGGTCTGAAAGATAGCGGTTATAGTCTTCTTGAGAAATACTTTGCTCAATTCCATTAAAACCATAAGAATAGGCCAAAAGTGCAACCTTGATGCCGTTCACTTCCTTGATAACCAGTGGAGCTTGATCACGTGACTCATGCGTATACACTCCAATAGGTGTCATTCCTGCCTTCTCAATAGCATCTGCTGTTGAAACCACACCTTCTATTTGTGAATCTAGGATATGGTTATGTGCCAAATCTAGCACTTGATAACCGGCATCCTTGATAGCATCCATGACTTCTCCAGGTGCATTAAAGAGAGGATAACCTGCCAAATAGTGGTCCTTGTTCACAGTACCTTCAAAATCACCTATAATCAAGTCTGCTTGTTTGAGCCATGGTTTCACATAATCAAAATTTTCATGAAAATCATAGGTTCCATCTTCTTTTAAAGCAGAACGATAGATGGGAATATGATAGAGGAGGTCCCCGTTGGCCATAATTCTAGCAGTTTTTTCCTCTTCTTGATCTTTAGCATTTTGATTCGTCTTATTTGCTTCTTGAGAAATGGCATCCTTTTTTTGACTGGTTAAAGGGATTCCTTGGAAACTTTCAAACAACAAGACCAAGCCCATTGATAAAGCAACTGCTAGCAAGAGTATAGCCACAAATCCCTTATTACTCCACTTGCGATAACTCCTAAAAAAGTTTACAAAACCCCTCATAAAACGAAAAACTGGTCCACGTTTATGTCTATCTTGTCTTCTTTGCATCTTTATTCTCCCCACTTTCTAATGCAAGCCTTTTCTTTTTATTATATCATAGATAAGTAATTCTTTCACAATTGAATCGAACCTAGTAGGCATTTTCTATAAAAGCTCGATGCCATAATGCTTTCATTCCTTGTCATTTTGTGATATCATGTAGAAGTAATGAAAGGAGAGAAAATGTCTGCTATAGAACGTATTACAAAAGCTGCTCACTTAATTGATATGAACGATATTATCCGCGAAGGGAATCCTACTCTACGCGCGGTTGCTGAGGAAGTTACTTTCCCCTTGTCTGACCAGGAAATCATCCTTGGAGAAAAGATGATGCAATTCCTTAAACATTCCCAAGATCCTGTAATGGCTGAAAAAATGGGACTCCGCGGTGGGGTTGGACTTGCTGCTCCTCAATTAGATATCTCAAAACGTATTATCGCTGTTTTGGTGCCAAACATTGTCGAAGAAGGCGAAACTCCACAGGAAGCTTACGACTTGCAAGCTATTATGTACAATCCAAAAATCGTCTCTCACTCTGTTCAAGACGCTGCTCTTGGCGAAGGAGAAGGGTGCCTTTCTGTTGACCGCAACGTACCTGGCTATGTTGTTCGCCATGCCCGCGTTACTGTTGACTACTTTGACAAGGATGGAGAAAAACACCGTATCAAACTCAAAGGCTACAACTCCATCGTTGTTCAGCATGAAATTGACCACATCAACGGCATCATGTTTTACGATCGCATCAATGAAAAAGACCCATTTGAAGTTAAAGATGGTTTACTAATTCTAGAATAAAGAAAATCCCGTTGCAAGACGGGGTTTTGTGTTATAATAGAGGCATGAAAACAAATGATATTGTCTATGGCGTCCACGCCGTTACCGAAGCCCTCCTTGCAAACACAGGAAACAAACTTTACCTCCAAGAAGATCTCCGAGGTAAGAATGTTGAGAAAGTCAAGGAACTAGCTACAGAAAAGAAGGTCTCCATTTCTTGGACCTCAAAAAAATCCCTCTCTGAGATGACTGAAGGTGCTGTCCACCAAGGTTTTGTTCTACGAGTGTCCGAATTTGCCTATAGTGAGCTGGACCAAATCCTTGCCAAAACACGCCAAGAAGAAAATCCTTTGCTATTAATTCTGGACGGGTTAACCGACCCTCACAACTTAGGTTCCATCTTAAGAACAGCCGATGCGACCAACGTTTCAGGTGTCATCATTCCCAAACATCGTGCTGTCGGTGTTACTCCTGTCGTTGCCAAAACGGCCACAGGTGCTATTGAACACGTTCCAATCGCTCGAGTGACCAATCTGAGCCAAACTATGGACAAACTCAAGGATGAAGGATTCTGGACCTTTGGAACGGATATGAATGGTACTCCTTGCCATAAGTGGAATACAAAAGGGAAAATCGCCCTCATCATCGGAAATGAAGGAAAAGGCATCTCTAGCAACATCAAAAAACAGGTAGATGAAATGATTACCATTCCTATGAATGGACATGTTCAAAGCCTTAATGCCAGTGTTGCTGCAGCCATTCTCATGTACGAAGTTTTCCGAAATAGACTATAAAAAAGTTTCCAGTCATCTGATTGGAAACTTTTTTATGATTATACTCAATGAAAATCAAAGAGCAAACTAGGAAGCTAGCTGTAGACAGCTCAAAACACTGTTTTGAGGTTGTGGATAGAACTGATGAAGTCAGTACCCATACCTACGGTAAAGCGAAGCTGACGTGGTTTGAAGAGATTTTCGAAGTGTATTAACTATGTTCGGTGATAAACTTGTAAGCTTCTTGACCAGCAATAGCCCCATCTCCAACTGCTGTTGTTACTTGGCGAAGGTCTTTCAAGCGAACATCTCCAACGGCAAAGATACCATCAACTGCAGTTTTCATGTGGTTATCTGTCACAATCCAGCCAGCCTGATCTTGGATATTCAATTCTTTAACAAAATCGCTAAGAGGGTCCAATCCAACATAGATAAAGACACCACCGAAGGCTTGTTCTGTCACTTGACCTGTTTTTACATTTTCAAATACGACAGATTCTACTCGGTTTTCACCCTTGATTTCCTTCACTACAGAATCCCAGATAAAGCTGATTTTCTCATTCGCAAAGGCGCGGTCTTGTAAAACTTTTTGGGCACGAAGTTGGTCACGACGGTGAACAATGGTAACAGTCTTAGCAAAACGAGTCAAGAAGAGGGCTTCTTCAACAGCTGAATCTCCACCACCCACTACTAACAAATCTTGGTCACGGAAGAAAGCACCATCACACACCGCACAGTAAGAAACACCACGACTGTTCAGTTCTTCTTCTCCAGGTACTCCCAAAGGACGGTGTTTAGAACCAGTTGCTACGATAACTGTACGTGTTTCATATGTTTGGTCATCAGTAATCACTTTCTTAAAAGAACCATGGTCTTCGACATTTTCAACATGGCCATAAATGTGCTCAACACCAAGATTTTCAAGCGGTTCAAACATTTTTTCTGCCAATTCTGGCCCACTAATATTAGCATATCCTGGGTAATTTTCGATATCAGAGGTATTATTCATCTGACCACCTGGCAGACCGCCTTCAATCAAGGCTACTTTCAAATTGCTTCGAGCAGCATACAAGGCCGCAGTCATCCCTGCAGGTCCAGCACCGATAATAATAGTATCGTACATATAGTTTCCTTCTTTCTTGTTGTAACTATATTTATTCTAACTCTTTCTTGTCAATCATGCAAGGATTATGCCTTGAAAACAAGAATTAAACTCATAACCGCAAAGGATAATACTGGAATAACCAAAACCCCAATCATAATCATATCATAGAGATGGGCTTGGCGAGCCTTGGCTGTCTTATCAACTCCCGACATGGCTCTCAGTCCAATCCAAATCCCTAAAAAAATCAGGACTAGGATGGTGGTCAAGATTAAACTCTCGAAATATAAAGAAAATAGTTGCAGTAGCATGATTTCTCTCATTTCTATCTTTTTTAAAGAGTAAACTCAGCTAGTCCAGCTAACTGAGTTTTCCTTTATCTATTATATCAAATATAAGTCCGTTTGTAACTAGCGAAGAATTCTTTTGTCCGCTCTTCTTTAGGATGGTGGATAATCTCATCCGGTGTTCCAGACTCGATGATTTTCCCCTTATCTAAGAAGAGAATCTTATCAGCCACTTGAGCTACAAAGGACATGTCATGACTAACTAAAATCATAGTCTGACCTGACTTAGCAGCATCTGCAATAGACTTCTCTACTTCACCAACCAATTCTGGGTCAAGGGCTGAAGTTGGTTCGTCTAAGAGCAAGACATCTGGTTTCATAGCAAGCGCACGCGCCAAGGCAACCCGTTGCTTCTGTCCACCTGATAAATGACGAGGGTAATGGTTTTCACGGTCAGAAAGCCCAACCTTAGCCAACTCTTCCTTGGCAATCTTAGTCGCTTCTTGGTCAGATAATTTCTTGACAACAACCAAGCCTTCTTTCACATTATCAAGTGCTGTGCGGCGTTCAAACAAATTAAACTGCTGAAAAACCATAGACAGCTTACGGCGTAGGGCAAGGATTTCTTCTTGAGTGATTTTAGAAAAATCAACTGAGAAATCATCAATCTGAATAGAGCCACTGTCAGGTGTTTCAAGATAATTGAGACTGCGAAGAAAGGTTGATTTTCCAGCTCCTGAAGAACCAATCAAGGCTACAACTTCCCCTTTTTGAATATCCAAGTTCAGATGATCCAAGACAGTCTGTCCTGAAAAGGATTTGCTTAAATTCGAAATCTTAATCATTAACGAAGGTCTCCTTTCACATCTGTTTGCACTGTATCAGGTGCAGAAATAGCCATTTTTCTCTCGATGAAGCGACCGAGACTTTCAATTCCGATATTGACTACCCAATAAACAAGGGCAACGGAGATGAATCGCTCAAAATAGCGATAATCGGCTCCACCCAAAATCTGAGCTTGGGCGAAGACTTCCACAACACCCGCACTAAAAGCTAAAGATGTTCCCTTGGTCAATCCGATTAGAGAATTGATCAAGGTTGGAGTCGCCACAACGGCCGCATTTGGAATAATCACGCGACGATAAACTTGTGCTCGGGTCATACCCAGACTGCGTGCCGCCTCAATCTCACCAGGATTGACTGAGAGAATCGCTGCACGAATGGTTTCACTAGCATAAGCCGCCTCATTAAAAGCAAAAGCAACAATCGCAAAAGCTGCTGCTGGAATCGCATTGATATTGAGACCAGTACCCCATTGCTGATTGAGGGCTTTCAAAGCCAAAGGAATTCCGTAATAGGTTAGCATGAGTTGCACCAAAATCGGTGTCCCCTTTAAGAAACTAACAAAGAAAGCCTGCAAGGGATATAAAATCTTGACACGATTAATTTTCACAATGGCAAAAAGAAGCGCCAAAACCAAGCCAAAAAGGGCACCACCAATTGTCAACATAATCGTTGTTGGAAGTTGTTGGACAATTCTCGGAATTCCATCAAAGACCGAACGCAAGCTAAAAAGCTTGCCATCCGGAATCAATTGCATCAAGTTTTGGTACCAATCTGATGCTAAAATCGTTGTAACATTCATAAAAACATCCTCTCCTGATAATGATTCATTCTACCATACTTCTGCCGTCAATGAAATTATTTGCTACGGTCAGATACAGACTTTGTCTACCTACTAGTTTATCATACTTTGAAACAGGGAGGCTATATATTTTATCTATCAAAGAGATAGATAAAAACTATTTCAATCCCAATTCTTCGTAAGCTTTTCGATAGCCGATTTGCTTAACAGTTCCATTCTCCACTAAAATCGGTCGTTTTAACAACATTCCGTCGCTTGCTAGCAACTCGGCTGCTTCTTGGTTTGACAGGCTTCCTACCTTATCTTTCAGCCCCAATTCACGGTATTTGATTCCACTGGTGTTAAAAAATTGCTTCAACTCAAAACCTGAGGTTTCTATCCAGTTTAAAATGACTTCTTGGCTAGGTGTTTCTTCGACGATATGGACGGCTTTATAGTCCACACCGAGTTGGTTTAATTCTTGTTTTGCTTTTTTACAAGTTGAACATTTTGGGTATTCGATAAATTCTAACATGTCTTTCACTTTCTATTGTTTCTATCTTTAAAATCTGCGCCTTCATGCTCCAAAAGCCAGGCTTTCTTTTCCACTCCTGCAGCATAACCCGTCAGACGCTTGCCTGCTCCCAGCACACGATGACAAGGTACTAGGATAGACCAAGGATTGCGTCCTACCGCTCCGCCAATTGCTTGAGCAGAAGCCACTTGCAGGTCTTGGGCTATTTGTCCATAGGTCACTGTCTGACCATAAGGAATTTCCTGTAAATAGGCCCAAACTCTCTTTTCAAAATCTGTTCCGATTGGAGCCAAGGGCAAGTTGGATAAATCCTGAGACTTGCCTTTAAAGTAAGCATCTAAGCAAGCAATAACTGGGTCTAAAATGGGATGACTAACAACTGCTTCTATCGTCTCATCTCCTAGTCCTCTCTCAAAATGCTTCTGCTCCTGCACCCAAATTCCATACAAATGATAGTCATCAGCTACGAGGGAAAGGGAGCCAATTGGCGAAGAATAGAGTGTTTTTACGTACTTCTTTTGCATTATTTCTTCAATTTTTGATAGGCCAAGCGTTCACCATCAACTGGAACTTTTCCGACCTGTTTAAATCCAAGCTTTTCAAAAATATGTTGCATAACCTTGTTTTCAGCATGCGTATCTGAACGAAAATCAAGATAGTCAAAACCTTCAATCAAGCCCTCTAAGAAGGTTTGAGCAACTCCTTGTCCCTGCACATCTGCAGCCACAGCAATACGGTGAAAGACTAGGTGCTCTGACTCTCCAGCTTGCCATTTTCCTTCATAAATGGCTTCATAGACTGCCTCTGGACTCTTGGTAACAGCTGCATAAGCTAGTAGTTTACCCTCTTCCAAGGCTACATAGGCTTGACCTGAGATAATATCTTCAATAATAATATCAGCATTTGGATAGCCATTTTGCCACTGGTCACTACCAGCATCTGCTAAACATTTTTTAGCATCCTCCATCACCTGCATGATGGCATCTACTTCATTTGGAAAAGCTAAACGAATTTCCATCTTTTCTCCTCTTTTCTGACTAGTTTCTCCCATCATAGCATAATTTAAGCCTTTTCACAAGCAGTTAAAACTTGACTTTCTATTTTTATTATTTTATAATCTAGTTATCAAAACTAGATAAAAAGGAGTCGGAAATGAAAACTGATTTTTCCTACCCCAAATGGGCAGAAATTCCAAATATTGACCTCTATCTGGACCAGGTTTTGCTTTATGTCAATCAGGTCTGCGCCCCTATCAATCCTGATAAAGACAAGGGCCTGACAGCATCTATGGTCAATAACTATGTCAAACATGGTTACCTGACAAAGCCTGACAAGAAAAAATACCAACGCCAACAGATTGCACGTTTGATTGCTATCACAACCCTCAAGTCTGTATTTTCTATTCAAGAAATAGCACAGACACTGAATACTCTACAAACTCAAGCAAGTTCAGACCAACTCTACGATGCTTTTGTAAACTACATGAACCAAGGAATTGATCCAGCTAACCCCATTATCCAAACCAGCTGCCAAACCGTTAAACTCTATCACCAAACTCTAGACTTAATCGATCATACTCAAGAGGAGGTAATCCAATGAACACTAGTCTTAAACTCAGCAAACAACTCAGTTTTGGAGAGGAGATTGCTAATAGCGTGACCCATGCCGTAGGTGCAGTCACAATGCTCATCTTACTCCCTATTTCATCCACCTATAGTTACGAAGCACACGGATTTTTATCCTCTATCGGCGTTTCCATTTTCGTCATCAGTCTCTTTCTCATGTTCCTCTCATCCACCATTTACCACTCTATGGCCTATGGTTCGACCCACAAATACGTCTTGCGAATTATTGACCATTCTATGATTTATGTGGCTATCGCAGGCTCTTATACGCCAGTCGTCTTAACCTTGATGAATAACTGGTTTGGCTATCTAATTATTGCCATCCAGTGGGGAACGACCATCTTTGGTATTCTCTATAAAATCTTTGCTAAAAAGGTCAATGAGAAATTCAGCCTTGCTCTTTACCTGATTATGGGCTGGTTGGTTCTAACTATCATTCCTGCCATTATCAGTCAAACGACACCAATTTTCTGGAGTCTCATGGTAACTGGCGGACTCTGTTATACAGTTGGGGCTGGATTTTACGCCAAGAAAAAACCTTATTTCCACATGATTTGGCATCTCTTTATCCTAGCTGCGTCCGCACTCCAATACATCGCTATTGTTTATTACATGTAAAAAAGTTGAGAAATTCAATCTCAACTTTTTTCTTTACACATATTAATAAAGTACTGGTGCAAGCGCACATCATCAGTCAATTCTGGATGAAAAGAAGTTACCAACATATTTTTTTCTTGGGCTGCAACGATTTGATTGTCAACTGTTGCTAGAATTTCTACATCTTCTCCAACACTACTGATAATCGGACCGCGAATAAAAGTCATTGGAATCTGACCGACTCCCTTACATTCTGCTTCCGTGTAGAAACTTCCTAATTGGCGCCCATAGGCATTGCGCTCGACCACCATATCCATAGTTCTTAGATGACTCTCTTCCTGAGAAGTAATTTCCTTAGCTAAGAGAATCAAGCCTGCGCAAGTACCAAAAACGGGAAGTCCAGAAAGTATGGTTTCTCGAATGGGAATCAGCATGTCCTGCTCACGTAAGAGCTTGCCCATGGTTGTAGATTCCCCACCAGGTAGTATCAAACCCGACAAATCACTCTGATGTTTCTGAAAATCTTCTAAATTTCTGATTTCAACACTCTCGACACCTAATCGATCTAGCACTTTTGCATGTTCTGCAAAGGCCCCTTGCAAGGCCAATATTCCGATTTTCATCTATTTTCCTCGCTCAGCCATGAGAATTTGGATTTCATTTTCATTGATACCAACCATGGCTTCTCCTAAATCTTCAGAGATTTGAGCTAGAATTTGAGGATTACGGAAGTTAGTCACCGCTTTGACAATAGCACTCGCTCGTTTAACAGGATCTCCTGACTTAAAAATACCTGAACCGACAAAGACGCCCTCTGCTCCCAATTGCATCATCAGCGCGGCATCTGCTGGCGTTGCAACGCCTCCAGCCGCAAAGTTTACAACTGGCAATTTTCCATGTTCATGGACATATTGAACCAATTCTACAGGGACTTGTAAGTCCTTGGCGGCAACATAAAGTTCGTCCTCACGTAGGTTTTGAATGCGGCGAATTTCCTGATTCATCATACGCATATGACGAACGGCTTGAACGATATCCCCCGTACCCGGTTCTCCTTTGGTACGAATCATAGAAGCTCCTTCAGCAATACGACGCAAGGCTTCTCCCAAATCCTTAGCCCCACAGACAAAAGGAACTTGGAATTCTTTTTTGTCCACATGGAAACGATCGTCTGCTGGAGATAAAACTTCACTCTCATCAATATAGTCAATCTCAATAGCCTCTAAAATCTGAGCTTCAACAAAGTGCCCGATTCTGACCTTGGCCATCACTGGAATACTAACCGCTTCTTGGATTTCCTTAATCATCTTTGGATCACTCATACGGGAAACACCACCAGCTGCACGAATATCAGCTGGAATTCGCTCCAAGGCCATAACAGCAGCCGCACCAGCGGCCTCTGCAATACGAGCCTGTTCAGGGTTCTGAACGTCCATGATAACCCCACCTTTGAGCATCTGTGCCAAGTTTTTATTTAGTTCATAACGATTTTCAGTCATTTCTTTATCCTCATCATTTGTATTGGTAGCTACCATTTCATTTTAAGTTAGATTAAAATGAAGTACAAGATAAAAAAAACGTAATTGTATGGGTACAGAATAGTTAAAAAACTATCTGGCCTTAACTTAAGGTCAGATAGCTCATTCATTTTTATTTTTCAGCTGTAAGTGCAGCCATTGTGATGTAGTTGTATGGTTTGTTGAAGTGTGGCAAGAAGAATAGGTCTGTCAATGCCAACTTATCAATTGTCACATGCTCTTGGATAGCAAGTGAGAACATGTGGATTCCCATGCTGATTGCAGAATCGTGTGAAACCATTTGTGCACCAAGAATTTCACGGCTATCTTTGTCAAAGACAATCTTGATGGCAACTTCATGGTTGTCATGTTTCATGAATTCTGGTTTTTGAAGATCGTTAAAGCCTGTTTCAGTTGCGTTGTAACCAGCAGCTTTAGCTTTTTCAAGAGTCAAACCAGTTGAAACCATGTGAAGACCGTAGATTGAGATACCATTTGAACCTTGAACACCGATTCCTTCCAATTCATGTCCACATGCGTTATATGCACCAACGATACCAGTACGAACAGCATTTGAAGCAAGAGCGATGTAGCTAGTGTCTTTACGAGCGTTGTCATAAACAGTCGCACAGTCACCTACTGCGTAAACGCCTGGGATAGATGTTTCTTGTTTCTTGTCTACAAGGAAGGCACCGTTACGGAAGAGTTCAATCTTACCATCAGCAAGGGCTGTGTTTGGACGGAAACCAACTGCAAGGATAACCATATCCACATCGAAAGTTTCTTTATCAGTAATCAAGCGTTCAACTTTACCGTCACCCTCAATTGCTTTAACAGTTTGACCAAGCGCCAAGCGGATGTTGTGGTCTTCCAAGTTCTTCGCCATCATTTGTGTGAAGTCTTTGTCATAGTAACCGTTCAAGACAGTATCAACGATATCAACAAGGATAACTTCTTTTCCAAGACGTTCAAAGGCTTCAGCAAGTTCAACACCGATATAACCACCACCAACAACGGCGATACGGTCAAGGTGTTGACTCTTATCAGACAATTTGTGAATCACTTCTTCAGCGTTTTGGTACAATTTAACGAATTGTACATTTTCAAGAGTTGCTTTAAATTCGCGGTTTCCTTTAACAATTTCAACACCTTCGATTGGTGGCAAGATTGGTGTAGAACCTGTAGCGAAAATCAATTTCTCGTATGATTCTTTGTGCTCTTTCCCTTCAACTTCTGCTGTAACTACTTTGTTATCATAGTCGATTGAAAGAACTGGTGAGTTCATGTAAACCTTAGCACCTTTAGCTTCCAATTTTTCTTTATCAGAATAGAACAAGCCTTCAGCACCATCAATTTGTTCACCAATCCAAAGGGCCATTCCACATCCTAGGAAAGAGATGTTAGAGTTTTGGTCGAATACAACGATTTCGTTCTCATTGCCAAAATTATCCAACATAGTATTAATACATGCTGTACCAGCGTGGTTAGCACCAACTACAACGATTTTACTCATAGAAAAATTCCTACCTTCAATTTTAAATTTACTCTTCTAGTATAACATTTACTGTTAGCGTTTACAAGAGTTTAGCTAATTTTCCCGATTTTTTTGTAAAAAAATGTAAATAATCTGTATTTTATCAGTCTTTCTTACAATTACTCTTTATTTTCTGAGCATATTTCTTGACAAGTTTACAAATTTTATTTGTGAAAACGCTGACTTTATGGTATGCTAGTATCATGGAAAGAAAATGTAAGGGGTTAAATTTAATATAAATTTACAATATTTCAACCTTCTTTTCATAAGAGAAAGGAGTTGGTAGCTTGCCTCTTAGTTCACATTCTGAACGGCTAATGGGGACTACTATCACTATTTCATTAGTGGATGAGCAAGCCGATATCTTGCTCCAAAAATCCTTTGATTTGCTCAAAGAGTTAGAATATCGTTTCAATGCCAATAGCCAAGAATCTGAGTTGATGGAGATCAATTATCAAGCTGGAATAGCTCCAGTCAAAGTTCATCCAGACCTGTTTGAACTGATTTCACTTGGATTAGAGCATAGCCTAGCGCCCTCTAGTCATCTCAACATCAGCATTGGTCCCTTGATTCAAACCTGGCGCATTGGTTTTTCAGATGCCAAAGTTGCCCAGCCTCAAGAAATTGAATCGGTGCTACCTTTAATCAATCCTCATTCTATCGAGTTAGATTCTTCCACTTGCACTGTGTTTTTAAAACAAAAAGGAATGAAAATCGATCTGGGTTGTTTAGCCAAGGGTTATAGTGCGGATAAAGTTGCCCAATTTCTGAGAGAAGAGGGAGTAACATCTGCCTTGATCAATCTGGGAGGGAATATCCTGACTATTGGAAAAAATCAGGCAAGAGATAATCAACCTTGGCAAATCGGGATTCAAGACCCAGCTAATCCGAGGGGAAATCACTTAATGACCATCCCTATTGTCAATCAATCTGTCGTGACTTCAGGCATTTATGAACGTCACCTGACTGTCGATGGAAAAGATTACCATCATATTTTTGACAGCCAAACAGGATATCCTGTTGAAACGGAACTAGCTAGCCTCACCATCATCTCTGATAAATCCGTTGATGGTGAAATCTGGACAACTCGTCTATTTGGAGAAAGACCTGCTTCTATCCTCTGGCAAGTTGAAAGTTTGGAGGGCATCGAAGCTATTCTCATCGATAAGGAAGGTCACCTAAGCTGTTCTTCAGGAATTCCTACTCTATAGAAACAACTGTTTCAATGGAGTTTAAAATTGTATTATGTAAAAAGAGAAAGGAAATCTCATGTTAAAACTTATTGCTATTGTTGGAACAAATTCAAAACGTTCTACAAACCGCCAATTGCTTCAATACATGCAAAAACACTTTGCTGAAAAAGCTGAAATTGAACTTGTTGAAATTAAAGACATTCCTGTCTTCAACAAACCAGCTGACAAGCAAGTACCTGCTGAAATTTTAGAAATTGCTGCTAAAATTGAAGAGGCAGATGGCGTTATTATTGGTACTCCTGAGTATGACCACTCTATCCCAGCTGTTTTGATGAGCGCTCTTGCTTGGTTGTCTTATGGTATCTATCCACTTTTGAACAAACCAATCATGATTACAGGTGCTTCATATGGTACGCTTGGTTCATCACGTGCCCAATTACAACTTCGCCAAATCTTGAATGCCCCAGAAATCAAAGCAAGTGTCCTTCCAGATGAATTCTTGCTTTCACATTCTCTTCAAGCCTTCAATCCAAGTGGAGATCTAGTGGATCTTGATGTTATCAAAAAATTAGATGCCACTTTTGACGACTTCCGTATCTTTGTAAAAATTACAGAAAAATTGCGCAACGCACAAGCCCTACTTCGCAAAGATGCTGAAGACTTTGACTGGGAAAATTTGTAAGATAGGAGACCAAAAAGAATGAAATTTGTTGGACTTGTAGGATCAAACTACGATCAATCATATAACCGTAAACTCTTGGAATTCATCCGTCGTCACTTCAAACTCAAATTTGAATTAGAAGTTCTCGAAATTGATGAAGTTCCAATGTTTAACCAAGACGAAAAATGGGACGAAAGCTTCCAATTGCGTCTCTTGTATAACAGAATTACGCGTGCTGATGGTGTCATTATTGCTACTCCTGAGCACAACCACACAATCTCAGCTTCTCTTAAATCAGTTCTTGAATGGCTTTCATACGAAGTTCATCCATTTGAAAACAAACCAGTCATGATTGTGGGAGCTTCTTACTACGACCAAGGTACTTCTCGTGCCCAAGTTCACCTTCGTAAGATTCTTGACGCTCCAGGTGTCAATGCCTACACTCTTCCAGGAAATGAATTCCTTCTTGGTAAAGCTAAAGAGGCTTTTGATGTTAATGGAAATATCACGAATGAAGGAACTGTTAATTTCCTTGAAACATGCTTGGACAACTTTGTAAAATATGTGGGAGTCGTTTCAAAATTGAAAAAACCAAAACCAATTGAGCCAGAAGATTTATATTGTACAAATTCAATTGCAACTACTATCCAAGGTGTTGATCCAGATGATCCTGAATGGGTAGAAAAAGCTGCTGAACTTGTTGGAGCTGTTTCTGGAGATACTTACGTTAAATTAGACCACGGTATCTTGACAGTTAACCAACTTGACATGTTCTTGAAAGCAATGCCATTTGAATTGACATTTGCAGATGATAATAATCAATTCTTGTACTTTAATAACGCACACCAAGACCCAGATACAATGTTTGGTAAACGTGTCCGTGCTCAATCAGGAAATAGATTAGGAACAGTACACGGTACATTGCCAGATTCTAGAATGAAAAACGTTGAATGGGTTGTCGGCGTATTGCGTAACGGGGATCAAGAATATGTCCGTACAATTGTGCCGGGAACACCTGAAGGTGTTATTAATACCCATAATTACCAAGCAATGTACTATCCAGATGGTTCATATGCTGGAATTAATGAGATTATCTTTAATTTCCAACCATGGCTTGACTGGTACCTCAATACAACTGGTCAACGTCTAGTTGGTGGAAATGCTGCAGCTCCTGCCGGAGGCCACGGTGGTGCAGATGCCACATCTGGGGCTTCTGATTCAGGTGATGCTGGAGGCCACGGTGGTGGCGCAGACGCTACATCTGGCGCAAGTAATTAATACTTTTAGGAACCATTTTGGTTCCTTTTTAAGTGACAAAAGACTAGCAGACAAAAACTGCTAGTCTTTTGGTTATTATTTTATCTATCCTTATTAAAAGAAAGAATATTTATACTCAATGAAAATCAAAGAGCAAACTAGGAAGCTAGCCGCAGGCTGTACTTGAGTACGGCAAGGTGAAGCTGACGTGGTTTGAATTTGATTTTCGAAGAGTATTATTATGAATTTGGATCATCGAGACTACGGCCATGTAAACCTTTTTCACGTTGGACTTGACGTAGTTTATCTGGTGTAACATCGTTTCCTTCTTCGTCCACAATTTTGATCCCTTCGATGTGGTGACGAACAGTGCGACGATAACCTTCGATGTACTCCTCACGTAGTTTGGCTTGTTCTACTTTTTCTTCTGGGGTTAAGCCTTCTGCTTTTTTCTTTTTGGCAAGCTCGTTGATACGAGCGATTTTTTTCGGATCCATTTCTTCTCCTTTGTGATAAGATACAGTCCGTTTGACTGAGTTTATTTAGTATTAATTTGGTTAAAACGAGCAAGTTTAGCTGCTTTTTGAGTTAATTGCGACAAGATTGCCAAACGATTTTGACGGACTGCTTCATTTTCAGCCATAACCATGGTATTCTCAAAGAATGCATCAATGACTGGGCTAAGCGCAAAGAGTTGTTTCAATTGCTGACTGGCAGTCCCTGACAAAACGAGTGATTCGACGGCTTCTGCCAAGGTTTTCTCTTCTTCATTCTCAAAGAGAGCTGAATCAACTGTAGCAACACCTTTTGCCTTCTCAGTCAAGTTAAAGGCACGAGAAAGTGATTCAACAGATGGTTTGAAGTCTTCTTCCTTGCTTGCTTCTACGAGAGCAATTGCCGCTTCCAACATATCCGCCACAACAAAGTTTGATCCTTCAAGAACGGCTTCCTTGATATCTTTTGGAGTAGAACCCATCATCTTATCAACACGAGCCTTGATAAAATCCATAACCTCTGCCTTATTTTCATAAGTCAAGCTGTCAAATTTCAAAGCATAAAGGCTATCAATCAACTCATCCATAGCAATGTGCCAACCAAAGGCATCCAAGATACGAACCACACCTTGAGTCGCGCGACGAAGAGCATACGGGTCATTAGACCCAGATGGAATCAAACCTACTGAGAAGAAGCTCAAAATCGTATCCAATTTGTCTGCAATGGCTAGAATGGCTCCAACCTTGCTCTCTGGAAGTTCTCCTTCGGCTGATGTAGGCATGTAGTGTTCACGAATAGCAGCTGCTACCGCTGGAGTTTCCCCAGCAAGAAGGGCATATTTTTCACCCATAATTCCTTGGAGCTCGTCAAATTCGCCAACCATACCTGTCAACAAGTCAAACTTGTAAATGGCTGCTGCACGGGCTAGGTCAATCGTTTCATCCGCTGACAAACCAGCTTTTTCTGCCAAGAGAATAGCAATCTGCCCCGTACGAATCATGTGTTCACGAAGGGAACCAATCTTCTCGTGGAAAGTGACATTGTTTAATTTTTCAACAAGTTCTGAAATGACTAATTTTTGGTCTTCTCGCCAGAAGAATTCGCCGTCTTCCAAGCGGGCTACCAAGACTTTTTCATTTCCTTTGATGACATTTTCCAAATGCTCTGCGTTTCCGTTACGAACAGAAATGAAGTTTGGCAATAGTTTACCGTCTTGATCACGGACAACAAAGTAACGTTGGTGTTCTTTCATCGAAGTCACCAAAACTTCTTCTGGAACTTCAAGATATTTGGCATCAAAACTTCCCATAAAGGCAGTCGGGTATTCAACCAAGTTCAAGACTTCATTAAGCAAGTCCGCATCAATTTCGATGCGTACACTATGCTCAGCTTCGATTGCTTTGATTTGGTCAACAATCATTTGCTCTCGTTCACGTGGATCTGCTATTACAAATTGTGCACGAAGATCTTCTTCATAGCTCAATGCTGACTGAATTTTGGTTTCTTTCCCCAAGAAACGATGACCACGGCTCACACGACCTCCCTTGATATCAAGGAAATCCAAATCAAACTCTTGCTCATCCAAGAGAACAATTAAGGTGTGAACAGGGCGGATGTATTCAAAACTATTTCCAGCCCAGTGCATGCTGACAGGGAAAGTCAGTGACTTCAAGACATCCACAACACCTGGAACAATGGCTTCAACTGCTTGACCAATTTCTTCCTTAGTGACATAGACATATTCTTCACCCTTGATTTCACGGAATTCAATATCTTCAACAGTCAATCCTTTTCCACGGACAAATCCTTGAGCTGCTTTGGTGAAGTTTCCATCACTATCCAAGGCAATTTTCTTTGCTGGCCCCTTGAAATCTTCTGTCAAATCAGACTGTTTGTCTGCAAGACCAGTTACACGAACAGCCAAACGACGTGGTGTTGAGAAGGTCTGAATAGCTTCAAAAGACAGGCGGTTTTCCTTGAGGAAGACTGCCATTTTTTCGCCTAGTTGTTTTTCACTTGGTGTGACAACATAGGCTGGTAATTCTTCAAGACCGAGTTCTACTAATAAGTTTTTTGTCATGTTTTTTCTCCGAAAAATATCTTTTTATTTTCCAGTTTGCCTTATGTGATTGGCACGCAAGCAACCAACTTCGTTGTTTCATTGCTAAAATTGGAGCCAAAAGTCTCCAATTTTGCCTAGTATCCTTAGTTTCACTAAGGATACCTTCATCACTGCGGCAACTGGTTCAGGGCTCACACTGTTCGCCCATTTTCGTAATTTGTCACTTTCTTTATTCCGCGTCTTCTGCTAAGAGTTTAGCTCTTGTTTCTTCATCCAAAAGTGGGTAGCCTAGGCGTTTGCGTTCTGCGACAAAGGTTTTGGCTACGACACGGGCCAAGTTACGGATACGAGCGATATAGCCTGCGCGCTCTGTTACAGATACGGCACCACGCGCATCAAGCAGGTTAAAGGTATGTGAACATTTGAGAACATAGTCATAGGCAGGGTGAACCAAACCTTCTTCCAAGGCACGACCAGCTTCTTTTTCAAACTTATCAAAGTTTTCCAGCAACATTTCTTGATCTGAAATTTCAAATGAATATTTTGAGTGCTCATACTCAGGCTGGATAAAGATTTCTCCATATTTTACACCATCAGCCCACTCGATATCATAGACAGAGTCTACTTCTTGAATGTAAGAAGCCAAACGCTCCAAACCATAGGTAACTTCCGCAGTCACAGGGCCAGTTGCCAATCCACCTACTTGTTGGAAATAAGTGAACTGAGTGATTTCCATCCCATCAAGCCAAACTTCCCAACCGAGACCTGCAGATCCAGTAGATGGGTTTTCCCAGTTGTCCTCAACAAAACGAATATCGTGTTCCAAAGGATTGATTCCCAATTTTTCCAAAGACTCAAGGTACAGTTCTTGGATGTTTGATGGAGAAGGCTTCATGACCACTTGGAATTGGTGGTGTTGGTAGAGACGGTTAGGGTTTTCCCCATAACGACCGTCAGCAGGACGACGTGATGGCTCCACATACGCTGCATTCCATGGCTCAGGACCGATAGCACGAAGGAAAGTGTAAGGACTCATTGTACCCGCACCTTTTTCATTATCATAAGCTTGCATAAGCATACAACCTTGGTCATTCCAAAATTGTTGCAAAGTCAAAATAATTTCTTGAAATGTTAATTTCTTAGACATTGTTTACTCCTTTTTATATAAATTACTTGCGACACGAGTCTGCCTCGTCGATCATACGAGGCAAGACGAGTTAGTACTGCGTCTAGCTCAGGCAATCTAGTGCTGAGCGTGAGGCAGTCCGACTATAAGGAGGTTTCTGCCACTGACGCAGTGGAAAGTCAATTTTTTAGACATTGTTTACTCCTTTAGTTTTTATATTTCTTTTTCAATTAATTTCTGCTGAACAAACCAATTTAACAAGGGTAGAGTTTTATCTGTATTTGCCCATAAATGATAAGAATCGAAGACCGCTTGTACACTACCTAGATTTTCTACCAACTTATCTATTGTCAAAAAACTACGCCAGTATTCGTAAAAAATACTTGCATAGTTCTTATCATAAGTCGAAGAACCAAAATCATTCAATGAATGCCAACCATACTTCTTCTGAAAAAGTTCTACAAGAGATTGATTACAAATTTTTTCCGCTTGAAATTCCTCTTCTGTCAAGAAATACTTGCGACTAATATATTCAACCATCCCCTCTTCGAACCATATATAAGAGTCGTAACCATCAAAATCATCTAAAAAATGCTCCGACCAATGAGCTAACTCATGTCCTACAATCTGTAAGAGGAAATTTTCAGATAAAGAATGATAGTGACTTTCTATTGCTTGAGTTTGCTGAGAACACTCGTAGTCCATCAACTGATACAAATACAACTCTTTCCAAACAGCTAAATCAGGCGTCATAACCATTCGTCTATTATTTGTATAGGCTGGAACTGCACTTTCCCTAATAATCTGTGTAGCAGCATTAAAACTTGACCAAATAACAGCTTGCGGTAAATCACAGACTGCAAGTTCATTCTTTAAAAAAGATTGATAATCTTTCAACTTTTCAGTATTTCTTACTACAAAATTACGAAATGCAGCTAGTTGACTATCGTCTTTTACAAGATAAAGGTTTTCCACGTCTCTCCTTTCTTTCACATAATAGACTGAATAAGCGAAAGAACCGCGTCCGACAATCCTAGGTTGATTTAACCTAGGGGCGTCAGAAACGCGGTTCCACCCTAATTTATTACTTCATTGTTTTTGAAAATACTACAGAAAGCGCCAGTTCTTTATTTTGCCCTACTTGGCTCCCACTATCCCAAGCTCGCTTGAAGAACGCCATAAGACTTTCTTTCCTGCAGACTATTATATCAAAAATTGGAACAATGTACAATTCTTTTTATGATTTTCTAGAAATCCATGTCATCAACTCGTGGAGCACCAGACTGAACAGCAATTGTTTTTAAGGTTTCACGTTCCTCATGATTCAGCTCAATTCCGAAACAATCAAGATTAGCCTGAATACGAGATGCTGTAACAGATTTCGGAAGTGGTAAAAATCCTTCTGCTAAGCTCCAGGCCAAGGCTATCTGAGCAACAGACTTTCCGTGATTTTCAGCTATTTCTTGCACTTCCTTACTATCAAATAGTTCTCCCTGACCAAAAGGTCCCCAAGCTTCCAATAAAATTCCTTTTTCTCGACAGTAATCTACGACTTCCTCTTGATACACACCTGGAGCCAAACGAACTTGATTGACCGCTGGAAGAATTTTTGCTGTTTCAAGCAAGGCATCCAAATGATGGGGAAGAAAATTACTAACACCGATAGCACGGATTTTGCCTTCTAGGTAAAGATCCTCCATCGCTCTCCAAACTTCTGAATTTCGGATTTTCCAGTGGTTATTTTCTCTGAGTGGTTTTGGATTTGGCCAATGAATCAAATACAAATCCAAATATCCCAAGCCCAGCTTCTCTAAAGACTCTTCAAAAGCCTGACGAGCTTGCTCATAGTTGTGATTTGTATTCCAGAGTTTACTGGTTACAAAAATTTCCTCATGCGGAACGCCACTATCTTGAATAGCACGACCAACGCTTTCTTCATTTTTATAAATAGCTGCCGTATCTATATGGCGATAGCCTGCCTTTAAAGCCTCTAGTACAGCTTGATAGGCAATCTCTCCATTTTCAGCTTTCCAGGTTCCAAATCCCAGTACTGGAATCGTAACACCATTATTTAAAATATAAGATTTCATTTTTTCCTTTCTAAATTAGAAGAAAATCCAAAGAAGCAAATTTTTAAGGAAAACTCATCTCTTTAGATTTTGTGTATTATTGATTTCGATCGTAATAGAGCTGATGAGCTTTAAGACGAGAGTCTAACAAATCTGGAATTGTCACAAAGTCATAGCCCTGACCTTTCAAATAGTCAATGACCTTTGGTAAAGCATTCACTGTTTCAGCATGGATATCATGCATAAGAATAATAGAACCACTCTTGACTTCACGCTGAATTTCTGTCAAAATAGATGCTTCATTTTTACTCTTCCAGTCCAGACTATCCACATCCCACATAATAAAACTCAAATCGAGGCTATTGCGAATGTCGTCTGTAATGGCTCCATAAGGCGGACGCATAAGTTTTGAACTAGAACCCAGTACTTTAGTTAGCGCATCCTCAGTATCAGTAATCTGTTTTTTAGCTTCATCAAGGGAAAGTTTTGAAAGCACTGGATGACTCCAACTATGGTTTCCAATAACATGGCCATCCGATTTCATACGTTTCAAAATCTCTTCATTTCCAGAAACATTCTTACCTAAAACAAAGAAAGTTGCCTTGATACCATACTTAGAAAGAGTATCTAATGCTTGATTTGTCGTTGCAGGATTTGGTCCATCATCAAAAGTCAAGGCTACTACTTTACGATTTTTCTTTTCATAATAAGCCTTATATAGCTCTGCATCCTTATCTAATAAATAAGAGGTCTGAATGACCTCAAAGAAACTAGATACTGGCAAGGCAATCTCGTCTAGATTTTCCACTGATTGACTTGGATAAAGGATAATTTGGCTATCCTTATAATCAAAGTTCCATGCAGACAAGTCTTGATCAGAGAAGCCTTTAACAATTTGATCAATCTTTTCTTGGTCCAATTTCTTATCCTGTAAAAAAGTGGTGATTTCTTTTAACAACTGCTCTTTGGCTTTACTAGGATCTGAAAATAATTGATCAAGTGTAAAAGGTTTACCATCTTCTGTCAAATGTACTTTTGCCAGACTAGTTTTTTCAGTCTCTTCAACTTTTGACGAAGTTAAATCATAGACTTGTTTCATCACACTTCGGTTGACAATCCCTTTTAAAGTCGAATCCTGTTTCTCCGTATAATAAAAAACCAGATTTTCCTTATCCTCTAGATTGTCTTTAATATCCTGTGTCATGATTCCCTTTATAGACGAAATCACTTGCTCCCCTTGGAGAGGATAATAGGCAATTACTTCGGCTTGTCCCTTACGAAAATGATCTTTCTGATTTCCCTCACTCAATTGATTATCTTTATCATTTTTTAAAGACTCAATTTTTTGTTCGAAACTTTGCTTTGTATATACTTTGTATCCAATCATTGAACCAAGGACACAAATACTTACCGAAAAGATAGCTACCAGGGCTATTAAACCGATTCTCTTTTTATCGTGCTCAACACGTTTTGCTCTACTTTTATCCATAGAGATATCATATCAAATTCAGGCTATAATTTCAATTATTTTAGAGGAAATAGTATATTAAAAAGAGGGGAACTCCCTCTTAAAATCTTATTTTACTGCTTCTTTCAAAGCATCTACCTTGTCCAAACGTTCCCATGGAAGGTCAATATCTGTACGTCCCATGTGTCCATAAGCCGCTGTTTGACGGTAAATTGGACGCTTGAGGTCCAGCATTTGGATAATTCCTGCAGGGCGAAGGTCAAAGATTTGACGGGCTGCTTTTTCAAGCTTGCTTTCGGCTACTGTTCCTGTACCAAAGGTATCGATACGAACAGAGACAGGCTGCGCAACACCGATGGCATAGGCCAATTGCACTTCTGCTTTCTTAGCAAGGCCTGCTGCAACGATATTCTTGGCAATATAACGAGCCGCATAAGAGGCTGAACGGTCCACCTTAGTCGCATCTTTACCAGAGAAGGCACCACCACCGTGACGAGAGTAGCCACCATAAGTATCTACGATGATCTTACGACCAGTCAAACCTGAGTCCCCTTGCGGTCCACCGATTACAAAACGACCAGTAGGATTGATGAAGAATTTGGTTTGCTCATCCAAGTAAGAGGCTGGAATAACCTCTTTGATAACCTTATTAATGACATCATTGTGAATTTGTTCGTTGCTGACTTCTGGATCGTGCTGAGTTGAAATAACAACTGTGTCCACACGTACTGGACGGTCATTTTCATCATACTCAACCGTAACTTGTGATTTAGCATCTGGGCGAAGATAGCTAATTTCCCCAGACTTACGAAGTTCTGCCAGACGACGAACCAATTTATGACTGAGTGAAATTGGTAAAGGCATGAGCTCTTCTGTTTCATCCACTGCAAAGCCAAACATGAGACCTTGGTCTCCAGCACCAATCAAGTCCAGCGGATCTTGATCTGCATTTCCACGAACCTCCAAGGCTTCATTAACACCTTGGGCAATGTCAGGAGATTGTTCCACCAAAGATGGATGTACTCCTACAGTCTCTGCAGAAAATCCATACTCGGTATTGGTATAGCCAATCTCTGCAATGGTATCACGAACCACACGGTTAATATCCACATAGGCATTTGTAGAAATTTCACCAAAAACGTGGACAGATCCAGTGTATACAGCTGTCTCAGCAGCAACGTGCGCCTCTGGATCCTTGGCTAAAATAGCATCCAAAATCGCATCTGAAATTTGGTCTGCAATCTTATCTGGATGCCCCTCAGATACAGATTCAGACGTGAATAATTTACGTTCTGACATAAAAATGTCCCCCCTTAAAAATAGTGTTATAGAGTTACAAAGTACTGATAGGAAATTTCTTAGTGCTGAATACCTACCATCTTATCGGGACTATATAACTCTTCCATTATACCATTTTTAAGAGCAATTTGCAGTCTTTAATATGATGTTTCAATGTAGATATTTCGTTCTCATAAAGCAAAAAGTTGGAGCTCAGCACTCCAACAGTTGCTATTAAAATGTTTGGCGTTTTGCTTTACGCTCTGCACGACCGCGAGCACGATTTTCCGCGCGCTTAGTTTTACGGCTCTTTTCGTCAACCGCCCATTTAATTTTCTTCTTATAACCCGGTTTGACTTTTTTCTTTTTCTTTTTAACCAAACCAATCATTTCGATATCAAGTTTATCTTGTTTTTTCTCACGGTTGGCACGACGATCACGGTCATAAGTATCTTGAAATTCCCCGTCTTTGACCATCTTAGGAGTAAACTTGATTCCCAATTTCTCCAACTCACGGATATCCGAGTCATCACTTGGCTGATAAAGGGTAATAGCTGTACCTAGTAGGCCATTTCTTCCAGTACGACCAACACGGTGAACAAAGAAGGACAAATCTTGCGGAATGGCATCATTGATGACATGGCTGACACCTTCAATGTCAATTCCACGCGCTGCCAAATCTGTTGCAACAATATACTCAAAATCCAGATTTTTTACCTGATTCATGATTCTCTTGCGCTCACGAGGGGCAATATCCCCATGGATTTTTGCCACCTTCAAGCCTTGAGCAGTCAGATATGAATGCAATTCATCAGCACGCGTTTTAGTGTTAACAAAAATCATTGCCAAATACGGTTGCATCAACTGAGTCAACTGGTAAATTTGAGCATTCTTATCTCGGCCCTTGGTCGAAATCAACCAATTATCAATGGTATCAGAAATGACCGTTTTGGTCTTGATTTTCTCCATGACAGGATTTGATAAGTATTTTTTCAAGAATGGTTGCAACTTTTGTGGGATAGTCGCTGAGAAGACCATGAATTGCAGATCTTTTGGAAGGCTTCCAGCAATCTTATCAACCGTTTCTAAGAATCCCATATCCAAGGTCATATCTGCCTCATCAACTACAAAGGTCTTAGCTTTATGAATAGCTAAATCACCAGATTTAACCAAGTCATAGATACGGCCAGGCGTTCCGATAACAATATGAGGCTGGTTACTTGCCAATTTGTCAATCTGGCGAGCCTTATCTGTCCCTCCCACATAATTAACCACACGAACTTCTACTTCTGAGTGAGTAGCAATCTGACGGGCTGCTTGGTAAATTTGAGTAGCTAATTCACGGCTCGGTGCAGTAATGACTGCTTGAACACTATCGCTGGCTTCATCTAATTGCTGGAAAATCGGCAATAGGAAAGTGTGAGTCTTACCCGAACCTGTTTTTGATTCACCGACTAGGTCACGACCTGCCAAAACAATCGGAATCAACTTGTCTTGCACCTCTGTCGGAGTTGTAAATTTCAACTCCTCCAAGGCTTCACTAATATATTTTTTAAATTGAAATTTCGTAAATGACATAATATCCTCGATTCTATCTATCCTATCAATTATACCATATTTTATTCCATTTCAGTAGTCTCACTCATAGAGCTTACTTTCAGTAGTTTATCTAATCAAAAAAAGGCTGGAATTTGTGAATCCCAACCTCTTTTTAGTCCTTATTTCCAGTTTAAAATAGCATTCAAGCCATAGTGATCACTGACTTGCGGACTCTTGTTACCATCAAATACGACATGTAAATTTTCCACCGCTAACTCTTTGGTAGTAAAAACATAGTCGATTCGAAGGGGTTCTGTGTTCCCCTTCCAGCCATCAATTTCTGGTGGAACAGTATAGCTACCACTTTTCTCTTGAGCAACTTCAAATGCGTCTTGTAAGCCTAATGGACTAGCTAAAATAGCTTGGTATCCTTCCTGACCAGCTGGGTTGTTGAAATCTCCAGCCATCAAAAGTGGCTTGTTCAATTCTTTCAAGACAGCCTCAAATCGTGCCCATTCTTCTTGGAAACCTTTATCCCACCAAGAAAGGTGGACACTTGCAACTGCAAGCTCCTTACCATCAACTACAGTTTCAGCCAGGGCGACACGGCGAGTATGATAGTCTGTTGGATCATCCACATCTGAAACCAAAATTTCTCTTGCTTCAATAGGTGTTTTAGACAAGATAGCCACACCTTCATGGTAGCGGTCATAACCGATATGGTTATAGGCCCAAGTCCAGTAGTAATCTTTTCCTTGCTCTGACAACTTTTCAACCAAAAGTCTAACATAATGGTCTTGATGAATAGGCTCAGCAGCTGGCAAAGCTTGATAAAGGTCATTAACCTCCACCTCTGGCGAAGTAATCTCCTGATTGATTTCTTGGAAACATATCAAATCATAGTCTTTATCAAGAATATCTTCAAGCAAGAGCTGGAATTTTTCCTCGGCTTCTTTTTCCATCCAGCTATGAGTATTGAGTGTTAAAAATTTCATGCTTTTCTCCCAAAACAAGAGGTTGGAAAACAGCTTCCAACCTCAAGTGTATTACAATTCTACTTTAGCAACTGCTGTTTTAGCTGCAAGAGAACCTGTTTGTTCTAATTTAACTGATTTAATAGCTTCAGCATTTGTGAAGACAACTACTGTAGAAGTTTCACGACCTGCTGCACGGATAGCATCCAAGTCAGCTGTGACAAGAAGATCACCTGCTGCAACTTTTTGTCCTTCAGCTACATGAACAGTAAATGGTTTTCCTTCAAGACTTACTGTGTCCAAACCAATGTGAACCAATACTTCAAGACCTGCTTCAGTCACAAGACCAAGAGCATGTTTTGTAGGGAAGATGCTTGATACAGTACCTGAAACTGGAGATACAATGTTTCCATTTGCAGGTTCTACAGCAAATCCGTCACCCATCATTTTTTGAGCAAATACTGGATCTTTTACTTGTTCCAAAGCAACAACTTGACCGTCAGCTACTGAGTAAACTTCCTCTGTTACACCTTTGTAGTGTACAGTGTTTTGTTGTGCTTCTGTCATTTGACTTGGAAGAGTTTCAGGAATGATTTCACCTGAATCAAGGATATCTTGGATATCAGATTTCAATACGTCTGCTTTTGGACCGTAGATAGCTTGAACTCCTTGTCCTTTCATGACAAGACCCATAGCTCCTTCTGCTTTCCATTGTTCTGCATCACCGACTTTGTCAGCATCTTTTACAGTTACACGAAGACGAGTCATACATGCATCAACATCAACGATGTTTGCACGTCCACCAAGAAGGTTGATAATGTTTACAGCTTGAGAACCTGCTGCAACTTTCACTTCACTGCTAGCTTCTTCTGAACCTTCAGCAGTTTCGTAGTTTCCGTTACGTCCTGGAGTTGCGTAGTTGAATTTTTGAATCATGAAGTTTGCGATAAAGTACATGATTACGGCAAAGAGAACAGTTACCCAGATAAAGTTAACAATATCCATACCAATACCAGCGCTAATCGCAATAGGTGTACGAGTCAAGAACTCGATTGAACCGAATGAGTGCATACGTAGGTTTACTACATCAGACATAGCGAAGGCCGCACCTTGAACAAGTGAGTAAACAAGGTACATAGGTGTTGCTACAAACATGAACATGTATTCGATTGGTTCAGTAACCCCTGTCAAGAATGTTGCAAGAGCTGTCGCAATCATCATACCTTTATATTGATGTTTCTTATCAGCATCGACATTACGGTAGATAGCCACAATCACACCCATCAAGATACCGAACGAACCGATCATTTGTCCAACTTTGAAACGAGCTGGGTGAACAGTATCTAACAATTGTTGGTAGTGACTTGCATCTGTACCTTTAAGGTTAACAAGGTCTGTTACCCATGCAAGCCAAAGTGGATCTTGACCAAATACTTGGCTACCTTTTGCTGCACCAGTTAAGACTTCATAAGTACCACCAAGAGCTGTGTAGTTCATTGGGATAGTCAACATGTGGTGAAGACCAAATGGCAAGAGCAAGCGTTCCAATGTACCATACAAGAATGGTGCAAGGATTGGAGCAGTTTCTTGTGAGTTAGCAATCCAGATACCAAAGCTATTGATACCAGTTTGCACAAGTGGCCAGAAAGCTGAAAGTACGATTGCAGCAATTACTGAACGAAGAATAACTACAAACGGTACAAAACGTTTTCCGTTAAAGAATGAAAGTGCATCAGGAAGCTTACGGAAGTTGTAGTATTTGTTGTAAGCAGTTGCTCCAATAAAACCAGAAATAATCCCTACGAAGACACCCATGTTAAGTGCTGGAGCTTCCATAACACTAATGAAGTAATCAGCAACTTTGATTGATCCACCAAAGAGAGTTGTTACCATAGCTTCTGGATTTTTCAACATATCTCCTGATACGCCAAAGATTGTACCAGTGATACGATTGATTAGGACAAAGGCAAGACCTGCCGCAAACGCACCACCAGCGCGTTCCTTAGCCCAGCTTCCTCCAATAGCGAGGGCAAACAAGATATGAAGGTTAACGATGACTCCCCAACCGATTTGCTCTAGTACACCACCAGTAGTAACGAGTGGGGCAAAGTTAGGGTTGATCATCACAAGTGACTTACCGATTGAAATCATCAAACCAGCAGCCGGCATAACCGCGATAACCACCATCAAAGCCTTACCGAATTTTTGCCAAAACTCGAAAGACAAGACATTTTTGAATGTATCTTTCATCATTCAAATCTCCTTTATTTTTATTTAGGCAAACGTTTTACGAAAACGTTTGCACTTTCTACAATTCAATTATACCACTTTTTTTTTTTTTGTAAAGGCTTTTATTAAAAAAGTAGACTTTTTTCTAAAATTTTTGTAGTAAAAAAGGAGATAGTAAAATCTCCTCAAATATACATCTATTAAAATTTAGACTTTTAAGAATCGGCGCATGGAAATTCCTGATCCGATTGAACCGATAAAAATTCCAATCACAAATAATAAGGCAATCATCAGTGGACTGAATACTTCTGGTGATATCATTGAAAGGTTCTGACCAACTAATGACTTATTAACTGATTGGTAAACTATTTTATAGACAATAAATACCAAAACTGATGGAAGTGTTGCTCCAAGCAAACCGATGAAGGCACCTTCAAGCAAGAAAGGCCCGCGGATATAGCCATTCTTAGCACCTACTAAACGCATGATTTGAATTTCACGGCTTCGTGAAATGATGGTGATACGTATAGTATTAGAAATCAAGAACACCGCAATGAAAATCAATAATCCAGCGATAACTAGTCCCCAGACACGTATAAATGAGGCTAACTTAAACAAGCGTTCTGTATTGGCACCACCATCTTGAACTTCTGACACACCTTCGATTTTTTTAGCCTCTTCTGCTACTGTCTTTACATCACTTGGTGTATTTGTATCAACGATATATGCATCATAGAGAGGATTGGCATCGCCTTCAAAGATTTTCCAGTTGTCCCCCATTGTTTCTGTCAACTTTTCATATTGTTCTTCTTTACTTGAAAACGTAACACTTTTAACGGTTAACATACCTTTCAAAGCATCATATACCTTATGGTAGTCGTTATTTGTAACAGTTTGACCTTCTTTTTCAATCGTCTCACTATTATCAGCTACGTCCTTACGAATGTATACCATTACTCGAACATTATTTTCAATATCTGTAGCTAGTTTAGCCGTATTAAAGATAACAGATGCAAATATTGCAACCAAGGTCAAAGTAATCATAACTGAACTGACAGCAGCTACTGTCATCCAGCCATTTCGTTTCAAACTTTTTAATGATTCAAATAAATGACGAAAAAATCTACTAATCATCGTATCCATATTCTCCTTTAGCTTCGTCACGAACGACACGGCCATTTTCAATGGCAATGACACGGTGGCGCAAGGTATTTACAATCTGACTGTTGTGGGTAGCCATCAAGACAGTTGTACCTTGGAGATTGATGCGTTCCAGCAAGTTCATAATTTCCCATGAATTATCTGGGTCCAAGTTTCCTGTTGGTTCGTCCGCAATCAATACTTTTGGATTGTTTACAATAGCACGCGCTATCGCAATACGCTGTTGTTCTCCCCCTGAAAGTTCATTTGGGAAAGAACGAACCTTATGCTTCAATCCAACCAAGTCTAAAACTTCCATAACACGTTTTTTGATATTACGGCGGCTCTCACCAATAACTTCCATTGCATAAGCAATATTTTCATAAACGGTTTTCTTTGGTAACAGTTTATAATCTTGGAAGACAACCCCAACACTACGACGTAGGAGAGGGACATCTTTCTTTTTAATTTTAACCAGATTAAAACCAGCAACAGATAAGCTTCCTTTTTCGATTTTTACTTCGCGATACAAAGAACGAATAAAGGTTGATTTCCCAGCTCCTGAAGGTCCTACGATGTAAACAAATTCCCCTGGTTGAACGCTTACCGAGACACCACGTAGGGCAGTCGTTCCATTGTCGTATTTTTTGACAACATCTCTCATTTCAATAATTGACATGTGAGTTCCTTTCTATCTTAGCTGATTCTCCACTTGAGATAGGCATCAATAAAACCATCTAGGTCTCCATCCATAACCTTATCTACTTGTGCAACTTCAAAGCTAGTTCGATGGTCTTTTACCATAGTATATGGCGTGAAAACATAAGAACGAATTTGACTTCCCCATGTGATTTCCTTTTTCTCACCCTTGAGGGAATCGACTTCCGCAGCTTTCTTCTCCTGCTCCATTTGATAGAGCTTAGCCTGCAACATCTTCATGGCACGATCTCTATTTCCATACTGGGTACGATCGACTGTTGACTGAACGACAGTTCCCGTAGGAATGTGTGTCAAACGCACACCTGTTGAAACCTTGTTGACGTTTTGTCCACCAGCACCACCTGAACGGAAGGTATCCATCTTGATATCATCTTCCCGAATTTCCACTTCAATGGTATCATCCAATTCTGGCATTACTTCTACAGATGTGAAAGAGGTATGGCGACGTTTAGCAGAGTCAAATGGTGAAATTCGCACCAAACGGTGTACCCCCATTTCTGACTTGAGAAGACCATAGGCATTAGGTCCTTCAAATGATAAGGTTACTGACTTGATACCAGCTTCATCTCCTGCTTGGTAATCCAATACTTCCACTTTAAAGCCTTTAGCATTTCCATAGCGAGTGTACATACGAAGCAACATATCACCCCAGTCCTGAGCCTCAGTACCACCGGATCCTGGATGGATTTCCAAAATCGCATTATTATGGTCATAAGGTTCTGACAAGAGCAAGGTCATCTCGTAACTGGTCATCATCTTATCAAGTTCGGATAACTGCGTTACCAATTCTTCATACACCGACTCATCTTCAACTAAAAAGTCTAATAAAATTTCAACTTCATCCTGCAACTCTTCCATTTTGTGGAAGGTATTGTAGGTGTTTTTTAATTCATTTAATTCTTGCGACGTTTTTTGGGCCGCGATATTATCGTTCCAAAAATCAGGTTCTGTCATCTTGTTTTCCAAGATGGCAATCTCTTCCTCTAAACCTTCGAGGTCAAAGAGACCCCCTGAAAGAAGCTAATTTTTCACGATTTGCGTCAATTTTTTGACGAATTTCTGAAATGTCCATAAATACTCCTTTTTTATATCGTTTTATTATACCATAATCTATCATTTCTTTCCATCTTTTGCTCTACTACCCTTTTCATGAAAAAAGAAGCCTTTCGGCTTCCCTTCTTACAAGACTTTTGCTGAAGTACGAGTGATTTCTTCTACTTGAATATTCTCTGATTCAAATTTTTCTTTCAAGGCTGGTAAATCAATTGATCCATCGATTTGAACTTCGATAATGACCTTACCATCCTTACGAGGGATATTTACTGTATGGGAGATATTCAAATTTTCTTCTACAATCAAAGAAACAATCTTTCCGAGTACACCAACTTCATTTTCCGTAACAAAGCGCACACGAATTCCTTCTTCACCATAACCAGCAATTTCAAGAAAGGCTTGGAAAACGTCACGATCCGTAATAACTCCGTATACTTGATGGTTATCAACGACGGGAAGAATACCAATCTTGTTTTTTAGCATTAAATAAGTAGCATCCTCTAGACTCGCATAGCCCGAAACAGTGACAACATCACGAATCATGACATCTTTTACTTTTGTCTTATTTAAAAGATAGTTCATCTCATAGATAGAAAGACTTGTTGCTTTTGATGGACTAGCTTGGGCAATCGTTCCCTCAGTCACCAAACCAACCAATTGATCATTTTCGATAACAGGCAAGCGATGTAATCCTTGCTCTCTCATCAAATCTGCTGCATGAGATACTGTTGTATCTGGACTAATATAAACTACCTTGCGGGTCATAAAATCTTTAACTGCCATGAGACTTCTCCTTTTCTATTCTCATCCCTATTATACAATCTTTTTGTAAATCTATCAAACGCTTACATTTCTTTTTCAAAATTCAGAAAAGTATGAATAAGCTAGCAAAAAGAGCTCTAAAATCGAGCTCTGTGAATGAAGGATAGACAGCTTCATTCTGTTTTGTTTCAATGATTAGAAGCTAACCTTCCAGTGCAGATGAGAATTGCTTCGCAATCTCTATCCACCGACTAAAAAGGTCCTCCGGACTATTAATGGTGATTACTTCGTAATCCTCATCTACCGACTAAAACAATCCACTGGATTCTGATGATTGCTTCGCAATCTTCATCCGCCGACTAAAAAGGTCCCCCGGACCTTTTTAGCCACCTAGATATGCTTTTCTGACTTCTTCTGATGAAGCGAGTTCTTTTCCTGTTCCTGATAGAACGATTTTTCCTGTTTCCAGTACATATCCTCGGTCAGAGATTGCGAGTGCCTTATTGGCATTTTGTTCAATCAAGAGGACGGTTGTTCCTTGTTTCTGGATATCTTGAATGATATCAAAAATCTCTTGGATAAAGATTGGGGCAAGTCCCATTGATGGTTCATCTAAGAGAAGAAGTTTTGGTGTTGACATAAGAGCGCGTCCCATGGCAAGCATTTGTTGTTCCCCTCCTGAAAGAGTGGCTGCATCTTGGTTTTTGCGTTCTTCAAGACGTGGGAAGCGTGAGAAGACTTTCTTCAAGTTAGCTTGATTTTCTTCACGATTTTTCTTCAAGAAAGCTCCCATTTCTAGATTTTCCATAACTGTCAATCCAGGGAAGACGTGGCGTCCTTCTGGAACTTGTGAAAGACCACCTGCCACGATTTTTTGAGCTGGCATTTTTTGGATTTCTTGACCTAAAAATTCAATCTTTCCTGAACTCGGTCTAACCAAACCAGACAAGGTACGGAGAATGGTTGTCTTACCAGCACCATTGGCACCGATAAGGGAAACTACTTCTCCTTCATTCACTTCAAAGCTTACATCACGGACTGCTTGGATCATACCGTAATGTACAGAAAGATTATCAACTTTTAACATCGACATTAGGCTTCACCTCCTAGATAAGCTTCGATAACGCGTTTATTGGTCTTAATTTCGTCCGGAGTTCCTTGAGCAATCAAACGACCATATTCAAGTACGTAGATGCGTTCTGTAACCTCCATGACCAGATTCATATCGTGTTCAATCAGCATGATCGTAATCTTAAATTCATCTTTGATACGACGAATTAACTCAGTCAATTCGGCTGTTTCCTGTGGGTTCATACCTGCTGCTGGTTCATCTAAGAAGAGAATTTTAGGTTCCGTAGCGAGGGCACGAACAATTTCCAAACGACGTTGTTGTCCGTAGGCAAGATTTTTAGCAAGAGTTTCTGCATCACCATCTAAATCAAAGATTTTAAGCAATTCCAAGGCTTTAGCCTTTAATTCTTTTTCACTCTTGTAAAAAGCTGGTAAGCGCAAAAAACTAGCAAAAACATGTTGTTTGTGATGGTTACCAAAAGCAATCAAAACATTGTCCAAAACTGTTAAATCTTTAAAGAGTCGAATATTTTGGAAAGTACGTCCAAGTCCCAAAGAAGCAATCTTATAAGGTGACTTTCCATTCAAAAGGTGACCATCTAGGGTTACTGTTCCCTCGCTTGGTTCATAAACACCGGTCAAAAGGTTGAAAAGAGTGGTTTTCCCAGCTCCATTTGGACCGATTAGTCCAACCAGTTCCCCTTCGTTCAATTCAAGAGTCACATCTCCAACAGCTGTTAGACCGCCAAAATGTTTGGTTAACTGTTTTACTTCAAGTAATGCCATTAGTTTTGTTCCTCCTTTTTAGATTTTTTAAAGAAACGTGATAGGCTCAATTCCCATGTTCCAAGAAGTCCACCCGGTCTGAAAATCATTACCAATACCAAGGCCAAAGCGTAGATAATCATACGCACGCTAGCAACATCTTGGAGAAGCATATTCAAAATTCCAAGGACAATAGCTGAAACAATCGCACCTGTAATGGAACCAAGTCCACCAAATACAACAATGATCAAAACGTTGATTGAGTTGATGAAAGTGTAATCTTTCGGTACAACTGAACCGATAAATCCTGCCTGAAGTGACCCTGCAATACTTGCAGTAATGGCACCAAAGACAAAGGCGATGATTTTAATTTTAGTTGTATTAACACCGACTGACTCTGCAGCGATTTCATCCTCACGAACGGAGAGGGTTGAACGACCAATTGGACTACGCAAGAAGTTCAAGGTTGCAATGGTTGTAATCACGACAAAGAAGTAAACCATTTGCCAAGTTGTAAAGTTAGGAATTCCCAAGATACCTGCTGCACCATTTGTAAGGCTTCCGCCATTGATAATAAAGATACGGATAATTTCAGAAACACCTAGAGTCGCTACCGCAAGATAGTCCCCCTTCAAGCGCAAGGTTGGAATTCCGACAAGTAATGCAACTGCTCCTGAAAGCAAAGCCCCTATCAGCATAGCTCCAAAGAAGGCACCGTAGGTTGGTGATTTAGATCCAATAATAGCAGCGGCATAGGCACCAATCGCCATGAAACCAGCATGACCAAGTGAAAATTGTCCTGAAAAACCAACGATTAAGTTAAGGCCAACAGCCAAAATAATATTAATTCCAATTTGTTGTAAAATCTGTACATAGAATAGGTTTAGTACTCCAACTGAAACCAATACACTAATCAAGCCATAGCCAGCTAACAAAAGGAGTAACCATAGAATATTAACTTTTAAATTTTCTTTCATCGTTTACACCTTCTCTTTCACATTTTTACCAAGAATACCTGCTGGGCGGACAATCAAGATCAACAACAGGATTCCATAAACAATGGCATCACGGAAGTCTGACATTCCAAAGGCTGTCGCAAAAGTTTCCAATAAACCAATCACAAAACCACCAAGAGCCGCACCAGGAATAATTCCGATACCACCAAGTACTGCGGCAACGAAAGACTTAAGACCTGGAGTAACCCCCATCAAAGGCTCAAGAGAGTTATAATAGAGGGCAATCAGAACACCAGCTGCACCAGCAAGAGCTGAACCCAAAGCGAAGGTAAAGCTGATAGTACGGTTTACATTGATCCCCATTAATTGCGCTGCATCGCTATCTACAGATACAGCACGCATGGCTTTCCCCATCTTAGTCTTTTGGACAATGACTTGTAACAAAATCATCAAAATCAAGGAAATAGCCAAGATCATTAACTGCACATTTGTTAGGCTAATTGGTCCCAAATCATAGCGAACTGTTTGAATCGCTTGAGGGAAGGCACGAGTATTAGCACCAACCAGATAGACCATCCCATACTCCAATAGGAAAGAAACCCCAATAGCTGTAATCAAAACAGCAATACGCGTAGAGTGACGCAAAGGTCGGTAAGCAAGGAACTCAATCACGACACCAAGAATGGCTGTCGCTAACATCGCTACAATAAGCGCTACAAAGAAATTCATTTGGAAAGAATTAATCAAGAAATAACCGATAAAGGCTCCCATCATATAAATATCACCGTGGGCGAAGTTGATGAGCTTGATAATTCCGTAAACCATGGTATACCCTAGGGCTAACAGTGCATATACACTACCTAGAATCAAACCATTTACAAGTTGTTGGAGCATAAGATTCACTCTTTCTATATAATTTCGAGGGTTTTCCCTCACTTTTTGATAGGTTCTTAAACATCGAAACAGGGAGTGAGTCAAAGGCTCATTCCCTATTTCAACATTTTCTATTATGGTTTTACAACTTCTGCTGCTTCAACCTTACCATTGTTCATGGTCATCATGTAAGCAGTTTTGACTGTGTTGTGGTCTGCATCAAAGCTTGTTTGACCAGTTACACCTTCAAAATCTTTTGTTTTAGCAAGGTTATCCTTGATTTCACCAGAGTTTTTAGCACCTTTTGCTGCGTTTGCTACAAGGTGAACTGAATCATAAGCCAAGGCTGCAAATGTTGAAGGCTCTTCATTATACTTAGCACGGTATGCGTCAAGGAAGGCTTTTGCTTTAGCTGAAACTTCTACAGTAGTTGAGAAGCCTGAGATAAAGTAGATGTTTGATGCTTTTTCAGCAGTTGCTTGCTGTACAAACTCTTCACCGTTGAATCCATCACCACCAACGATTGGTTTGTCAATTCCCATACCACGCGCTTGGTTTACAATTTTACCAGCTTCAGTGTAGTAACCTGGGACGATGATAGCATCAAAGTCTTTCCCTTTCATTTTTGTAAGGGCTGCTTGGAAGTCTGTGTCACCTGCTACGAAAGTTTCATCTGCAACGATTTCACCTTTGTAAGCTTCACGGAAGGCTTTGGCAATACCTTTAGCATAGTCGCTGGCATTGTCAGTGTAAAGAACAACTTTCTTAGCTTTCAATTTATCAGAAACATAGTTTGAGATAATTTTTCCTTGGAAGCTATCTTGGAAAGTTCCGATAAAGAGGTAATCTTGACCTTTAGTCAATCCATCTTGCGTCGCACTTGGCGAAATCAATGGAACACCTGCTTTTGTAGCGTTAGCCACCGCAGCTGCAGTCGCACCAGATGTCGCAGGTCCTACGATTGCTGATACTTTAGATTGGGTTACAAGGTTAGTTGTTACTGAAGCCGCCTCAGCTGTTTCAGACTTGTTATCTTTATCAACTACTTCGATTTGTTTTCCATCGATACCACCTGCTGCATTGATTTCATCAACGGCAAGTTGGGCACCTTTTTGTTCAGATGTTCCGTAGGCTGCTACGGCACCAGTTTCTTCGAAGTTAAATCCGATTTTGATTGTCTTTTCATCTACTGAGTTACCAGCAGCGTTTGACGCTCCAGACTTCACTTCTCCACAGGCTGCAAGAAGTGCTACACTTGCAAGCGCCACAAACGATAGGGCAAATTTTTTCTTCATCTTTTTTGTCTCCTTATTTCTTAAATAAATAGCATGTTAAGAATATACCGAATTATCAGAAAATTGTCAACACTTTTCTTGAACTTTTTCAATGATAACGTTTTCCTCTCGATAAAGATTGCCCACAAAGGGTGTTTCCAGCTCTTGGATATGACAAACTCTGACTTTTTTTATAAATTTTTCCTTGCTCAAGCGCCCGACCAATTGCTCCACTTCTTGAGTTGGAACATAAAGCTGTAAGTAACGATGTTTCTTGGAATGATAGGTAATATCTCCATAATCCTGCAGTTTTTTGGCATCACGATTATAGTAAAGATAGATAATCAAGCCAGATCGATTGACTTTTTCAAACATGGTAAATCCTCTTTCTAAGAAATCTCTCCCTATTATACCAAAAAAAGCAAACCCAGTCGAGTTTGCCTTCTATCATCATTAATTCAATGAATTGTTGGCCATGATTTCATCAATAAAGCCATATTCAAGTGTTTCTTGGGCGCTCATCCAATTATCGCGTTCTGCATCTGCATGGACTTTTTCGATTGACTGACCTGAATTGTCAGCCAAGATTTTTTCCAAGATGTTACGAGTTTTGAGCAAGTGTTCTGCAGCAATCGCCATATCGGTTTGTTGAGTACCACCACCTGTACCACCCATTGGTTGGTGGATCATATACTCTGCATTTGGAAGCATGAAACGTTTGCCTTTTGCTCCACTTGACGCGATGACAGTCCCCATAGATGCAGCCATCCCCATAACGATAGTTTGGACATCTGCCTTGATAAAGTTCATAGTATCAACGATTGCCAAACCAGCTGAAACAGAACCACCAGGTGTATTGACATAAAGGTAAATATCTTTTGTACTATCTTGGGCATCCAAGAAAAGCAACTGGGCAATAACAGAGTTAGCCATATTGTCTTCAACTGGACCTGTCAGCATAATGATGCGGTCTTTAAGAAGACGTGAGTAAATATCGTAGGAACGTTCTCCACGGCTTGTTTGTTCAATAACTACAGGAATCATTCAATTCTCCTTTTGAGTTTTAATTTTGTTGGTCAAATGACTGAAGATAAGACTATTATAATATCTTGGTCAAAAAAGGTCAAATTTTTGCTCTGTTTTCATCAGACAGAAACAAAAATTCAACCTCCTTTCACGACTGGAAATTCTTTTCCAATTCATTCTTCTTTTCGATTTTATTTCGTACCGAACAAGCGGTCTCCAGCATCCCCAAGACCTGGAACGATATAACCGTGTTCGTTCAAGCATTCATCCAAGGCTGCTGTAAAGATTTCTACATCTGGATGAGCTTCTTGAAGGGCTTTAACACCTTCTGGTGCAGATACGAGGCAGACAAATTTGATATTTGATGCGCCACGTTTTTTAAGGGAATCAACAGCCAAGATTGCTGAACCACCTGTTGCCAACATTGGGTCTACTACAAAAATTTGACGTTGGTCAATGTCCTCAGGCAATTTCACCAAGTACTCAACTGGTTGAAGGGTTTCTTCATCACGGTACATACCGATGTGGCCAACTTTAGCAGCTGGAACCAAGCTCAAGAGACCATCAACCATCCCGATACCTGCACGTAAGATTGGAACGATGGCCAATTTCTTACCAGCCAATTGTTTTTGAACTGTTTTTGTAATTGGTGTTTCGATTTCCACATCTTCTAGTGGAAGATCACGAAGTACTTCATACCCCATCAACATTGCAATCTCATCTACTAGCTCACGGAAAGCTTTTGTAGAAGTATCTGTACGACGCAAGATTGACAATTTGTGTTGAATCAATGGATGATTAATAACTTCAATTTTTCCCATTTTTGGAATTCCTTCTTTCAATTTATTCTTCTTATTATACCAAAAAACGGTTTAAAAATCTTTCTAAACCATTTATTTTTGATAATTTTTACATTAGATCAGCCTCTTTAAGAGCGGCCTGTACTGTCTCAAGTGGTAAATGAGTCAATTCTGTTCCCTTTTCTTGATAGAGGTATTGGGCGTAGTCATCCATTCGGTACTGGTTGATATAAACCACGCGCTTACAACCGACCTGAAGCAATTGTTTTGTACAGTTCAGACAAGGAAAATGGGTCACATAGGCTGTAAAGCCTTTAGGAACACCACGTTCTGCACCTTGAAGGATAGCATTGACCTCAGCGTGAAGGGTGCGAACACAGTGGCCTTCGATGACCAGACATTCGTGATCAATACAATGCTCGGTTCCTGACACTGAACCATTGTAACCAGTGGAAATCACCTTATTATCCTTAACCAGAATTGCGCCCACTTTGGCACGTTTACAAGTGGAACGATTGGCAATTAGTAGGGCTTGGGCTGCAAAATACTCATCCCAGGCCAGTCTTTTTTCAGTCATCTCTTTTCTCCTTTTTCTCTATTTTTTAAAAAATGGTAATCCTAAATCCGCAATCTTTTCAGCTGGTACCTTCATGCCATCCTTGATCCATTTTAGAAGGACAGAGACGATAGCCGAGCTCCAAAAGGAATGAAGATAAGAGCTGACACCTTTTGATTTTCCATGGTATTTTTCTAAAAATTCCTGCATGGCTTGGACAAAGATTTTTTCCAGATGGTAATCTAAGGCCAATTGAATCACTCTGGCTTCCTTTCTTGCTTCTCGGAAAAGGTGAACCCAGATCAGATAAAGGTCTGTCTTTAAATCATAATGATGCAACTGTTCCATAATATTGTGGACAGTTCGCTTAAAGACGCTCTCTAAAATCTCTTCTTTGGAATCATAATTACGATAAAAGGCCGCACGCGAAACGCCTGCACGTTTGACCAATTCAGAAATACTAATCTTGGTCAGGTCCTTTTTTTCCAAGAGTTGCAAGAGGGCTGTTTCGATGGCTTCTCTAGTTAATAAATTGGATTCTTGGTTTGATTTTCTGAGATTTTCAAGAGACTTTTCAGAGATTCTACGTTCAGACATAACATTTTCTTTCTACTTGTCACAACAGACGGATGAGGCTTTTGTTTCAAGGGCTTTCATGATATAATTGTAAAAAAAGACAGAACCTTTGTCAATGTATAACTGACAAAGATGGAGAATTTCTATGACTTGGAAGATTATTGCTGACTCTGGTTGTGATTATCGTCAGCTGGCAACACCAGCTATTGACACGACCTTTGTAAGTGTGCCCTTAACCATTCAAGTAGCTGATCAAGTCTTTGTTGATGATGCCAATCTTGACATTGACCAAATGATGGAAACCATGTATGCCACTGCAGAAGCTTCAAAATCAGCTTGTCCAAGTCCAGATGACTATTTGCGAGCATTTGAAGGAGCCAAAAACATTTTCCTAGTAACTATCACAGGTACTCTTTCTGGCAGTCACAATAGTGCTCAACTGGCCAAGAATATTTATCTGGAAGATCATCCTGACACTAAGATTCATGTGATTGATAGTTTGTCTGCTGGCGGGGAAGTTGACTTACTCGTAGAAAAGTTAAATGACTTGATTGACCAAGGCTTATCTTTTGAAGAAGTGGTTGAAGCTATCACTGCCTATCAAGAAAAAACCAAGTTGCTCTTTGTTCTAGCCAAAGTCGATAACTTGGTAAAAAACGGCCGTTTGAGCAAACTTATCGGTACGGTCGTTGGGCTTCTCAACATCCGTATGGTCGGAGAAGCTAGTGAAACCGGAACCCTCGAATTGCTACAAAAAGCAAGAGGAGCAAAGAAATCGATTCAGGCAGCCTATGAGGAGTTAATAAAAGCTGGATATGCTGGTGGCCGTATTGTCATGGCCCAACGCAATAACGAGAAATGTTGCCAACAGCTTTCAGACCGAATCCGTGAAAATTTCCCACAGGCGGATATTAAAATTCTCCCAACATCTGGTCTCTGCAGTTTTTATGCGGAAGATGGCGGTTTGCTGATGGGATATGAAATTGATTAATTGCATTCTTGACAAGAGGTGACCATCATCTCTTGTTTTTTGTGGTACAATAGAGCTATGAAACATTTTGATACTATCGTCATCGGTGGAGGTCCTGCTGGCATGATGGCTACGATTTCCAGTAGCTTTTATGGACAGAAAACCCTCCTCATCGAAAAAAATCGGAAACTTGGAAAAAAATTAGCTGGGACTGGTGGGGGACGTTGCAATGTGACCAACAATGGTAGCTTGGACGACCTACTAGCTGGAATTCCTGGAAATGGGCGCTTTCTCTATAGTGTCTTCTCCCAATTTGATAACCATGATATCATTAACTTTTTTACAGAAAATGGTGTTAAACTTAAGGTCGAAGACCACGGCCGCGTCTTTCCGGCCAGCGACAAATCTCGAACCATTATCGAAGCTTTAGAAAAGAAAATCACTGAGCTAGGCGGCCAAGTTGCTACTCAAACCGAAATTGTTTCGGTTAAAAAAATCGACAACCAGTTTGTCCTTAAATCCATAGACCAAAGCTTCACTTGCGATAAACTTATTGTCACAACTGGCGGAAAATCCTACCCTTCCACTGGCTCAACTGGTTTTGGACATGAGATTGCCCGTCATTTTAAACACACCATTACTGAGCTTGAAGCCGCTGAAAGTCCTTTGTTGACAGATTTTCCACACAAGGCGCTTCAAGGAATTTCTCTGGACGATGTAACCCTAAGCTATGGTAAGCATGTCATTACTCACGATCTGCTCTTTACCCACTTTGGTTTGTCGGGTCCTGCTGCTCTGCGTATGTCTAGCTTTGTCAAGGGTGGGGAGGTTCTCTCGCTAGATGTTTTGCCTCAACTTTCTGAGAAGGACTTAGCTGCTTTTCTAGAAGAAAATCGGGAAAAATCCTTGAAAAATGCTTTAAAAACTTTGCTTCCAGAACGCTTAGCAGAATTTTTTGTGCAAGGCTATCCTGAAAAAGTCAAACAACTGACTGAAAAGGAACGAGAACAACTTCTCCAGTCTATCAAGGCCCTCAAAATCCCTGTGACTGGCAAAATGTCCCTGGCCAAGTCCTTTGTTACCAAAGGGGGTGTCAGTCTCAAGGAAATCAATCCCAAAACTCTGGAAAGTAAGCTAGTTTCTGGACTCCACTTTGCTGGTGAGGTACTGGATATCAACGCCCACACAGGTGGCTTTAACATCACTTCTGCCCTCTGCACCGGCTGGGTGGCGGGAAGCCTGCATTATGATTAAAAACTCTATAGTAGAAAAATCGGAAGAATACTCCTCCGATTTTATTTTGTCTGAGTTTGGACATAGTGGGCAATCACATCTGATGTGTACTGGGCTGTTCCAGGTCCAAATTTGTCAATGTTTTCCTTAAATTCTGGGTTGTAGACGTAGCCTTTACCGATGTGACCGAATACCTCAATAGAGCAGTCAAATCCATAAGTACGGATGGCTTGCAAGAGTTTGGCAGCTTCTTCTTGGTTTTCTGTTGCTGTTACAGGTAGACCAGCTTGAAGATTTTGTGCCAAAGCTTGAAAAACTTGGTTGAAGGCAGCTGTAGCCTCGTTTTCGTGACCTTTCTGGCGCTCCAGCGCTTGGTCCATGACTTCTTGTCCATATTTCTCTACCGCCTCTTGGTGGTATTTTTGATGGTCTTGGTAGTTAAATCCAGCGAATTTTTCCTCAATGCTCATTTCTCTTTCTCCTTTTTGTTCTTGAATGGTTTTTTGCAAGGTTGAAATCAAGGTATCCAGATGTTGCCTTTCTCTGGTCAAATAGTCCAACTGTCTGGTCAAGTGAGGCAACAAATCTGATCTATCTTCCTTTAACAGCTCTGCTATTTTTTCCAAAGAAAAACCTAGATATTTGTAGTAAAGAATGACCTGAAGGCGTTCCAAATCCTCTTGACTGTAAGTTCGATATCCGTTTTCTGACTTTAAAGGGACCAGAAGGCCTATCTTGTCGTAGTGGTGCAGGGTCTTGACAGAGACACCTGAAAGCTGGGCAGCTTCTTTTATATGGTACATGATTTCCTCCTTCCACTAATAGTATAACCCCTCCCCTTAGGTCAGAGTCAAGTGTTTTTATGAGATTTTTTAAACTGTTAAAGAAAGGTCTAAAAGCTTGAAAATGGTTTTCTTGACAGGCCTTAGAAAACATGATAGGATAGTCAAGTCTATCAATCAAAAGAAACGCTCATCTTGAGTACTGATGAGGCTATTTGCCAAGGGCAGTAGCTTTTTCTTTTGTAACACTAATTTTAGGAGTTTAACTATGTCTGAAAAATCGCAATGGGGTTCTAAACTGGGCTTTATCCTAGCATCTGCTGGTTCAGCCATCGGACTTGGTGCCGTTTGGAAATTCCCTTACATGACTGCTGCTAATGGTGGAGGAGGCTTTTTACTGGTCTTTCTCATCTCCACTATTTTAATCGGTTTCCCTCTTTTGCTAGCTGAATTTGCCCTCGGCCGAAGCGCTGGTGTTTCAGCTATCAAAACCTTTGGAAAACTAGGCAAGAATAGTAAGTACAACTTTATCGGTTGGATTGGTGCTTTTGCCCTTTTTATCCTCTTATCTTTCTACAGTGTTATTGGAGGATGGATTTTAGTCTATCTAGGCATTGAGTTTGGAAAATTGTTCCAACTTGGTGGAACGGGTGATTATGCTCAGTTATTTACTTCAATCATTTCAAATCCAGCCATTGCCCTAGGGGCTCAAGCTGCCTTTATCTTACTGAATATCTTTATTGTATCACGTGGTGTTCAAAAAGGGATTGAAAGAGCATCTAAGGTCATGATGCCCCTGCTCTTTATCATCTTTGTCGTCATCATTGGACGCTCCCTCAGTTTGCCAAATTCCATGGAAGGCGTTCTTTACTTCCTCAAACCAGACTTTTCAAAACTGACCAGTGCTGGTCTCCTATATGCTCTGGGACAATCTTTCTTTGCCCTCTCACTAGGGGTTACAGCCATGCTGACCTATGCTTCTTATTTGGATAAGAAAACCAATCTAGTCCAGTCAGGAATTTCTATCGTAGCAATGAACATCTCGGTGTCCATCATGGCAGGTCTAGCCATTTTCCCTGCTATGTCAGCCTTCAACATCCAATCTGAAGGTGGACCAAGCCTGCTCTTTATCGTCTTGCCTCAACTCTTTGACAAGATGCCTTTTGGAACCATTTTCTACATCCTCTTCCTCCTGCTCTTCCTCTTTGCGACAGTCACTTCTTCAGTCGTCATGCTAGAAATCAATGTGGGCAACATCACCAATCAGGACAACAGCAAGCGTGCCATGTGGAGTGCCATTTTAGGAATTTTGACCTTTGTCTTTGGAATTCCTTCAGCCCTATCTTACGGTGTCATGGCAGATGTTCACATTTTTGGTAAAACCTTCTTTGACGCTATGGACTTCTTGGTTTCCAATCTCCTTATGCCATTTGGAGCTCTCTGCCTTTCACTTTTTACAGGCTATATCTTTAAAAAGGCTCTTGCAATGGAGGAACTCCATCTCGATGAAAGAGCATGGAAACAGGGACTGTTCCAAGTCTGGCTCTTCCTTCTTCGTTTCATCATTCCAATCATCATCATCGTGGTCTTTATCGCCCAATTTATGTAATCAAAAAGGACTTGAGTAATGAACTCAGGCCCTTTCTTTTTTATGGATGGCTAACAATCAATTCCAAATCTTGTCCTTCCAAGGTCCAAGCTTCAACATCACTTGGTAGGATAAAGTGGCTACCTTTTTGGATTGGATAGTTTTTTCCGTCAACAGTCAGTTGACCTTGACCAGCTAAGACACTAAACAAGCTGTAGTCAGCTGTCTTTTCGAAGTCAACTTTTCCAGTAATTTCCCACTTGTAAACTACAAAGAAATCATTGGATACAAGGAGAGTGGAACGCAAATCATCTGCTTTAACAGTTACAGGACGGCTATTTGCAGGCTCACCAATGTTCAAGACATCAATGGATTTTTCAAGGTGAAGTTCACGCAAGTTACCATTATCATCCTTACGGTCAAAGTCATAGACACGATAGGTGGTGTCACTAGACTGCTGGGTTTCAAGAATCAAGATACCTGCTCCGATGGCGTGCATGGTGCCACTTGGCACATAGAAGAAATCTCCAGCTTTAACAGGCACTTTGGTAAGCAAGGCATCCCAGTTCTTATCCTCTATTTGCTGACGGAGTTCTTCTTTTGACTTGGCATTGTGACCGTAGATAATCTCTGAACCTTCATCCGCAGCGATGATGTACCAGCACTCTGTTTTCCCTAGCTCACCTTCATGTTCTAACCCATATGCATCGTCTGGATGAACTTGAACACTGAGCCAGTCGTTGGCATCGAGGATTTTGGTCAAAAGCGGAAATACAGGTTCTGGACGATTGCCAAACAATTCACGGTGCTCTGCATACAAAGTTGCTAGGTCTGTTCCTTCAAAGCGACCATTGGCAACTTTAGAGACTCCATTTGGATGGGCTGAGATGGCCCAATATTCTCCGATTTTTTCACTTGGGATGTCGTATCCAAACTCATCACGTAGCTTGGTACCACCCCAAATTTTTTCTTGCATAACTGATTGTAAAAATAATGGTTCTGACATCATATTCTCCTGTCTGATTTTTCTCCCCTCATTATAGCAAAAAGCTCCATCTAATTGAACTCTTTTTCACATATTATAAAGTAGGGAGAAGATTTTATAAAAATAGTGAACAAATGTGCTTTACTCAATACTTGCACCATTTCTGGCAATGACATCCTTGTACCAGTAAAAGGACTTCTTCTTGCTACGTTTGAGGCTTCCATGACCAGCATTATCTCGATCTACATAGATAAAGCCATAGCGCTTGTTCATTTCGCCTGTTCCAGCTGAAACCAGATCGATACAGCCCCAAGTCGTATAACCAAGCAAGTCAACGCCATCTTGGTAAATGGCATCTCGCATGGCCTTGATATGAGCCTCTAAGTAAGCAATCCGATAGTCATCTGCTACATGACCATTCTCATCCGGTGTATCCATAGCACCTAGACCGTTTTCCACGATGAACATTGGCTTTTGGTAACGATCCCAGATAGCATTGAGGGTGATACGAAGACCAAGTGGGTCAATCTGCCATCCCCATTCTGAGGATTCAAGATAAGGATTTTTGAGAGAGGCAAAGATATTTCCAGCAGTTAATTCTTTAACTTCTGGATCACCTGAGGCTACTAGACTTGCATAGTAAGAGAAGGAAACAAAGTCAACAGTATTGTCCTTCAACAACTCTAAATCTTCTGCAGTCATTTGAATCTCGATTCGCTCACGCTCCCACTGCTTCTTGGCGTAGTTTGGGTATTCCCCACGCGCTTGAACATCAATGAAGAAGTAACTCTTGCGGTCTTCCTCCATGGCTGCCCAGTAGTCTCTTGGATGGGCTGTGTTAGGATAGTATTGCCCTGCAGCCAACATACATCCCACCTTATTTTCTGGGTCAATTTCGTGGGCAATCTTTGTCGCAAGAGCTGAAGCTACCAACTCATAGTGTGCAGCCTGATATTTAACCAGTTCTTGATTTTCTCCTTCTTCAAAACAGAGCCCAGCTCCCATAAAGGGGGCATGGAGAATCATGTTGATTTCGTTGAAGGTAAGCCAATATTTGACCAAACCCTTATAGCGGGTAAAGAGTGTGCGACAAAGTTTTTCATAGAAGTCTAACATCCGACGATTGCGCCAACCACCGTACTCTGTAATCAAGTGCATAGGACAGTCGAAATGAGTGATAGTCACCAGAGGTTCAATCCCATACTTATGACATTCCTTAAATAAATCCTCATAAAAGGCTAGACCAGCTTCATTTGGCACTGTTTCGTCGCCCTTAGGAAAAATCCGAGTCCAAGCAATGGATAGACGATAAGTCTTAAAGCCCATTTCCGCAAAAAGGGCAATATCTTCCTTGTAATGATGGTACATATCAATAGCTTGCTTGGCTGGGTAAAAATAGCCCTCCTCAAACGAAAACATCTTTTTCTGACCTGTGATAATGGCTTCACGATCTGGACCGATGGGGACGACATCCACATTCGCCAATCCACGACCTTCTAAATTATAAGCACCCTCACACTGGTTGGCAGCTGTCGCTCCGCCCCACAAGAAACCATCCGGAAAAGTCAGTTTTTCGGTCATAACTCTACTCACTTTCTTATTTGCTTGTTCATTTACTTATATTATAACTTATTCTGTAAACCTTTTCTTATAAAATACTGTGACATACTGATACTATTCTACTATTTAAGTTTATCAGATTGTTTTTTAAAAAATTATCCTCTAGAAAAAGTAAATAGCCTCCCCTGAAACAAAAAAGAAGACTGAAAACTAGTCTCCTCTGTTCCTTTTAAATCAAAGCTGTAATAACCGTCACTAGTCCAAAAATAATACCTGGTGCATTAGCTGCTGCAAGGGGGATATCTCTTTCTTTTTTGAAAAGACCGTAGTAAACCCAGAGACTACAGTTGATGGCAGCAACCAAGGGCTGGATGAAATTTCCTTTTTGACCAGCCAGATTGTTCATGATTTGTGGGAAGTAAGACACATACATCATAACAGACATAAAGGTCGCTACCCAACCTAAAATTTTCATTTGTTTTTCAGACATTTTCAAAACCTCTTTCATTTTTACTGAATCTTATTTTAAAATATTCTTTCAAAACAATCAAGTCTTTAAAACTTTTGTTATAAAGATATAAACTATCACAATCTTGTTATAAGAAAGAGGGAACAGAAAAAAGACCGAATTGCTCCGTTCTGTTTACTCAATCAAATATTAGAAAATGAATACTCCTTTTCAATGAATCGATTGATTGATGGTAAATAAGCCGTTAGAAATTATTGACAGTATCGAAATTTTCTAGTAAAATGAATTTTGTTAATACCTAAATGGTGTGTAGTTTTCTATCAACATAGTCAGGAGAAAAGGAACTTATGCTAAAAAAATTTAATGAATTGTCACTGAAAGATAAGGCTTATCTAATTGGCGGTTTGAGCTTATTAGTCATTGTGATCTCATTTGGTCTACTCAATCGTCAAACAGTAACTGTCAGTCTTGTCTTTACACAACTATCTGCTCCCTTGATTTTGGTGATTTTTACTTGTCTAGTAATCGGGATCATTGCTGGTAGTGCTATTGGTATTAGCTATCACCATAACAAGACTCAAGATCTGAGAAGCCGCATTGCTGAAGCAGAAGCGACTATCAATATAAAAGACAGGGAGCTTGTCCAGTACGAGGAACAGGTGCAACAATTAAAACAGGAAGCCAAACAATAAGTGTAGAAATCATAACCACCCGTGAAAACGGGTGGTTTTTTGTCTCGCACCTAACGGAGCGAGACGGACTGAAAGTCGCATAAATACAAAAAAGATCGAATTGCTCCGATCTTTTTAAGTTTCACTCCAAGAATGTTTAGATAAAAAATTTGATAATAGAATTACCTACTTCATACGATAAAAATCAATCACTAGACCAGCAGGCCCTTTAACTAATAAGGACTCTGTTCCCCAATCGGTTACAGTTGGTCCGTTTAAAACCTGGATACCAAGTTCTTTCAACCGTTGGTAATTCTGGTCTACATCCTCAACCTCGATATGAAGAATGATTCCTGACTGAAAATCTTCCAAAGGAATCAAATGATTTTGAGACAACATGAGACAGTGACTACCAATCGTAAACTGAGCAAAACTGTTGTCAACATAATCGGACTTTTTATCCAAAATATGCTCCAAGTCAGCACAGACTTGAGGAACATCTGAAACGATAATATCTAATTGATTTAAATTCATTTACTATCCTCCATAAAAATACCGGATTGCTCCGATCTTTTCAAGTTTCTCTCTATGAAAATCAAAGAATAAACAAGGCATCAAACCGCAGGCAGTACTGGAGTACGGCAAGGTGAAGATAACGCAGTTTACATTTGATTTTCGACGAGAGAAATTATTTAATTGCGCGTGATTGCAACCCTTCTTCTTCCAAGAAGAGGCGGAATGGTACGAGTTCTTCTGCTTCGTATTTTTCCTTGAAGGCTTTGATTGCTTCTTCTGAGTGAAGTTTTGGATCCAATTCAAGTACTTCTACTGGAAGTGGACGGTGTTGAGTGATGCGAGCATCGATAACAACAGTTTTACCTTCTTTGTTCAATTTAACAGCTTCTGCAACAACTGCATCGATGTCTTCGATACGGTCAACTGTAAATCCAACAGCTCCTTGAGCTTCAGCGATTTTCGCATAGTCAGCATTAGGGAAGTCACAACCAAACAAGTGTTTGTTTGTGTCTTCGTATTTGTCCTTGATGAAGGCATATTTACCATTTGAGAAGACAACGTTGATAACTGGAAGGTCGTATTGAACGTTTGTGATAACGTCTGGGTAGCACATGTTGAATGCACCGTCACCCATGATGTTCCATACTTGGCGATCTGGATTGTCTTTCTTAGCAGCGATACCACCAGGAAGGGCAATACCCATTGTCGCAAAGAGTGGAGATGTACGCCACATGTTCTTAGGTGTCATGTGAAGGTGACGAGTAGATGTTTGAGTAGTGTCACCTACGTCGATTGAGTAGATAGCGTCTTGATCAGCATGTTTGTTGATTGCATTGTAAACTTGATACAATTGCAATTCACCCTCAGTTTTACCTTCGATTTTGTTCATGTAATCACGCCAGTTTTGGTTGTTCTTAACGTTTGCACGCCACCATGGAGTAGATTCAACTGGATTCACTTTGTCAAGGATTGCTTTAGCTGCTTGACCTGCGTCACCAAGGATTGAAGCGTCAAGGGCATGACGTTTACCAAGTTTGTAAGGGTCGATATCCACTTGGATGAATTTTTCAGTATTCTTGAATGCTTCGTAAACTTCAGCAAATGGGAAGTTTGAACCAAGGAAAAGAACTGTGTCTGCTTCAAAGACCACTTCGTTGGCTGGTTTCCAACCAACACGGTAAGCAGAACCTGTCAAACCTTCATAGTTCCATTCGAAAGCTTCAAAGTTTTTACCAGTTGTGATGATTGGTGCTTTGATTTTACGTGACAATTCAGTGATCACTTCACCAGCTTTAACACCACCGTAACCAGCATAGATAACTGGACGTTCAGCATTGTTCAAGATTTCAACAGCTTTGTCGATTTCAACTTCGTTCAAAGCAGGAGCGATGAATGAACGTTCGTATGAACCAGATCCATAGTAAGAGTTTTCGTCGATTTCTTGGAAACCGAAGTTTACTGGGATTTCAACAACAGCTGGACCTTTTTTAGAAACTGCAGCACGGCAAGCTTCGTCAATAACTTTTGGCAATTGCTCAGCGTAAGCTACACGTTTGTTATATACAGCGATACCGTTGTACATTGGGTTTTGGTTCAATTCTTGGAAAGCATCCATGTTCAATTCATTAACTGGACGTGATCCAAGGATTGCTAGGAATGGAGTGTTATCCATAGCTGCATCGTAAACACCGTTAATCAAGTGAGTCGCACCTGGACCACCTGAACCAACTGCAACCCCGATTGAGCCGCCGAATTTAGCTTGCATAACCGCTGCAAGAGCACCTGTTTCTTCGTGGCGAACTTGCAAGAAGCGGATATCTTTGTCTTCAGCCAAAGCGTCCATCAATGAGCTGAGTGTTCCTGATGGGATACCGTAGATTGTGTCTACGCCCCATGTTTTCAATACGTTAAGCATTGCTGCAGATGCAGTAATTTTCCCTTGAGTCATAATGATAACTCTCCTTCAAATATTTTTAAATCTACTAAAAAAGGTTTCATATAGTTTTTGAAAACGTTTCAGTAAATTTTTACAATACTAATTTATCACATTTATTTTGACTTTACTAAGAATCTGCTCAGAAGTTTTTATTCTCTATTACAGTACAGTTTGAAAACGTTTTTAGTTTCTGTTTTATAATACTCAATGAAAATCAAAGAACTAACTAGAAAGCTAGCCGCAGGTTGCTCAAAACACAGCTTTGAGGTTGCAGATAAAGCTGACGTGGTTTGAAGAGATTTTTGAAGAGTATAAAAAGCGAGCAAGCCCGCTTTTAATCTATTTTACTAAAGTTTAGTAAGAGTGAACTAGTCAGAACAGATACAGAACTAAAGGCCATGGCTAGACCAGCTAGTTCTGGATTGAGGGCCAGTCCAACACCAGAAAAGACTCCTGCTGCAATCGGAATTCCGGCGACATTGTAGATAAAGGCCCAGAAAAGATTGAGCAGAATTCGATTAAAGGTTTTCTTACTCATGTCAAAGGCACGAACCACGCCTAGGAGGTTATTGGTTGTCAACACCAAATCTGCTGACTCGATAGCGATATCCGTTCCAGCTCCCATAGCAATCCCCACATCTGCTACACTGAGGGCAGGAGCGTCATTGATACCGTCCCCAACAAAGGCTACTTTTCCAGTCGCTTGTAGTTTATGGATTTCATGGGCTTTTTCTTCTGGTAAGACACCTGCAATGACCTCTTCGATTCCGATCTGATCGGCAATAGCACGCGCCACACCTGCATTGTCTCCTGTCAGCATGACTGTTTTAAGACCTCGTTTTTTCAACTGACTGATGGCAAGCTTAGCATTTTCCTTAGGAATATCTTGCAGAGCAAGCAAGCCTTTGATTTCATTGTTCACAGCCAAGAAAACAACTGTCTTCGCTTCTTTTTCCAGTTCTTCTAGTTTTTCTTGATAAGTGCTAGAAATGTTCATGCCATCCAGCATTTTAGCATTTCCAAGCAGAACTTGTTTTCCATTGATTTGCCCTGAGACACCTTTTCCGTGCAAGGCTTGGAAATTTTCAACAGTTTGAAGCTCAAGTCCAGCTTCACTCGCTCGTTTCACAACGGCTTCAGCCAGTGGGTGTTGAGAAGCTTCTTCCAAGGAAGCTGCCAATCCAAGCACTTCTACTTCGTCGCCGATGATATCTGTGACCACAGGTTTCCCTTCAGTCAAAGTTCCGGTCTTATCAAAGACGATAGTTTGAACTTTCTGGATTTCCTGTAGAACCGTTCCATTTTTGAGGAGAACCCCCATCTTGGCACTGCGTCCTGTCCCCACCATAAGGGCTGTCGGTGTTGCAAGTCCCAAGGCACAAGGGCAGGCAATAATCAAAACAGCCACCCCATAGAGAAGAGAAGAGACAAAACTCGCTCCAAGCACGACTACACTATCCCTGAGCAAGACGAACCAAACCCAAAAGGTCACAATCCCTAAAATGACAACTGCTGGGACAAAAATGCCTGAAATTTTATCCGTCAAGTCCTGAATCGGCGCACGACTTGTCTGAGCTTTCTTCACAAAATCGACAATCTGAGCCAAAACAGTCTCTGAACCAACTTTTTCTGCTCTAAAAACAAGTGTTCCACTATTATTGATGGTTGAACCAATGACGGTATCTCCAACTGTCTTTTCCACAGGCAGACTCTCACCTGTCACCATAGACTCATCAATACTAGAGATACCTTCTACTACGACACCATCAACCGCAATCTTTTCACCGGGACGCACTCGAATCAGGTCACCTACCTTGACTTGCTCCAAAGGGACTTGAACATAGTTATCCTCACGCAAGACTTCTGCAGTTTTAGCCTGCAAGTCAAGTAATTTCTCCACAGCTTGGGAAGTATTTTTCCGCATTTTCTCCTCAAAAACGGCTCCCATAAGAACGAAGAAGAAGATAAATGCAGCACTTTCAAAGTAAACGGGGAGGCCAGCGAAGAGGGCAACTAAGCTATAGAAATAGGCCACTAGGGTTCCCAGAGCAACCAAGGTATCCATGTTGGCATTGTGCTTTTTAAAACTAGCCCAAGCACTTTGGATATAAGGACCACCTGCTACTAGCATAATCGGTGTTGTGGCTAAAAAGGTGCCCCAACGCATGACTTGGTGACTAATTCCTCCTATCGACATCCCAATCATGAGAATCACAAGAGGCACAGTAAAGATACTAGTAATCCAAAAACGCTGTAAAAGTGATAGAGATTTTCGGGTCTTCTCAACTACGGTATAACTCCCCTTTTGCATCTTCATGCCACAAGAAAATTCATGTTGACCCAATTCTTGAGGTGTAAAACGAATGACTTTCTCCTCATCTACTCCGATTGGTTCTAAGATGCCTTCTTCTTCAAACAGAATTTCCTTATAACAGTTTGAAGGAGTTGCACGATGAAAGGTAATCTCAGCTGGAATTCCTTTTTGAAGCTGGATATGGGCTGGATGGTAGCCTTTGTCTGCCGTGATACGGATTTTTTGAACACCATTTTCAAGACTTGCTTTTACAATTTCAGTCATAGTCTCCTCCTACTCTACAATCATCTTGCCGTGCATCATATTCATGCCACAAGAGAAACCATACTCTCCAGCCTGCTCAGGCGTGATTTCCACTACATACTCTTCACCCATTGGCAGGTCCGCATGTACACCAAAATCTGGAAAAACAATTTGGTCCAAACATGGTGAAGGATCCTTGCGGTCAAAGACAATGCGGGCTGGCACTGATTTCTTGAGGATAATCAACTCAGGCGTATAGCCCCCCATGACTTCCACTCGAATCTCTTGGTAGCCCTTTTTTTGCTGGGCCTTTTGTCCAGATTTTTCAGGCTTTTTGAAAAACCAAAACAAGATAAACGCGATAAGGGCAATACAAACAATGGTTACAATAATATTTAACATGACGTCTCCTTTACATACAATTACATCTTACTTCTGTTACAGCGCTTGATTTCTTCTCAGAAATCACAGCTTCCAAGTCTTCCAAGTCAGCCTGAGTAAAATCACATTCAGCAATCAAATCAGCCAACAAGTTCTTAATCCTACGAGAACAAACCTTGTCCTTGATATCTTGGACAAGTAAATCCCGACTTTGGTCCAAAGTTAAAAGGGCTGAATAGACAAAGGACTTGCCTTCTTTTTTCCGAGTCAGACACTCTTTCTCAACCAGACGAGCCAAAAGAGTTTGAATGGTCGACTTGGACCAATCGAACCGCTCCGCCAGAACCCTGATCAAATCCGTACTGGTCTGCTCTCCTTGCATCCAAATAATCTTCATGACCTGCCATTCTGCATCTGAAATCTGCATAATCACACCTCCTAAATCTACATTTGTCGATTACAGTTATTAGTATACTTCAAAAATCTACATTTGTCAACTATGAAATTAATCTTTTCTTTAAAAAATAGAATTTTAATCATTTGATAAAGGATTTCCAGTCAAATATTACTATATAAACAATAAAAATATGCTATACTAAAGAAAAAAGAAAACAACCACTAGGGGTGCGTAAAGCTGAGATTAACGACTGTTAGACCCTTTGACTCAATCTAGGTAATGCTAGCTGATGGAAGTGGAAATGATAATGGGGACTAGCAGTCTTCTATTGCCTTCCTGAAACAAACTAGCTTGTTCTTAAGAATACAAACTTCAGTTGGTTGGGAGGTTTTAGATGACTTATTTACCCGTTGCTTTGACCATTGCAGGGACTGACCCTAGTGGTGGTGCTGGCATTATGGCTGATTTAAAGTCGTTCCAAGCTAGAGATGTCTATGGAATGGCCGTTGTGACCAGCCTTGTCGCTCAAAATACCAGAGGCGTTCAATTAATCGAGCACGTTTCTCCTCAAATGTTGAAAGCCCAATTGGACAGTGTCTTTTCGGATATTCCACCTCAGGCTGTAAAAACTGGAATGTTGGCAACTACTGAAATCATGGAAATCATCCAGCCCTATCTTAAAAAGCTGGATTGTCCCTACGTCCTTGATCCTGTTATGGTCGCTACTAGTGGAGACACTCTGATTGATTCCAGTGCCAGAGACTACCTAAAAACAAATCTGCTTCCCCTTGCAACCATTATCACTCCGAATCTTCCTGAGGCAGAAGAGATTGTTGGTTTTTCAATCCATGATCCTGAAGACATGCAGCGTGCTGGTCGCCTGATTTTAAAAGAATTTGGTCCTCAGTCTGTGGTCATCAAAGGTGGGCATCTCGAAGGCGGTGCTAAGGATTTCCTCTTTACCAAGGATGACCAATTTATCTGGGAAAGTCCACGAATTCAAACCTGTCATACACATGGTACTGGATGTACCTTTGCTGCAGTGATTACTGCTGAACTAGCCAAGGGGAAAACCATCTATCAAGCAGTCAATAAAGCCAAGGCCTTTATCACGAAAGCCATCCAAGACGCCCCTCAACTCGGTCATGGTTCTGGCCCAGTCAACCATACAAGCTTTAAAGATTAAAAAAAACTCTCTAGTTCCCACTTTAAGGGAATTAGAGAGTTTTTATATTCTTAGAAAATCTCTTCAAACTATGTCAGCTTTATCTGCAACCTCAAAGCAGTGCTTTGAGCAACCTGCGACTAGCTTCCTAGTTTGCTCTTTGATTTTCATTGAGTATTAATTAGAAAATAATGTCATCCAACTTTGTCAAAAAGGCTTGAGTTTTTGCCTCTATATCTTCTGCCTGCATCAAATCACGCACTACAGCTACACCAGCTATGCCAGTGCCGATAAGTTGGTCAATATTCTCTGATGTCAAGCCTCCGATAGCAACTACTGGAATAGCGACCCTTTGGCAAATTGTCTTCAAGGTTGAAATCAGGGTGATAGGCGCATTTTCCTTGGTCGTAGTCGGGAAAATGGCTCCTGTCCCCAAGTAATTCGCCCCTCCTTCTTCTGCCTCGAGAGCTCTTTTTACAGTTTTAGCTGTAACACCGAGGATTTTGTCAGGGCCCAAGACTTGTCGGGCAACCGAAACTGGTAGTTCATCGTCTCCGATATGCAGACCAGCAGCATCAACCGCAAGACAAACATCCAAACGATCATCGATTATCAGGGGTACCTGATAGGCATCTGTTATTTCCTTGACTTCTTTTGCCAGTTGATAATATTGATTGGTTGTGAGATTTTTTTCTCGTAATTGGACTATGGTAACCCCTGAACGGCAAGCCCTCTCAATCTTTTCAAGAAAACTTTCCAAGGAATCTTGGTAGCGGTTGGTTACCAGATACAGTCTAAGTGCTTCTCTATTCATAAATGTCTCCTTTGATGGCATCTAGCCAATTTTCATCTCTTTTGAGGAGCGAAAGCTGATTGAGTACTTGGTAACGAAATTCTTCCAATCCCATTCCTTGAACAACTATTCTCTCAGCAGAAATATTAAGATAAGAAACCGCTAGGCAAGAAGCTTCAAAGGCAGTCTTTCCTTGGCTGAGAAAAACAGCTGTCAAGGCTCCAACCAAGTCTCCTGTCCCTGTTATCCAGTCTAATTCTGCACAGCCATTTCCCAGTACAGCGACCTGATTCTTCGAAACGATGAGGTCCTTGGGGCCTGTGACTAAGAATGACATACCTGGATAGGTCTGACACCAGTCTTTCAAAACTTGAAGTAAATCCTCAGTTTCTTGATCTTTAGCACTCGCATCGACCCCAACCCCGTGGTGTTTTAAGCCAACAAGACTTCGGATTTCTGACATGTTTCCTTTAAGGACCGTAGGTCTATAGTCTAAAAGGTCTCTAACTAAAGTCTTCCGAATGACTGAAGCTGTTACGCCAACCGCATCTACTACCATTGGAAGAGAAACTTGAGCTGCATAAGAAGCTGCTATACGGATTGCTTTTTCCTTCTCAGCTGAGAAGTGCCCCAAATTGATGAAGAGTGCCTGGCTTTGCTTAGTAAAATCAAGAACCTCACGGGGATCATCTGCCATAACTGGTTTACATCCCAGAGCCAAAATCCCATTTGCTAGCATCTCACAAGAAATCTCATTGGTAATACAGTGAATTAGGGAACTATAGCCTATAGGAAAAGGATTTGTCAATGCTTGCATCAGTCTATCCTTTCAGCAAAGAAATATCCTTGCACTTTTTTAAAGAATTCCTGCTTGATTAAAAATCGAAAGGCAATAAAGGAAATCGCTGTACCAATCAAGGTTGCTCCGAAAAATCGAGGAGTGTAGATAAACCAGCTAAGCTTAGCGGCCGATCCTGTAAAGAGTACCATAACAGGATAGGAAACAATAGAACCAATAATACCTGTTCCCAAGATTTCTCCTAGGGCAGAATAGTGAAATTTTCGACCATACTTATAGAAGAGACCTGCAAGAAGGGCTCCAAAAGTCGCTCCTGTGAGAGCTAAAGGCGGAATCCCTTGAGTCGTCATACGGATAAAGGCTGTCACTGTAGCCATCACCAAAGCATAAACAGGCCCCATCATGATTCCTGCTAGAATATTGACTACACTGGACATCGGTGCCATTCCCTCAATCCGAAAGATAGGCGTAAGAACTACATCAAGGGCAATCATCATGGATAAAATGGTTAATTTGTGAACTTGTAATTGGTGCTTTCTCATGTTTCTATTCTTCTCCTGTGTCTAAAGACTGTAAATCGCTCTTCCATGTCTGGTGTTGGTAGGCCATTTCCCAAAACTTAGCTTCCATATGAACACTGATGTGGAAGGCATCTAGCATTTTTTTCCTGTCTGTCTCGTCACTTTCTCGATAGAGTTGATTGACCAGCGCTCCCTCCTCTCTGATCTGCTGCTCCAACTCATCCGTAATATAAGTTTCAATCCATTGTTGGTAGAGAGGATTTGGTGATGGTTTAAGATTGAGTTCCTTGCCTATATCATGGTACAACCATGGGCACGGAAGCAAGCTCGCAAAAGCAATGGCTAGATTTGCTTCTGCAAATTGCCGATAAATGTGAGAGATATAATGATAGCAGGTTGGAGCGATTGGATGTTGCTCCATTTCCTGGTCGCTGATTTCCAATTCCTTGAAAAATTGTTGGCGGATAAATAACTCACCCTCCACTAGACTCTGAGCATTTTGTTTCAAGAGTCTTTTCATCTCTTGGTTTGAAGTCTTATCAGCCAAGAGGTGATAGGCTTCTGAGAAGGCCTTCAAATAGTAGGCATCCTGAATCAAGTAATAGCGAAAGACGGACGGGTCTAAATTTCCCTCTTGTAACTGTAAAACAAAGGGGTGATGAAAGGAAGCCTGCCAAGCTTCCTTGGATAATTCCATCGCAATATCTGTAAATTCCATAATAACTCCTTTATAAAAATAGACTGATTTGAAGCAATAAAAAGAACAGCAGGTAGATGAATATTGTCCTTTGAGGAATATAAAAAGTCCGATAGCGATTCTCCACCTGTGCATGTTCGTCATATCCATGCGCCGACAGGGCTCTCAGGTAAAGATGGCGCCATCTAAAGACCGTCATCAGAACCTTGCTGTAAATCAAGGGAGACCAAAAATGCAGTTCTTGATCGCGTAATAAGCAAGCTTCCTTGAGGGACTTGATTTCTTGCTGAATAAGGGGGAAGGAATTGAATACCACAATCAAGGCATAAGCCCAAGACCGTGATAACCCCTTTTGAGCCAAGTACAAGAGAAGCTCTTTTAGGGAAATAGACGAAACAAAAACAAGGCCGATACAAACCGTCACAAAGGCCCTCGTTCCAAGCATGACTGCCTGCGAAGCATCTCCGTGTAACTGAACTGCCCAGTAGTTGGCCAAAGATGGCAAAATGGCGAGTAGAATCATCCAAGCCAACATCTTAAATCGACGGTAATAGAGCATAAAGAGAATACAAAATGCGACTACCGAGAGATTAAGAGCAATCGAAGGAATGAAAGATGTTTCCAAGGATAAAATCAGCAAGAAGAGACTGATAATCGGTGTCTGGGTTGCTACTTTGACCATACTATCTCACCTCCCCTTGAGTATTGCTACTCTGAGATGTGAGTGGTTTGGTAATTGTCACTTTTTTCACATGACTGAGACCCTGACTAGTCATCTCAATCCAATAATCAACCACAGAGATCAAGGGATCTAAACGATGGCTAATGATCAGAAAACTTCTTCCTTGATTTCTGTCCTCCACAATCCACTGACAAAAATAACGGCAGACTCTATCATCCAAACCAGCAAAAGGTTCATCTAGTAAAATCACAGAAGCCTTGCTGGTCAAGATGGTCAAGAGCTGAAGAATCTTTTGCTGACCACCACTTAATTGATAAGGACTCTTATCGACTGCCTGCTCCAGATCAAAATATCGCAAAGCTTTGAGTATCCGCTGATTTCTTTCAGAATCAGGTCCATCTAATTTAAGTTCTTCTCGCAGACTGGCTCTGATAAACTGCTTTTCAGCTTCCTGAACAACACCCGTCAGGTCACGATACAAACTCTTTTTCTTTTTCAGAACTGTCCCCTTCCAGATAATGCGCCCCTTATACTTTTGAAATTGAAGAATGGAGCGAAAGAGGGTTGATTTCCCGACACCATTGTCACCCAAGATACAGGAAATTCCTTGGTAAAATGTGAAATCAGCAATTGAAAAGAGGGAGCGCTTATCCAGCTCACAAGTCACACGGTCCATATGGAATAGTTCTGGGCTAGAAGCAACTCCCTTTGAAGAAACCCGTGTCATCTCAGAGGAAGGAATTTGATTTATTTCCCTTAGTTGTCCGTCTCTTAGCTCCACCATATGGTCGATATAGGCTTCAAAATCAGATAAATCATGGTCGCACAGGATGACTGTCTTCCCATCAGAAACCAACTCTTTTAGAATCTCCAATATCTCTATCCTACTCTTGCGGTCAATGGAAGCGAAGGGCTCATCCAAGAGATAGACCCTAGGATTCATAGCAAAGAGAACAGCCAAAGCAGCCTTTTGCTTTTCCCCACCTGATAAGTGATGAATGGGACGGTGCAAGATTGTCTCGCAGCGACATTGCTGGACAACCTCTGCTATTTTAGAATCAATCTCTTGAACAGGATGGCCGATATTTTCCAGGGTAAAAATCAGCTCCTCAAACAAGTTCTCCATAGTAAATTGATGATTGGGATTTTGAAAGAGGATACCAACCGTCTGGACACGTTCGATGATAGAAAGCTGACTGAACTCGCTCCCATTTATCAGGACTTGACCGCTATAGGGAAGAGAACTGACTTGGGCGATCATTTGAAAGAGGCTAGATTTTCCTGAACCACTGCTCCCAACTAACAAGGTAAAGGCTTGCGCATGAAAAGTAAAATCAATCGGCTCAGAGAAGATTAGGGACTGAATCGCTCGTAGTTCCAGCCCCATCTATGCCTTTCCTCCAGCTGCAAACTGATGATAGAGTTTGACAATGGCACGAACCAAGATAGTACAGAAGAAAAAGACGGAAATAAAGCGCACCACAAGCAAGGAAAGCACAAAAGGAAGGGAGAAGGCGTAGTAACCTAACTTAATGTATTCATAGACAAAGCTAACAAGCGTAATTCCAATACTATTGGCAGTTAGAGAGAGCCAACTTTCATAGCGATTCTTGGTTACGATAAAACCAAGTTCACTTCCCAAACCTTGAACCAAGCCAGACAAAAGGGCACCTAGACCGAATTGGCTACCATAAAGGACTTCAGCAAGCGCAGCTAGCACTTCTCCAATCGTTGCACTTCCGACTCTTGGAACAAAAATGGCAGCAATAGGGGCAGCCATACACCAGAGACCAAAGAGAATTTCATTGGCAAAGGCCTGTAAACCAAGAGGTGCTAAAATCAGGGTGAGGATATCAAACAGATAACCTGAACCCACAAAAACGCCACCAAAAAAGATAGACAAGAAAGCAAGTAAGATAACATCTTTTAACTGCCATTTTTTCAACATAAAAAACTCCTTTTTTAAAGAAAAGTGGGGTATTCAAGGTGAGCTACCTAAATGCTTTGTATCATCTTCATCCAGTTTCGTAAAAGAAAAAACTCTAATTACAGATAGGAATTAGAGTTCAGCTTACAAGATTAGATGGTTAGTTTCTATAAATACAAAACCATTTCACATTTCCCTTCGCCAGTCTTAACTGTATCAGGTTCAATGGGTATCATCTCAGCCTAAAGCACCCCAAATGTCTTTATTATTTAATTATATAATTATTTTAACAAATGATTTATTCTAGTTCAAGAAATTGAACTGGAAATACAGCCTTGCACTCACAAAAATAGTAAGTCTTTCGTTTTCAAAAAACAAATGTCTTGTTTGATAGATTAGCCATTTGAGCTAAATCTGGGCATAGCTTTTTAGAAAAAAGAAAATCCTACTCCATCAGAATACAAGGAAAAATTGATAGCTATTGTTCACTCATTTCCCGAACAGTTTTTTCTATATTTTTTGCATACGATATTGCTGAAATGATTGAAACACCGTCAACATTGGTCTTCATAATGTCTTTAATATGTTTCGTCTGTATCCCACCAATTGCAACTAAGGGCATTTGTGGCAATAGTTTTCTCATCAATTTAAGACCTTCATAACCTATAGCACCACCAGCATCATCTTTTGACTGGGTATCAAATACAGGACCAACACCGACATAATCTACATATTCAACTTTTGATTGTTGAAATTCTTCCTCGTTTTTTATAGAAAGACCAATTATTTTATCTGGCATCAATTTTCTAATTTCATCAACTCCAAGGTCATCCTGTCCTACATGTACGCCATCAGCATCTATTTCCAATGCTAACTCAATATCATCATTAACGATAAATGGAACATTATATTTTTTACAAAGAGCCTGTAGTTTAATTGCTAATTCGACTTTTTCTTTACCTTCCAGGGCTCCCTCACCTTTTTCACGGAATTGAAATAAGGTTATACCACCTTTTAAGGCTTCCTCAACGACTGCATATAGATCTTTTCCTTGGCAAGTAGTCGTTCCACAAATAAAATATAGTTTTAGTAATTCTTTATGAAACATTTTACTTCACTCTTTTGAATTCCTTTACATCTTCATCTGTAATCTCGTATAAGGCATTTATAAATTCAACTTTAAATGTTCCAGGAAGATGTCCATTTGGACGTTTTTCTGCCATTTCTCCAGCGATATTGTAAACCAACATTGCTGTTTCTAATGATTTCAATTCTTGACCTTTTTCAAGCCCGATAAAGCTTGCTACTACAGCACCTAATAAGCATCCAGTCCCAATAACTTTTGGCATCATGGCACTACCATTATGAATCGTTACCACTTCTCCATTAACCGCAATAGCATCCACTTCACCTGTTACTACTATTGGAATATGAAACTTAGCGTTTGCAGCTAGAGCAATTTCATCAATATTATATACGCCCGCACTATCTACTCCTTTAGATGCCACATTTATTCCTACTAAAGAGGCAATCTCGCCAGCATTTCCCCTAATCGCTGCCAGTTTGTAATTATTGATTAGATCATCTGCTACTTTTTTTCTATATTCTCCTGCTCCACAGGCTACAGGATCTAAAACTGCTGGGACATTATATTTCTCTGCAATTTTCAGAGCAGCTTGGTATAATTTCCAATTTTCATCTGTCAATGTTCCTATGTTTATTAATAAACCACCAGCATACTTTAACAAATCCTCTAAATCTGCTGGAAACTCACTCATGGCTGGTGATGCACCCAGTGCTACTAATCCATTTGCTGTGAAATTTTTTACTACATCGTTGGTTATGCAAATGATCAAAGGTGCTTTTTCTTTTAATAATTTTAAACTTGTCATATTGAAATCCTTCCTTTTCACTTTATACGATCTACTGATTTCGATTTATTTCTATCTTTCGTTAAGAAATTTTTTCATTTACATTGAATGATTTACCTCATCAAATTTGTAAATATCCTAAACCTTCACTAGGCGTCATAGCCAATATCAAAAAAGGCTAATTCTAAAGCGACTGCTTGGTTCCAGCGTTGCTGAAGTTCTGTCAAATCTTCTAGACCTTTCCCAACACGATTGAGTTCATCAACCAGAAATTGAACCCACTCTGCAAAGAAAGGACCTCTGTGGAGATTAATCCATTCCGAATGAATGTAGGCTTCAGGTAGAGCCAAATCTTTAGAACCCCAGTCTAAATAGAGACCTTCTGCAATGACCAGCATGACCAAAAGATGGGCATAGTTTGATGAATCCACTGCCGAATACATTAGATCCTGAAAGGCTTTTGTTACAGGATGCAAGGTCACTTCCAGATAATCATTCTCAGATACTTTTAACTCTTTGAAAGCCTTCTGGAAATAACCGTCTTCATCTGCTTCAAGAAAGCCTAGTTGCTTGGCAAAACGAAGCTTGGATTCAAGCTGGTCTGCGTGGGCTACGCAGGCACCCAGCATGGATAAGAAGGCATCAAAGAAGTGATAATCTTGAATTAGGTAGTCTTTTAAGACCTTATTCTCAATTGTCCCCGCAAAAAGTTCCTTAACAAAACGATGATTGATTGCAGCCTGCCAATCCTTCTGACTGCTTTTTAATAATTCTCCAACGGTCAAACCTGACTCAAATGCATAGTCTTGTGTTTCCATATTTATTTTTCCTTTCTTTACTCCTTAGTAATCAATAAAATATCAAGAGATACCAAGCAAAATCGTAATTCCACCTGATACTTTTAAAGAACATCGAGGGCATTTGCAGAGAGCTACCTAAACAAGCCTATCCAGTTTGTATAAACAAAAAAACTCCAATTACAATCGAGAATTAGAGTTGACTTACAAGATTAGATCGTTCATTTCGCTATACGAAAAAAACTGTTCACATTTCCCTTCGCCAGTCTTAACTGTATCAGGTTCAATGGGTATCATCTCAGCTTAAAGCACCCCAAATGTCTTTATTATTTAATTACTGCACCAGTATAGCAAAAAATGAAAGCCCTAGCAAGATATTTGACTGAAAAATATATTTATATAGATTTTGATACGATTTCCCTTTATTAAAACAAAACGTTCAAAATACAAACAAAAACCTCCACATTCAGTGGAGGCAATCTTTTTATCAATACAATTTTAAGTCGCGTGGGTCAACTGGGAAGGTTGGGTTGTATGGGTTGTGACGGAGTTTGAAGTGTTTGACATCTTCAATGGTCTGAGTTCCAGATAACTGCATAACTGTCTTCAATTCTGCATTCAAGTGTTCAAAGACTTGGCGTACACCGACACTACCACCAAGGGCCAAGCCATAGATAACAGGGCGGCCAATAGCTACCAAGTCTGCTCCTGAAGCCAAAGCTTTAAAGACGTGTTGACCACGACGAATACCTGAGTCAAAGACGATTGGTACGCGTTTGTCAACTGCTTCTGCTACTTCTTGAAGTGAGTCAAAGGCAGCTGGTCCACCGTCGATTTGGCGTCCACCGTGGTTGGTTACCCAGATACCAGATGCTCCCGCAGCAAGCGAACGTTCAACGTCCTCACGGCACTGTGGTCCCTTGACATAAACAGGAAGTCCTGAGTATTCAGCGATAAATTCTACATCACGTGGAGACAAGCGTTGTTTAGCTGATTTGTAAACAAAGTCCATTGATTTTCCAGCACCTTCTGGCAGGTATTCTTCAACAATCGGCATGCCAACTGGGAAGACAAAACCATTACGCTTATCAACCTCACGATTGCCCCCTACAGTTGCATCTGCAGTCAATACAATCGCCTTATAACCTTCAGCCTTGACACGGTCCATGATGTGGCGATTGATTCCGTCATCTTTACTAAAGTAAAACTGGAACCAATGTGGTGTCCCTTGAAGGGCTTCCGTAATTTCTGGAAGGTCTACAGTAGAGTAAGAGCTGGTTGTATAGAGGGAACCAAACTCATGCACACCACGCGCAGTAGCCACTTCACCCTGTTCATTTGCCAATTTATGAGCCGCAACAGGTGCCATAATGATTGGTGAAGACAATTTTTCGCCTGCAAATTCAATCTCTGTACTTGGATTTTCTACATTGCAAAGTGTATGAGGAACGATGAGTTTGTGGTTAAAGGCACGAATATTCTCACGTAAAGTGAAAGTATCTTCCGCCCCACTAGCGATATAGCCAAAGGCTGCTTTCGGAATAACTTGTTGCGCCATTGGCTCCAAATCATAGGTATTAATGAAATCTACATGACCTTCTGCATTGCTTGTTTTGTATGACATAAAATGCCCTCCTTAATAAGTAAGCGTTTACTTTGTATATTACAAAAATATCTTAACTCTTTTTTCAAAACTTTTCAAATATTTTGTTTGTAAATTTCAGAAATTTTATGTCTATGATAAAAAATCCTTATAACGGCAATAAAAAATAGATATTATCCAAAGAAGATTTTAAGTGCTACAATAACTGTATTATTTCTAGATGGGAGGTTCTATTTTTGGATTGGTCCATTGTTGAACAATATCTACCACTATATCAAAAGGCATTCTTTCTAACCTTGCATATTGCAGTTTGGGGAATTCTGGGATCCTTTCTGCTCGGTTTAATCGTTAGTATCATCCGACATTATCGAATCCCTGTTTTGGCGCAAGTAGCGACAGCCTATATTGAATTGTCACGTAATACGCCCCTTTTGATTCAACTCTTCTTTCTCTACTTCGGACTTCCCCAAATAGGGATTGTCCTATCTTCAGAAGTCTGTGCCGCTTTAGGACTGGTCTTTTTAGGAGGCTCCTATATGGCAGAATCTTTCCGAAGTGGGCTGGAAGCCGTCAGTCAAACCCAGCAGGAGATTGGATTAGCAATCGGTCTGACACCTGTGCAGGTCTTTCGCTATGTAGTTCTTCCGCAAGCAACAGCGGTGGCCCTACCGTCTTTTAGTGCCAATGTCATTTTCCTCATCAAGGAAACCTCTGTTTTCTCAGCAGTAGCTTTGGCCGACCTCATGTACGTCGCCAAGGACTTGATTGGACTCTATTATGAGACAGACATTGCGCTAACTATGTTGGTAGTTGCTTACCTTATCATGTTGCTCCCCATCTCACTGGTCTTTAGCTGGATAGAAAGGAGGCTCCGCCATGCAGGATTCGGGAATCCAAGTACTCTTTCAGGGAAATAATCTCCTGAGAATCTTACAGGGATTGAGCGTTACGATTGGGATATCCATCCTATCTGTCCTCTTATCCATGATATTCGGGACAGTCATGGGAATCATCATGACCTCCCATTCTAGAATCATACGATTTTTAACACGATTGTATCTGGAATTCATCCGTATCATGCCCCAACTGGTGCTACTCTTCATCGTTTACTTTGGCTTGGCTCGAAACTTTAATATCAATATCTCAGGTGAGACTTCTGCTATTATCGTTTTCACCCTCTGGGGAACAGCTGAAATGGGGGACTTGGTCCGTGGAGCCATCACTTCCCTCCCTAAGCATCAGTTTGAAAGTGGACAGGCACTAGGTTTGACAAACGTTCAGCTTTACTACCACATCATCATCCCACAGGTCTTGAGAAGATTGCTACCGCAGGCTATCAATCTGGTTACTCGGATGATTAAAACCACTTCCTTGGTTGTTTTGATAGGGGTTGTTGAGGTTACAAAGGTTGGACAACAAATCATCGATAGCAATCGCCTGACCATCCCAACTGCTTCCTTTTGGATTTATGGAACCATTCTAGTCTTATATTTCGCAGTCTGCTTTCCTATTTCCAAACTATCCACTCACTTAGAAAAACATTGGAGGAACTAAATGTCTGAAACTATCTTAGAAATCAAGGAACTAAAAAAATCCTTCGGAGACAATCCCATCCTCCAAGGACTTTCTCTAGAAATCAAAAAAGGGGAAGTTGTTGTTATCCTAGGACCATCTGGTTGTGGGAAAAGTACCCTCCTTCGTTGCCTCAATGGCTTAGAAAGTATTCAAGGTGGAGATATCCTGCTGGATGGTCAGTCTATCGTTGAAAATAAAAAAGATTTTCACCTAGTTCGCCAAAAGATTGGCATGGTCTTTCAAAGCTATGAACTCTTTCCCCATCTGGATGTCCTACAAAACCTCATCCTAGGCCCTATCAAGGCTCAGGGGAGAGACAAGAAGGAAGTAATGGAAGAAGCTCTGCAACTACTGGAGCGTGTCGGTTTACTAGACAAACAACATAGCTTTGCGCGTCAATTATCTGGTGGACAGAAGCAACGGGTTGCAATTGTCCGTGCCCTGCTCATGCATCCAGAAATTATCCTCTTTGATGAAGTGACTGCTTCGCTGGATCCAGAAATGGTACGTGAGGTTCTGGAACTTATCAATGACTTGGCTCAAGAAGGCCGTACCATGATTCTAGTAACCCATGAAATGCAGTTTGCCCAAGCCATTGCAGATCGCATTATCTTCCTAGACCAAGGGAAAATCGCTGAAGAAGGAACTGCTCAAGCCTTCTTTACCAATCCGCAAACCAAACGAGCCCAGGAATTTTTAAACGTCTTTGACTTTAGCCAATTTGGCTCATATCTATAAAGGAGATTCTTATGAAACTATTCAAACCACTCTTAACTGTTTTGGCACTTGCCTTTGCCCTTATCTTTGTCACAGCTTGTAGCTCAGGTGGAAATGGTGGTGCATCGTCAGGTAAAACCACTGCCAAGGCTCGCACAATCGATGAAATCAAAAAAAGCGGTGAGCTACGAGTCGCCGTGTTTGGAGATAAAAAACCGTTTGGTTACGTTGACAATGACGGTTCTTACCAAGGTTACGATATTGAACTTGGGAACCAACTGGCACAAGACCTTGGGGTAAAGGTTAAATACGTTTCAGTCGACGCTGCCAACCGTGCTGAATACTTGATTTCAAACAAGGTAGATATTACTCTTGCCAACTTTACAGTGACTGACGAACGCAAGAAACAAGTTGATTTTGCCCTTCCATATATGAAAGTTTCTCTTGGAGTCGTATCGCCTAAGACCGGTCTCATTACAGATGTCAAACAATTAGAAGGCAAAACCTTGATTGTTACAAAAGGAACGACCGCTGAAACTTATTTTGAGAAAAATCACCCAGAAGTAAAACTCCAAAAATACGACCAATATAGCGATGCCTACCAAGCCCTTCTTGACGGACGTGGAGATGCCTTTTCAACTGACAATACTGAAGTCCTAGCTTGGGCGCTTGAAAATAAAGGCTTTGAAGTTGGAATTACTTCCCTCGGTGATCCAGATACCATCGCAGCAGCAGTTCAAAAAGGCAACCAAGAATTGCTAGACTTCATCAATAAAGATATTGAAAAATTAGGCAAAGAAAACTTCTTCCACAAGGCCTATGAAAAAACACTCCACCCAACCTACGGTGACGCTGCTAAAGCAGATGACCTAGTTGTTGAAGGTGGAAAAGTTGACTAATACTCTTCGAAAATCTCTTCAAACCACATCAGCTTCACCTTGGATTATATTTGATTTTCATTGAGTATAAGATCCAATAACATCACAAAAAGAAATCAGGTAATCCTAGTGACTACCTGATTTTCTATGTTTTAGGCGTTTTGCCAATTTTCTTGGTCTTCTTTAAATCGTTTTAGGAGATCTAAGCCTTCTGGTGTGATGTAACCTTCTTCTTGAGCTAGGTGAATGAGTTCACTGTAGTTAGAAAGTGTTAACAGCTTAACACCAGCATCTGCAAAGTTTTTGTCTGCTTTTGGCAATTGGTAGCTGAAAATCGCTACAACTCCAAGCACATCTGCTCCTTCTCGTTTAGCAGCTGCTACTGCTTCAAGAACAGAACCACCTGTTGAAATAAGATCTTCAACCACTACCATTTTTTGACCTTGATTTACCCGACCTTCGATTTGGTTACCAGCTCCATGGTCTTTTGGTTTGCTACGGATGTAGGCAAATGGCAAATTCATCTTATCAGCAATAATAGCTCCGTGTGGAATCCCAGCTGTCGCAGTTCCTGCAATCACTTCAACCTCTGGAAAGGCTTCTTTGATAGCATCTACAAAACCATTTTCAATGAGAGTACGAGTTTCTGGATAGGCAAGAGTTACACGGTTATCCGTATAAATGGGTGACTTGATACCAGATGCCCAAGTGAAAGGCTCCTCTGGTTTGAGGTAAACGGCTTGAATTGTCAAGAGGTGGCTAGCGATATCTTTAGCAAGTGTCATGGTATTCTCCTTTTATTTTTATAATCTATTCTTTAATTCCAGTTCTGTGTCCATTCATCCTTGATGGCATAATAAGCTGCAACAGGATCCTCAGCTTGAGTAATGGGACGTCCCACTACGATATAGTCACTACCGATTTGATAGGCATCTGCTGGCGTCATCACGCGTTTTTGGTCTCCAACAGCAGCTCCCTGAGGACGAATGCCTGGTGTCAGACAGATAAAATCTGGTTTGGTGGCCTGCTTGATGAGTTGAACTTCCTGAGCCGAGCAAACGACTCCATCCAAGCCAGCTTCAGCTGTCTTCTTGGCATAGTGGATCACAGACTCTTGCAGGCTTGTTTGGATATTTTGAAACTCCTGCATCTGAGCTTCTGATGTTGATGTGAGTTGCGTGACTGCGATCAATTTGGCTTGACTTCCAAGACCTTCACGCGCCGCCTTCATCATCTCTACACCACCAGCTGCATGAACATTGGTCATATCCACACCAAGCTGAGACAAGACCTTCATAGCTGATTTGACTGTATTGGGAATGTCATGCAACTTGAGATCCAAAAAGACACTGTGCCCCAGGCCTTTCAAGTAAGACACAATCTCAGGCCCCGTTGCGTAATAAAGCTCCATCCCTACCTTTAGATAAAGGCTTTCTTCCTCTGGAAAAAGAGCTAAGAATTCCTTGACCGCCTCAAAACTAGGAAAATCAAGAGCAATGACTGGACGATGTTCTCGCATAGGTTTCTCCTTTTACCTTTGCTAGTGAGAGAGTCTGGCCACAAGAAGACACGAAAAAAGGAACCTGCCAACAGCAAGGTTCCACGAAAAATGGGTAGTCTCCACCCTTTCACCGTCTAACCTTAGCTGCCTCTCTGGACTGCTTTAAAGGTTTTTTACTATTCTATTATTTCTACTAGCACTTGTCAAGTAAAAACATGGTCACTAAAGAACTATGAGAGAAAAGATAAAGCCTAGCGGCGCGATGAACGTCGGGTCGTTTGGTTTTGATTGCCCTCTTCCTCCAGCTTTTTCCTTTCCTCTTCTAGTTTATTCTGCTGTTCTTCCAGTCTTTTCTTCTCTTCCTCTTTTTGTTTCTTCTCAGCTTCCTTAGCCTCTTGTTTGGCTTTTTCCTCAGCCTCCATAATTAATTTATCCGCCACTGTGTAACTGTAAATTCCAGCTTCCATGTCAATCACACTCGGTTCTGACAATTGTGGCTTAATCTTACTGTAATATGGCAGTTTCTTACTCATTTCAGAAAGGGGAACCAAGACTTCGTCCGAATCATTCATGGTCAATCGAATTAAATCTGAAGTCACCTTGCTTGGGGCTAATTCCACCTTTTGGATAGCAGCCTTGAGTTCGGGGCTAATTTGAGAAAGTTCTGAGGTAAAGGTCTTGATTTGTTCGCTATCATTAAAGAGAACTGACAAATACATTTCTGGCAGACTCACCAAACTTACAGCACTGGTCTCCACCTTCCCACTGGAAAGAATAGGATAATGATTTTCACCAGAAACATAGTAGGCAACAATATCATATTCCTTAACCTTGATAGTAAACTTGGTTGGAAATTGATAGACAAGCTGAGCTGATTCAACCCAATAGTTAGACTTGATCTGTTCTTCATATTTTGCCTTGTCTAGCAGCAGGTTAATCGTATAATCCGAATCCTGAATGCCTGAAGCCTGTCGAATATCATCAGCTGTAGTTTGCACCGTTCCCTCAACACGAATATCCTTCATGGTCGCATAAGGACTGAGCAAGTAGGCAGAGACGACCAATAAAAGTAGACTTAGAAACAAGATCGAGATAGCCCGCCAGATATGAACTCCTGGAATTTTCGGTTTAGCCGGTTTTTCCTTTACAGGCTTTTTCTCTATTTTTTTATCCTGTTTATTCTGTTTCTTTGGCTCTTTGGATTTTTGTTCTTCTTTGGCTACTTCTTTTTTGACGTCTTCTGACTTTTCTACTTTTTCTTCAGACTCTTCTTTAGCTGATTCTGGGTCTTTTGGTTCAGGCTCACTCTCTTTGTCTTCAGTTTCATCTGACTTTTCAGATTTAGAAGCCATTCGAGCTTGTCTTTCTTTTTCCTTCTCCTCAGCTAGGGCTGCCTCTTCTTCAGCCTTCTTTTTTAGATATTCTTGGTTTCGTTTCTGCCATTCTGATAACTCTTTAAATTCTTCGAGGATTTCTTTGCCCTCATTTTTCTTATCTTTTGACATTTACTTTCCTTATGATAAATCTTTTTTCAATAATTCATAAAAATCTGCTAGAGATTTCAATTCCTTAGAAGCCTTCATCTTAGCTTGGTAGTCTTCCTTGTGGCTTAGTAAGTGAGAAATCTTCTCTTCCAAACTATCCAAGGTCAAATCGCTTTCTTGAAGCTCTTCTGCATAGCCTTTCTTAACAAAGTAAGCCGCATTTTCTATCTGGTCACCACGACTAGCTTCCCGACCAAGTGGTACAATGACATGCAATTTTGCCATGGCCAAGAGCTCAAAAATCGTATTGGCACCACCACGTGTCACAACAATATCAGCTAATTCCATCAAAGGTTGATAGAGATTGGTCACATAGTCAACACGAAAGAGATTTTGGCTCAACTCGTTCAGACTAGAATCTCCAGTTAGATTGATAATATTGTAGCGCTCTGTCAGTTCTTTCTTATGGTCTGTCACCAATTGGTTAAAGACGCGAGCTCCTGCAGAACCACCGACAAACAATACAGTTGGCAATTTAGGATTAAAGTGGGTTTGAATATCTACCAATTCATCTGGTTCTGGAGTTTTTTGGTCTGAAACCTTTGTCACTGCTCCCACATGCTCGACCTTAGACAAACTTGAAGCTTGCTCAAAGGTTGAATACATCTTCGTCGCAAATTTATAGGCAATTTTATTGGCCAAGCCCATAGATAGGTCAGATTCGTGAATAAAGACAGGAACTCCTGAAACACGGGCTGCGATAACAGGTGGCACAGAGACAAAGCCTCCCTTTGAAAAAAGTGCTTGTGGACGAAGTCTCAACATGATAAAGAGAGATTGGACAATTCCCCATCCAACTTTAAAGACGTCCAGCATATTTTGCCAAGAGAAATAACGACGCAATTTTCCAGTCGCAATGGAATGGAAGGTGACATCTAGACCTGACTTGAGGATTTCTTGGTGTTCGATACCACGCTTGTCCCCAATATAGTGGACTTCCCAGCCATCTTCGATGAACTTAGGCATTAACAAAAGGTTGAGAGTAACGTGTCCAACCGTCCCCCCACCTGTAAAGACAATTTTTTTCATATTATTCCTTTAACTCCGCTACTGTGTCGATAAAGAGGTCGCCACGTACTTCAAAGTTAGCATACATATCCCAGCTGGCATTGGCAGGACTGAGAAGAACCACATCTCCTTGAGTCGCAAGCTCGTAGGCCTTGCGGGTTGCATCTGCAATATCAGTCGCATCCACATAAGCCACACCAGCCTTGTCTGCTGCCCGTTTAACACGTTCTGCAGACTGACCAAGGATGACCATCTTCTTGAGTCCAGTAATATCTGGCACCAATTCGTCAAACTCATTGCCACGGTCCAAACCACCTGCAATCAAAATGACCTTGCTATTGTCAAATCCTGACAAGGCTTTTTGAGTAGCCAAGATATTGGTTGACTTACTGTCGTTATAAAATTTAACACCCTTGATTTCATCCACAAATTGGAGACGGTGTTTGACACCACCAAAGGCTGAAAGAGTTTCTTTGATGGTTTGGTTATCAACACCACGAAGCTTGGCTACAGCAATCGTCGCAAGGGCATTTTCCACATTGTGACTACCTGGAACTCCGATTTCATTCGCTGCCATGACCACTTCCCCACGGAAGTAGAGTTGACCATCTTCCAGATAAGCTCCATCAACCTTTTCCTGTGTTGAGAATGGTACAACGGTAGCTTGTGTTTTAGTAGCCAAGTCTTTTGCCAAGTCTTGGTTAAAGTTCAAGACAAGGAAATCAGATGTTGTCATCTTGTTCTGGATATTCCACTTGGCTGCTACATATTCCTCAAAAGAACCATGATAATCGATATGAGTTGGCATGAGGTTGGTAATAACCGCAATCTCAGGATGGAATTCTTGAACACCCATGAGTTGGAAAGAAGAAAGTTCCATAACAAGAGTGTCCTTATCTGACGCAGTTTGAGCCACTTGACTAGCTGGATAGCCGATATTCCCTGATAAAAGACCATGTTGTCCAGCAGCAGTCAAAACTTCTCCAATCATAGTTGTTGTAGTTGTTTTTCCATTTGAACCTGTAATACCGACAATCGGTGCTTCTGAAATCAAATAAGCCAATTCCACCTCAGTCAAGACTGGAATTCCCTTGGCCAAAGCCTTTTCAATCATAGGATTGCTGTAGGGAATGCCTGGATTTTTCACCATAAGGGCAAACTCTTCATCCAAGAGTTCCAAAGGATGACCGCCTGTGATGACCTTGATCCCTTCTTCCAGCAAACTTTGCGCTGCTGGATTGTCCTCGAATGGTTTCCCGTCATTTACTGTCACAATGGCGCCTAGCTTATCCAACAAACGAGCTGCAGATTCACCAGACTTGGCCAAACCTAAAACAAGGACTTTCTTATTTTTAAATTGATCTATTACTTTCATGTCTCGAACTCCATTTCTACTCTTACTATTTTACCATTTTTATGGAAATAAAAAAGCCACAAAGTGTGTTTGTGACTCTTTCTTCTAACTGAATTTTACCTTATCATCTATGTGATAAATCGGTAACTCGAATAACTTGGTCCACTTGTTCCCAAATAAGAGGATTGTGGGTCGCAATAATAATGGTCCGATTCGGATTTTTTAAAGATTCTAGGATAGAAAGTAATTCCTCAGAGTTTTTGGGGTCTAAGGAAGCAGTTGGTTCATCTGCGAGAATCAAAGGTGGATCCTTTAAAATTATCTTCGCTAGTGCAACACGTTGTGCTTCTCCTCCTGATAGTTCAAAGATAGGTTGCTTTAAATCTAAATAAGAGAGGTTAACACGGTTTAGAGCTTGTTTCATCAAAGACATTTTCTCTTTTTCTTTCAACTTTTTGCCAACTAAACCCAGATTGAGATTCTCTTTGACGGTTTGGCTTTCAATTAAGCCAAAATCTTGAAATAGGTATCCTAAGTAATCTCTAAAGAAAACAGAAGGCTTGATATCCTTAAGAGAAGTACCATCATAGATGATTTGTCCTTTGTCATATGGCTCTAATCGTCCAATCATATTCAAGAGTGTTGTCTTACCACAGCCACTTGTACCTATTAAGGCATAAATTTTCCCACCTTCAAAATGAAGATTTGTATCTGAAAATAGCTGACGGCTTCCAAATTTTTTAGATATATTCTTTAGTTCAATCATCCTATTTTCCTTTCATAATTGTCATAGAAACACGAGATTCTTTCTGCGCTTGACGGTAAAGCGTCAAAACTGCACTAGCTAGAAAGACTAATAAAGTGAGCAAGCCAATTACCAAGTCTCTACTACGTAAAATAAAGAGACTAGCACCAAATACAAAACTGGCAAATTGACTAACCATATACTGAGCATGTGTTTCAAAAAATCGTAAACCTGAAATTCGTTTAATCAAGATATCTCGGCGGAATTGCTCGAAATATAGAAGATTGACAGAGTAGAAGAGTAACAAGGAACTAGCTATTCCAACAATAGCTCCTAGGATTAAAGTTGCTGTTTCAGTTTGAACTTCATTATAACGAGTTAGATAAACACTTCTTCCTTCTTTAAGATAGGATACTTGCTCATAAATTCCAGCTTTCTTCAAGAGTTCTAGCCCACTCTCATATCCTTTGATAAAGAGTTGTTTTCCAGCATTGATAGACCAACTAGATAAGGATATAAAACTATCACCTGTAGAAGTCGGCGTGAATACAACTAAAATCGGATCAGTCAAATACTGAGTGGATACGGGATTTTCACCGTTATTATAAACAAATCGCTTTTCTCCTGTTGGAAGATAACTAACAATCGCTCTCATTTCATACTCTAAAGGAGCGTCTTTATCCTCACTTGATTGTCCATAAGAGTTTAAACTTTCTTCAAAAACTTTCTTAAATTCTGCTTCCTGTGAACGAAGAGATTCTGGTAATAAGAGTCCAAATTCACCTTTTTGGAGATGAGCTAACTTCTGTTTGGTCTCAGCATCTACTACGACCTTTTCCTTGTCCAAATAACTGGGACTAACATAGAGCGTATTAGCATCTGGACTATAGGTATCCAGTGTCTCTCCCTGTTCATTTTTTCCTTGTGGATTGGCAAAATGGAACAGATTATCCTTTACATAAAGGGCTTGTTCTTCTTCGATTGCTTCCTTGGCAAAGGCATACCACTTATTCTGATTTTCTGTATCTTTTACTCTATCACCTAAGCCAAAAGAAATTTGATAATAGTCTGCTCTATCCTGCCATGCTTGTTTTGAAATTTCAAGTTCTTTCAATCGTTGGTAAGACGTCAAACCTGTCTTAACAGCGTAGCCTACTGTAAAGACAGCAACCAACTGACACAATAGGGTTAAAGCCATCAAGCGTTTAAGGGGTAATCTCCCCTTAATAACAGGAACTAATGCTTTGTAACTCAAACTCATTAGATAAAGAAGCATTAGTAAAATTGAAATCGCCAATAAAAACAACAGATAGAAACTAATCCCAAAACCATAGGTGGCTAACAAGATAGGATAAAACAAACCTTGACTAAAAAGAACGACTCCCCCACCTAGGAAGGAAAGGAGGGCTGATAGAAGGAGCCATTTGATATCAGTAGATAAAGAATGCCCCATGATGGATAAGAGAGTCTGACCAGAAAAGAGTTTTATACCTGCTGCTCTCATTTCCTTAATCCGAGTGATAATCACTAAAGCAAAGAAAGATAAGCCAAATATTGCTAAACTAATTAAAATAAGGGGAATTAGTAACATTCTAAAAGCTAGAGAATAGGGCGGTGTCTTTCGGTCAGGAATTGCTTTATAACCCAAATCTCCTAATTTATCGGCAAGCTTTTCTTTCGTCAAGGAGCCTGACAAAAGGAGATAACTATTTAGCGGGTCACTACGTTCACGACTTTCTTGGCTAGCTTCTTGGAATTCTTTTGGTAAAGTTCCCTGACCATAAGTTGCATAAGTAAAGTGAGTCGACCCATCCTTACTCGGCTCTACGATTCTTCTAGCTATTAAACTCTGTTCTGAGTTTGCAAAATTCTCTAATTCCTTTTCAAATACCTCACGCGTCGGTTCCTGAGTATCCTTTTTGACACGAAGTAAGGAGACGGAATCATAGCTTGCATATAAATATTGTGGCGCACGTAAGACAATAATCCAAGCAAAGAAAAAGCTGAGAAAAAAAGTTGATAATAATATGAATAGTTTCTTCATAGTAGACTCCTTGTACAAGAGAATAACCCTATAGAACAAAGATTTTATGTTTTATAAATTCTTAGAATTATTTTCCTAGTTTAATCCATTACACCCTGAGCACCAAGACAACAAATTTAATCCTTCCTCGTTTTGAAAACGATTTCTTTTAACTTAAGTATATCACTTTCTATATAATCTATCAACATATTTTACTAAGATATCATTAGTAATGAAGTTTTACAATTTCCTAAAAAATAGATGACATTAGCGGATTTTATTCCAGTTTTCACCTTCATACTTTACAAGCAAAAGAGATGATGTTATAGTAAAAGGCAATTCAAACTATTGTAAAATTTCTACAAAAAAAGAGAGCCAAAACTCTCTTTTTATCTTCTTTTACTTTTATGGACCGACATGAGGGTAATATCTCGCAAGCTAAAGTATGCTAGGAAGAGCATAGCGACTGCGATGAAGAATTCTGTCGGTAGCTGAAAGATTTGCAGAACTGACAACATCAGCAAAATCAAGAGTGCTACAAAAGCAAAGACGACAAGGACGATATTGACTGTCCCTTTAATGCTTTCTGGTGTCGCAAATACATAGAGTAGTAATAAGAGGAGTCCTATGATTAAATAAACCATCTTTATCTCTTTCTAGCTCTTATTCAGCTGATTTTTTCTTCTTGTTAGCTTTCTCACGCTCTGCCTTGTTAAGGATTTGTTTACGCAAACGGATAGACTCAGGCGTTACTTCCATGTACTCATCATCGTTCAAGAATTCAAGAGACTCTTCAAGTGTCAAGATACGAGGCGTCTTAATAACAGCTGTTTGGTCCTTAGTAGCTGAACGGACGTTGGTCATTTGTTTCGCCTTAGTGATGTTAACTGTCAAGTCATTTTCACGAGAGTTTTCACCGATAATCATTCCTTCGTAAACCTCAGTACCTGGGTTGACAAAGATCGTACCACGTTCTTCGATAGACATGATTGAGTAAGTTGTAGCCTTACCAGCATCGATAGAAACAAGGGCACCACGGTGACGACCACCAATTTCACCTGGAATCAATGGCAAGTATTGGTCAAAGGTATGGTTCATGATACCGTAACCACGAGTCATTGACAAGAACTCAGTTGAGTATCCAATCAAACCACGCGCAGGAACAAGGAAGACCAAACGAGTTTGACCATTACCAGTTGAAATCATATCCAACATTTCACCCTTACGTTCAGAAAGGCTTTGGATAACAGACCCTTGGTATTCTTCTGGAGTGTCGATTTGTACACGCTCAAATGGTTCGCATTTAACACCATCGATTTCTTTTACGATAACTTCTGGACGAGATACTTGAAGTTCATATCCCTCACGGCGCATTGTTTCGATAAGGATTGACAAGTGCAATTCTCCACGTCCTGAAACAGTCCATTTATCTGGTGAATCAGTTGGGTCTACACGAAGGGAAACGTCTGTTTGCAATTCGGCCTGCAAGCGTTCTTCTACCTTACGAGAAGTTACCCATTTACCTTCTTTACCAGCAAATGGTGAGTTGTTAACCAAGAAAGTCATTTGAAGAGTTGGCTCATCGATGTGTAGGATTGGAAGAGCTTCAACTGCGTCTGTCGGAGTGATGGTTTCACCAACAAAGATATCTTCCATACCTGAAACGGCAATCAAGTCACCTGCTTTTGCTTCTTGGATTTCACGACGTTCCAAACCAAAGAAACCGAAGAGTTTTGTAACACGGAAGTTCTTCGTTGTGCCATCAAGTTTAGAAAGGGTAACTTGGTCCCCAACCTTAACAGTACCACGGAAGACACGACCGATACCGATACGTCCAACGAAGTCGTTGTAGTCCAAAAGTGATACTTGGAATTGCAAAGGCTCATCTGAGTTATCTACTGGAGCTGGGATGTGGTCGATAATTGTGTCAAAGATTGGCGCCATAGTAGCTTCTTGGTCAGCTGGATCATCTGACAATGAAGAAGTTCCGTTGATAGCTGAAGCATAGACCACTGGGAAATCAAGCTGATCATCATCTGCACCAAGCTCGATGAAAAGCTCCAAGACTTCGTCCACTACTTCTGCTGGACGAGCTGATGGTTTATCGATTTTGTTAACAACCACGATTGGGACAAGGTCTTGTTCTAAGGCTTTTTTCAATACGAAACGAGTTTGTGGCATTGTTCCTTCGTAGGCATCTACGACCAAGACAACACCATCAACCATTTTCATGATACGCTCAACTTCCCCACCGAAGTCCGCGTGTCCTGGTGTGTCCATGATATTGATACGAGTTCCGTTGTAGGCAACGGCTGTATTTTTAGCAAGGATGGTAATTCCACGCTCTTTTTCAATATCGTTTGAGTCCATAGCACGCTCAGCCAATTCAGTACGTGCATCAAGCGTTTCTGATTGTTTCAATAATTCGTCAACGAGGGTTGTTTTACCGTGGTCAACGTGGGCGATAATCGCAATGTTACGGATATCTTCTCTTAATTTTGTCATGATTTCCTCTATAGTATTCAAAATTTATTTTCTAACTGAACGATTATACCATATTTTCAAGTAAATAACATAACTCAAGCAAGTGTAAATGTTTTCACTCTGCTTTTCTTTTCACGTCAAGCCTTTTCAAAGTATACAACTTATGATAAGATAGGCACAGTATGCGTTTAGATAATTTATTAGCCCAAGAAAAAATCAGCCGAAAGACCATGAAACAAGCCTTACTCAAAGGGGAAATTCTAGTTGATGGTTGCCCAGCCCGCTCCCTAGCTCAGAATATCGATACAGGACTACAAGAACTCCTTTTTCAGGACCGAATCATTCAAGGCTATGAGCACACCTATCTGATGCTTCATAAACCTGCTGGTGTCGTGACAGCCAATAAAGACAAGGAACTTCCAACTGTTATGGATCTCCTGTCACCTGACATCCAGTCTGACAAGCTCTATGCCGTCGGTCGACTGGACCGAGATACGACGGGCCTTCTCCTTTTAACCGATAACGGCCCTTTGGGCTTTCAACTCCTTCATCCTCAGTATCATGTCGATAAAACTTATCATGTTGAGGTTAATGGACTTCTGACACCTGACCATATCCAAGCCTTTCAAAAAGGAATTGTCTTTTTAGATAGTACTATCTGTAAACCTGCAAGCCTAGAAATTCTATCTGCAAGTCCTTCCCACAGTCAAGCCTCTATTACCATTTCAGAGGGGAAATTTCATCAGGTGAAAAAAATGTTCCTCTCAGTTGGTGTCAAGGTAACGTCCCTCAAACGAATTCAGTTCGGTGAGTTTACATTAGACCCAGAACTAGCAGAAAATCAATACCGTCCCTTGAATCCAGAGGAATTGGAAATCATAAAAAACTACTTAGAGATGAGTCGATAAAATAAAAAAAGCTTTAAATTTAAAGCTTTTTTGTTTTTTGCTTATCTAAAAACTACTGCGATTGTTAGAATCCAGTTAAGAACAGAAACTACAAGTCCTACGATGTTGAGAATTTTTTCTGTTTTATAGTCCAGTCCAGATTCTTTTTGGTATGAAAAAGCCAAAACCAATCCTATGATCCCCAAAATCAGACCCACTATTGGAGAAAGCAAACCAAGGACGATAGATAAGATACCTAAAATAAGTGAAGGTTTTTTCTTTTGTTGTGAATTCATATTATAAAATCTCCTTAAAATTAATATAAATGATGATCCCATAAAATGCTAGCTTTATCTATCATTCGACTAATTTGGAAATAAGATTAGCTAGTCTTCACTTTCCCTTTCCAAGAATCCAAACCATAAGAAAGGATATAAATCTCAGAAAAACCTTGTTTTTTCAAGTAAAGGGCTGCATTTGTAACACGCTGCGCACGTTGGTTTTCGTAGAGAAGGACAGGTTTATCCTTACGAAGGGCTGCAAGACTAGTTTTCAACTGACTTGAAGGAATATTGCGAGCCCCAAGAATATGTTTTCTGTGGAATTCTGCTGGATCACGCAAATCAATCAATTGACCCGTACGAATCAAGGCTTCAAACTCCTCATTGTCTACAATTTTAGCCGCACGGCGAATACGAAGATAGTTAAAACCCATCCACGCCAACATTGCTAGTATAAGTGCCCACAAAATCCAAGTAACCATTAGTTCTTTTCTCCATTTTTCTCAATATAATCCAATTCTACCTTGTGCTCTCTGCGTAGAACCGCTTCTGCTTCTAGATAGTCTAGTTTATCCATCAACCCTGCATCGTAAATCCGAGAGAGTTCCAACTTCATCAGTTCAATATCATATAAGCGTTTTCCCATATAAACAATAATACCAAATCGTTTGAGGAATTGCTGCACATCATAGAATGTTTTCATAAGACTCATTCTAGCAAAATTTTGTGTTTTTTTCAAGAAGAGACCACACAAGAAGTATCGCAGAAATTAAAAAAGCTGCATCTTCTGCAACTTTTTAATCTGGTGGAAAATAGCCCAACTGCTCAGCGATATGAATCGCCTCCTGCCTGTTAGCCACTCCTAATTTTGAAAAGATATTGGCCAGGTGATTGGAAACTGTACGTTTACTCACATAGACCTTGTCACAGACATCATCAATAGTCAAGCCATTTCTAACCAGTTCTAGTATCTCGATTTCTCGTGGTGTTAGCACCTCTACCATCACTTCATCTGAAAAGATCTTACCTCCTAGATAAATCTTTTCCAGTTTTTTCACCAACTCATCTGGATCCATACTTTTATCTAGAAATCCATAAGCCCCCATAGCTTTAGCTCGGTGTTCATACATCTTTTTGCTGTATCCCGTCAAAATCACAACCTTACTAGAACAACCATTGTCAATAATCTCTTGTGCCAAGGTCAGCCCATCAGCTTGATACAGACTCGTCAGGTTGATGTCAATCAAAATAATGTCGTAGTCATTAAAAGCAATCTCCGAAATAGTCGAAAAATTATCCACTAACTGGACCTTTTTAATGTTTTCCGATAACTCTAAAATCATCTTGATACTTTGGCTAAATAATTTATGATCATCAATTAACAAAATTTTCATAACACAACTCCTTATCAATCGGGAGAGTAATTTCTACACGAAATCTCTTATTATTTTCAAAAATCTGCATTTGACCACCTAAAACACTAATTTTATTAGACATATTTTTCAAGCCATAACCTAAGGATTTTTCTGTTTGAAGGCAGTCATTTTCAGAAATGATAAAAATAGTGTCATCATGCACATCAATCTTCAAAGAAATCGTTCCACCACTAGCGTGCTTAACGGCATTGGTCGCCAACTCCTCAACCAGACGATAGGCAATTTTATCGTAAGGAGATAAAAGCCTAAAGTGAGCAGGAAACTGTGTGACGACTTCATTTTCTGCGTGATAGCGCTTGACAATCCGATTAATCAGCCCTTGATACTGGATGTCTAACTGCTCGTCTGTTTCTACCATTGGCTGATAATAATCCATCCGCTCGCGAATCCGCTGAACCAACTCCTCTGTCACCAGATTGATCTGTTCACCAAAAGCTTGATTGCTACTATATTTATTGAAATTTTTTATTGCCATCACATTTTGCAGGATTTCATTGTGAAGAAATTCGGAGAACTGTTGTTCTGTATCTTCATTTGCCAGCAGATTTTTCACCATACGGTTACGCTTTAAAAAGAGAACTTTTACATAATCCCTAGAATCTAGCATTTCAGCAGAACGAAAGAGGCGAATCAATTCTTCCGAACAAATCCCGAACAATAGTAACATGATATTCAAGACCAAAAAGCTCGTGTTTAAGTCTAGATGAAAGATGATGAAAATGCCTACTAACAAAAACATAACCAGTAAAAACAAGTGTGAAAAAGCTTTTATATAGGACAATTTCAACTCTAATACCTTTTTTTGAAGAGAGCTGACAATCGTTTTGAAGTGTAAAAAAGCTAAGATACCAAGAATTTCTAGATACCAGACTAGGTTCATCACTCCTGAGCCCCTCGTATTGATATACAAAAAGAAATAAGAAAGAGGCAATATCAAAGCTAATATCCACAAATTTCGTCTCTGATACTTGAGTTTACTTTTCAACTCTTTATGATATAAAATCAGTAAAATCAGGGGAACAAGGTTTAAAAAGAAAGACGCAAACAAGGACAGAAATAGAAAAATTGAAGGACTTAACAGATACGAACTAATGGTGATTAGTGTCAACACAAAGGACACACTCAACAGTTCTTCTCCTATTTTCTCTCCCAGAAAGATAATAGACAGAGAACTATACACCAATAAAAAAGAGTTGAGCGGATGAAGAATATCAAAAAAGTGCAACAGGGTGCTCGCAACTCCTTGATTAAATATGGATTGCCAGCTAATGAGAAACATCATCAGGAGCAACCAGAGTTTCAACTCACTATACCGAAAGGTCACAATATTACAAATATAGCTAAATACAATTAAAGCAATAATCAGCAATAAAACCATCTGCAAGGAAAAATCTGTCGAAAAGTCCAGAGGAATCCTATAATAAATATAAATCATTAAAGCTAGATGATTAAAAATCGTCAACCACCACAATAAAAGTGAGTTTTTCGAGAGCGATTTGACAAACTGTTTCATATGTATCCACTTCCTGAACTACTTTAATATCATTATAACACAATACCAGAATTGTCGGATAGGCAACTCTGGTATTTGACTTAAGTTTCAATAATTTGCCAACTTACTCTGTAAGTTACTAGCAAGTAAAGAACAAAGAGTAAAACCGCTACTCCCAGATAGGTGATATCAATAGAAATGCTGGTATTAGCGAAATTCTCAAAATAGCCCAAAAGAGCGGTACTCAAGGCAAATGCTAGCGGACCTGCGATGACCAGCGGAACCAAGAAATAACTTAGAATCTGTTGCAAAAGAATAAAGCGATTTTGCTTTCTCTTGTTCCCAAGAAGGTATAAGATTTGATAATCATTAACACTATCCAAAGCACTTGTAGAAGTTTGAAGAGACAAGATACTGAGGGAAATAATGATAAAAATAACACTGACAAAAATCATGACAAAGACAATGACACCCATAAATCCAAGATAAATCTCAAAAATTCTTCCTTTCGTTTGATAGACGAACGAATTCAACTCTTCTCCATCACGAGTGAAGTAGTATTTTTCAATCCACTGACTCAAGAATGTTTCTACTTTCCGTTTGTCGATATTTTCTTTGAAATTGGCAACATAGGTCGTGTGGTCTTCCGTCAATCCAACTACTACCTTATCTGGTACAATTAAGGTTCCTGAGTCATTTGTAGTTACTGAAGATAAAAAATAAACTGTTTCAAGTGGCTTTGAAGAGGCAAGGTTGAGAGAATGACCGTTAATCATGAGGGTTTTTGTCGTTGATAGAAAGTCCTGGATCTGCTTGGCAGTTCCTTTATAATTGGCATTGACTAGAAATTGGTCTTCTGACAAGTCAACCGCTTTTTTCCCTTGCAGTTTGCGGAGATGATTGTAGGCAGAAATTCCTAAAATCGGTACTTTTGATTCAGGAAGTTTCTTATCATGATCCCAGAGATTGCTAGTATCAATCAAATCTTTATAAGTTAAATCACTAGAATAGATAGGGCAGCTGTACTCCTCTTTGATGAGGTTAAAGTCAAAGCCATCGGCTTTCAATCTGTCTTTGACAGATTCCTGAGAAAATTGAAACTCTTTACCACGGTAGAGATTGACAGTTACATCATAAGGTGAGTATTTGTTCAGCTCTCGGTTCATAGTCGTATAGGCACTACCACTAAAAACGAGTAAGCTGAGAGCCAATGTCAAGGTCAAGGATAAGACAGCCAACGTGACCGAATTACTATCAGCTTGTTTTGAAAATTGACGGATTTTAAAAGTGTTTAGTTTGTTATAGTAAGTTTGAGGCAGTTTTCTAAGGGAAATCAAGACAAAATGGCTTAAAGTATTGTAAAACAAAATCACAAAAATCACGAAGACAGATACCAGCAAGATACCCCAGCTTTTCAAGAATGATAGATGGTGATAGTCTGAAAAATAGAGAGCACCAAAACCGATAACAGCTGTTGAAAGAATAAAGAGAAGTGCTTGAAGAACTGGCTTGCCTTTTGCCAAGACAGATTTCTTGACCCCATTCTCTTGAATAAGTGCAATGATATTTTGCTTTCTAAAGGTAAGAATGTCCATGACACCAACAATAAAACTGGTTACAAAATAGGAATAAACTAGTAAGATGACAGACTTGCTATCAAAGAACAGCAGACTACCAAAGTAATTGGCCATAAAAAACTCAGATGCAATCTTAGCTAGAATGACCAGTAAGATCAATCCAAGCAAGAAACCTAGAATCAAGGAAAAGATATTGACCAGCATGGTTTCAAAGAACAGGGTACGGATAATCTGCTTCTTCTTCATTCCCAGCGTTGCATAAAGTCCCAGCTCTTTCTTGCGCCGTCCCAGCACAAAATTTGTGGCGTAAACGATGAGAAAGGCAATCGCCGATAGAATCAGATAGGAAAGCAAGCCCATGTACTGGCTCATCACTGTCGTTAACATTTCCTTTGCCCCTGATAAACTTTGCATCACTGGATGGCTTGGTAAAGCATTAAAAGCGTAGAGCAAGCTATAAATCAATGTCAGACTGAAAAAATAGATGGTATAAGTCTGTAAATTTCGAAATACATTTCGTAAAATCAATTTTGGATACATACTCTCACCCTCCTATCTGGTACGACTGTAAATCTCTTGCAAATACTGTTCATTAGATAAGCTGTTACGTTCCAAATCATCCATAATCTTTCCATCTCTAAGTAGCACCATCCGTGAAGAGTACTTTGCTGCGGCAGGGTCATGCGTAACCAGTAAAATGGTAATACCAAAACTTTTATTGATTTCCTGCAAAAGTGCCATCAGTTTTTCAGAATTGGCAGAGTCCAAGGCTCCTGTCGGCTCATCTGCGATAATCAGTTTAGAATCATCAATCAAGGCTCTAGCAGTTGCCACACGTTGTCGCTGACCACCTGATAACTGATTAGGAAACTTATCTTTTAAGTTTTGGATATCCAACTTATCCAAAATTTCCTCAATCTTATCCTGATGTTTTTTGATAGTTTTCCCCTGAATTTGAAGAGGTAGAACGATATTTTCATAGACCGTCAAGGTTTCCACCAAGTTGTAGGCTTGGAAAATATAGGAAATGTTTTTAGCACGATAATCAGCTAGTTCATTTTCCTTGGCATGGATGATATCAAAATCTTCAAATCGAATCTCACCTGATGTTGGTTTATCAATCGTTGAAATACAGTTGAGGAGTGTTGTTTTTCCACTACCACTGGCACCCATAATTGCCAGAAATTCACCTTTTTCAACGGACAAGTTCACATCTGATAAAGCATGGACGATATTATCCCCTTGACCAAATGTTTTCGTTAATCCTGTCACGATAAGTTGTTTCATCATTTCATTCCTCCGTTTCTTTATTACGCTCTCATTATACGGTTTCTTTCAAGGTTTGCCATGAGTATTTTGTGCAATATATTCAAGTTATAAAAAACCGATGCCTTTTTCAGGTATCGGTCGATGTTGATTATTTGCGATCGTTTCTTTTTTTCATAAAGTAAACAATCCCTATGACAACAACTCCTAAGACCAGTACAGGTGCATAGAAGTCTAGTGTTCCAATAATTCCTTCCATTTTATCCTCCTGTCAAAAAATAGAGAGTTTTATTCACAGCGCACGTTTGACGAAATACATTCATAAGAATATGCAAACCACCAAGCACAGCGCCCCTGTGCTGTTAATCTAACAGCCGTACCCTAACCCAGCAGCAGATTTTCCATCCAATTCTTGGCTATTAATTTCCACAATCCAAAGAATCAATCTCAAAGTTGTCTTGTTTTATTTGTATTTCTCCCGTAAATATAACACCAAATCAAAATGTTGTCAATATTTTGTAATAAAACACTAGAATTTTCCTTTTGTTTTATCTAACAGCGAACATCATTTCTCGTACACTCATAGGAATAGGTGAAACACAATCCACAGAGACCTGCTAGTGTCATTTTAAAAGCTGTGTACCACTAGCTTCTGATTGCCCGGAAAGTTCTTGCTTTTCAACCTCAAAACTTAGAGAATCAATCTCTGAACGATTTGTATTTTTAGCCATAAAGTTGCCTCCTTCCTTCTTTTGGATGATCATCTTTACAATAACTAGTATAAACTCTAGTATTGGATAAGTAATGAGTAAATCGTGCAAATTTCTTATTTTCGAAGAAAATTTTTATAGTGCCCAATTAAAAAACAGCTAAACAATACCTGAACTGCACCCCAAAAGTTAGACAGAAAAAATCTAACTTTTGGGGTATTTTTATTATGAAATTAACTTATGATGATAAAGTTCAGATCTATGAACTTAGAAAAAAAGGATATAGCTTAGAGAAGCTTTCAAATAAATTTGGGATAAACAATTCTAATATTAGGTATATGATTAAATTGATTGATCGTTACGGAATAGAGTTCGTCAAAAAAGAAAAAAATCGTTACTATTCTCCTGATTTAAAACAAGAAATGATTCATAAAGTCATACATGAAGGCTGGACTAAAGATAGAGTTTCTCTTGAATACGGCCTCCCAAGTCGTACGATACTTCTTAACTGGCTAGCACAATACAAGAAAAACGGGTATACTATTGTTGAGAAAACAAGAGGGAGAGTACCTAAAATGGGACAGAAGCCAAAAATGAGACCTGAAGAGAGGACAGAATTAGAACGTCTTCAAGCAGAAAATGAGTACCTGAGAGCGGAGAATGCCATCCTAAAAAAGTTAAGAGAACTCCGCTTGAAGGAGGAAAAAGAGAAAGAAGAAAGACAGAAATTGTTCAAGAATTAATGACTGAGTTTTCGTTAGATATTCTTCTAAAAACCATTAAACTCGCTCGTTCGACCTACTACTATCATTTGAAACAGCTAGACAAACCAGATAAGGATCAAAAGCTTAAAGCTGAAATTCAAGCTATTTTTACCGAACACAAGGAAAATTATGGTTATCGTCGGATTCATTTAGAACTAAGAAATCGTGGTTATCTGGTAAATCATAAAAGAGTTCAACGCTTGATGAAAGTACTCAATTTACAAGCTAAAATGCGACAGAAACGAAAATATTCTTCTCATAAAGGAGACGTTGGCAAGAAAGTAGATAACCTTATTCAACGCCAATTTGAAGCAGCCAAACCAATGGAAAAGTGTTATACGGATGTGACAGAGTTTGCCATTTCAAATAGCACGCAGAAATTGTATTTATCGCCTGTTTTAGATGGCTTTAACAGCGAAATTATTGCTTTTAATCTTTCTTGTTCTCCTAATTTAGAACAAGTAAAAACGATGTTGGAACAGGCCTTCACAGAGAAACACTACGAGAATACGATTCTCCATAGTGATCAAGGCTGGCAATATCAACACGATTCTTATCATCGGTTCCTAGAGAGTAAGGGAATTCAAGCATCTATGTCGCGCAAGGGTAACAGCCCAGACAACGGTATGATGGAGTCCTTCTTTGGCATTCTGAAATCGGAGATGTTTTACGGTTATGAGAAGTCGTTTCAGTCGCTTAAGCAATTGGAACAAGCCATTGTAGACTATATTGATTACTACAACAATAAACGAATTAAGGTAAAACTAAAAGGACTTAGCCCTGTGCAATACAGAACTAAATCCTTTGGATAAATTAATTGTCTAACTTTTTGGGGTCAGTACAACCTTGCTCAGCTACTTTTTTACCCTATTTAAGTTATTTAGAATTTTCTTCTTAGTTACTTTACAAGAGACCCACACACTCCCCCTGATTTTCCTATCTTCTTTGGCGATTCTGACACAAGTGTGGTACAATAAAAACATGAGAATTCAACAATTACACTATATTATCAAAATCGTCGAAACTGGCTCCATGAATGAAGCAGCCAAGCAACTCTTTATCACTCAGCCGAGTCTTTCCAATGCAGTGAGAGATTTGGAAAATGAAATGGGCATTGAGATCTTTATCCGCAATCCCAAGGGTATCACCTTGACCCGTGATGGGATGGAGTTTCTCTCCTATGCCCGTCAAGTTGTCGAGCAAACCCAGCTTCTGGAAGAACGCTATAAAAATCCTGTCGCCCACCGCGAACTCTTTAGCGTTTCCTCCCAGCACTATGCCTTTGTGGTCAATGCCTTTGTTTCTCTACTCAAGAAAAGTGATATGGAGAAATACGAGCTCTTCCTTCGTGAAACTCGTACTTGGGAGATTATCGACGACGTCAAGAACTTCCGTAGTGAGGTCGGTGTCCTATTTTTTAACAGCTACAACCGTGATGTTTTAACCAAAATGCTGGATGACAACCACCTGCTGGCTCATCATCTCTTTACCGCCCAACCGCATATCTTTGTCAGCAAGACCAATCCTCTGGCAAAGAAAGACAAGGTCAAACTAGAAGACTTGGAGAACTTCCCTTACCTCAGCTATGATCAAGGAACTCACAACTCCTTCTACTTCTCTGAAGAGATTCTCTCGCAGGAATACCACAAAAAATCTATCGTAGTCAGCGACCGTGCCACCCTCTTTAACCTCTTGATTGGTTTGGATGGATACACGATCGCAACAGGGATTTTGAACAGCAACCTCAACGGAGACAATATTGTTTCTATCCCACTGGACATTGATGACCCAATTGAGCTGGTCTATATCCAGCATGAAAAAACCAGCCTATCTAAGATGGGCGAACGCTTTATCGACTATCTACTAGAAGAAGTCCAGTTTGATAGTTGAGAAATGATAAGAACCAATATGTAGGCTAGCAACAACCTACGCATTGGTTCTTTTTATTTATAATTAAAAGTCTCCCCTGCCAACTTATCAGCTAGCTTGGGAAAGAGGGTATAAAACTTATGGGCTAGGTTCAACAAAATCGGAAGATTGAGTTCTCGTTTGTTTTTTCCTATAATCTTGACAATCTTTTTAGCCACTGCATCTGGTTCTAGCAGGAAGCGATCAACTGATTTAAGATAGGTGCCATCTGGGTCGGCCTGGTCAAAAAATCCTGTGCGGATTGGTCCTGGATTGATCGTCGTTACATAAACACCGTAGGACATAAGTTCGAGGCGTAACGCATTTGAAAAACCAATGACCGCAAACTTGGTTGCTGAGTAAAGGCTGGACTTGCCAGTAGCGATCAGACCTGCCATGCTGACGATATTGATGATATGGCCTTTTCGGCTTTCCTTCATACGAGCAGCAAGGCGACGAGATAGATTCATCAAGGCAAAGGTATTGACCTCGAACATCTGGTGAATATCTTGGTCAGAAATCTGGTCAAATTCCTCGAAAATCCCGTAACCAGCGTTGTTAATCAAGACATCAATCTTGCCATAGCGGAGATAGAGGTCTGCTACCAGAGTTTCTAAGGATGAATCATCGGTAATGTCGATTTCAATCAATTCTGCATGGGGATGATTTCCGTAGAGTTGAGCTAATTTTTCCCTATCTCGACCAAGCAAGATGAGCTGGTCTTCTGGTAAAAGTTTGACCATTTCTTGAGCTAGACCACCGCTAGCTCCGGTAATGAGAATAGTAGGCATACTTATCCTTCCTCAATCTTTTAGATTTCCACTTCTTCCAAGTCTTTGACCACATGCACATTTTCAAAAATTGTGGCAGCGTCTTTCTTGAGCTTGCTGATATCTTTTGAGAGAAAACGGGCACTGATATGGTTGAGCAGGAGTCGTTTGGCACCTGCTTCTACTGCTACTTGTGCAGCTTGCATGTTAGTAGAGTGGCCATGGTTACGAGCAATTTTTTCATCACCCTTGCCATAAGTCGATTCATGGACAAGGACATCGGCATTGACAGCCAGACGCACACTAGCACTAGTTTTACGAGTATCACCAAGAATAGTGATAATTTTACCTGGACGTGGCGCTGAGATATAGTCAGCTGCCTTGATTTCTCTACCATCTTCTAGAACAACATTCTGACCATTTTTGATTTTTCCAAAAAGTGGGCCAAATGGGACACCAGCTGCCTTGAGTTTTTCAGCATCCAGCGTTCCTTCCAGATCCTTTTGCATGACACGATAACCAACACAGAAAATAGTGTGGTCCAACTCCTCTGCATACACAGTAAATTTATCGGTCTCTAGAATTTTTCCTAGAGAATCTTGGTCAAACTCATGAAAATGAATACGGTAGGGCAAACGAGAACCTGACACACGAAGGCTGGTTAAGACAAAGGACTTGATCCCTTGCGGCCCATAGATTTCCAAATCTGTCTGCTCTTCATTAGCCTGAAAGGCACGGCTAGAAAGGAATCCTGGCAGGCCAAAAATGTGGTCTCCGTGCAAGTGGGTGATAAAGATTTTGCTGACCTTACGTGGTCGAATTGTGGTTTCCAGAATGCGATTTTGCGTTCCTTCTCCACAGTCAAAGAGCCAAACTTCGTTAATCTCGTCCAAGAGTTTCAGGGCGAGACTGGAGACGTTGCGGGCTTTAGAGGGCTGACCAGCCCCCGTTCCTAAAAATTGAATATCCATTCGATACTTTCTAATTAATTAATATATAACATGGCTGTGCGGTTTTCCGATCGGAAATAGCGCTTGCCAGAAAAAGCTGTAGCTTCTTGTAATAACTCCTCTTGGCTGTAACCTTTAAGACGCTTGCGACCATCAGCCAAGCTTTCCAAATCAGTCAAAGCTGTGAGACTCTCAATGCTAACAACTTCCTCATCTCCAACAGCCTTCATGTAAATCTTAACAGACTCTTCAAAGACCAGTTGATGGGGGAAAATTTGCGCAATTTCAAAGAGCAAGTCTTCTGAAATAACCTCTTTATTTTCAGAGAAAATTCGACCCAGACCCTCACTCTCATAACAAAAACCAAAGGATTTGCCAGACAGATTAAGTCGAATAAAAGGCTTGTTTTCTAGGGTGAAACTAGGTTCAGCATTGAAGAGGTTTAATTCCTGACTGAGTTCCGAAAAATAATCCGTCGCAACCTCAGGACTCTTTTTCTGGTAGAGTTCTGCAAAGTAAGCATTGACCACGCTAGGCGGAGGAGTGATCAGTGCCAACTGCTCTTGCTCTGTTTTACCAGCTAGAAGTTGATCCAGATAGACCTTGTCTAGACTTGTATAGCCCCCATATTTTAGAGCTAAGGTTTTAATATCAGTCATAAAATTCTTCTAACCTCCATTTGTTTTTCTCAGAAATGTAGCCTGTAATCACTTCGCCGTCTTCCTGATAATCACGTTCTTCCAGAATCGCAACACTTTCTAAATCATGAATCTTGTAGGACTTTGAAAAAGGCACGCGCAGGGTAAAAGATTCAAAAATATCCTTGATTTTCTCTAAAAATAGTGCCTGCAAATTCTCACGACTATCCTCAGACTTGGCAGAAATGAGGGCATAAGGCGTTTGGGTAGGCGTAAAATCCTCCACCAAATCTGCTTTATTATAAAGAGTCAGGCGAGGAATATCCTCCATGTCCAAGTCTTTCATGATGGAAAGGACCGTTTTTTCATGCTCTTCGTGGTAAGGATTGCTGGCATCGATAACATGAACTAGAAGATCCACATGCTTGCTTTCTTCCAAGGTTGACTTAAAACTGGACACCAACTCTGTCGGCAAATCTTGGATAAATCCAACGGTATCTGTCAAAGTTACTTGGAGATTGCCTCCCAGATGGATACTCTTAGTCGTCGCATCTAGAGTCGCAAATAGCTCGTCAGCCTCATACTGGGTCTTACTGGTCAAGGTGTTCATGATAGTTGACTTCCCAGCATTGGTATAACCAATCAAACCAATCTTAAAGGTGCTTGACTCCAAACGTTTTTCTCTGACGGTCGCCCGATTTTTCTCAACCACCTTGAGCTGGCGCTCGATATCCGTGATTTGATTGCGAACGCTACGACGGTTCAGCTCCAGCTGGCTTTCACCAGGTCCACGGGAACCAATTCCCCCTGCCTGACGGCTGAGCATAATCCCCTGACCAACCAAGCGGGGCAAGAGATACTTGAGCTGAGCCAAATGCACTTGGAGTTTCCCTTCATGGCTTCGAGCCCGCATGGCAAAGATGTCCAGAATCAACTGCATACGGTCAATGACCTTGACACCCAGAACTTCCTCCAGATTGACATTCTGCCTTGGCGTCAGACGGTTGTTGACGATGACAGTGGTAATTTCTTCTGCATCCACCATGAGCGCAATTTCTTCTAACTTACCAGATCCGACGAAGGTCTTGGAATCATATTTTTCACGTTTTTGTCTGTAGCTATCTACAACGACTGCCCCAGCTGTCTTAGCTAGACTGGCCAATTCTTCCATGGAGAGGTCAAAATTGTCCATGCCCTGCAATTCCACACCAATGAGCAGGACCCGCTCCTCTTTTTTCTCCGTTTCAATCATCTAAAAACTCCTCTATCTGGCTTAAAATGCGGTCTTGCACACCAGCTTCTCCAATCTGATAAAAGGTGACCTGCATGCGATTACGGAACCAGGTCAACTGACGCTTGGCAAAACGACGAGTCGCCTGTTTGAGACTCTCACTGGCTTCTTCCAAGGTCTGCTCTCCACGAAAATAAGGAAAGAGTTCCTTGTAACCAATCCCTTTAGCAGCCTGCACATCTGGATAATGGTCAAACAACCACTTGGCTTCGTCTAGAAGTCCAGCTTCAAACATCAGGTCCACTCGGTGATTGATACGTTCATATAATTGACTGCGCTCATCATCCAAGCAGATAATCAGCGGTTCATATAGACTCTCTTGATTTTCCAAATCCTGACCAAAATGGGCAATTTCCAAGGCACGCATTGCACGACGACGATTAAACTGGGGAATCTCAAGGCCTGCTTGGTCCACCAGATAGGCTAATTCCTCATCTGTATAAGGCTCCAAACTAGCCCGATAGGCCAAAATCTCCTTATGAGGTGTCCCCCCACCCAGGTGGTAACCTTCAAGCAAACTCTGGATATAAAGCCCAGTCCCACCAGCAATAATGGCTAGCTTGCCACGACCATGAATATCCTCAATAGCCATCTTAGCTTCTGAAACAAAATCAAAAGCCGAGTAAGACTCGGTTACCTCTCTAACATCGATTAAATGATGGGGAACAGCTGCCTGCTCTTCTGGACTAGCCTTAGCCGTCCCAATATCTAGACCTCGATAGACTTGCTGGCTATCTCCACTAACCACTTCACCATTAAAACGCTTTGCAATTTCAATGGCAAGGGCTGTTTTTCCAACAGCAGTCGGTCCAACAATCACAATTATTTTTGTTTTCATCTTTTTTCCTTGAAAAATTCCCATTTTTTCGTTACTATTATTATAACACAAAAAGGTCAGTCAGAAAAATGTGACCTCTTGAGGAGGCTGACTGATTAAGAAGATAAAGGAGGAAGACTCATGGCTAAAGGATTCGCTAAAGGTCTTGTAACAGGTGTCGCAGGAACTGTCGCTGCAGTTGCAGGTGCAGTATACGCATTTAAAAAGAAAGTGATTGAACCAGAAGAGCAAAAAGCAGCTTTCATCGAAGAAAACCGTAAAAAAGCAGCTCGCCGCCGCGTATCACGTTAAGAAACAAAAGAAGTTGGGATTCATTGTCTCAACTTCTTTTTTCGCTTCTTTTAAATAGCTAGGTCAAACTTCAACTGTGGCTTAACAGGTTCATAATCCACCAACTCAAAATCTTCTGCTTTAATATCAAAGAAATTAGTTCCATCAGGAACATTTAAAACCAATCGTGGTTGGCAGTTTGATGGCTCACGACGAAGCAATTCCTCAGCTTGTTCAAATTGATTGTCATAGATATGGAGGTTGTTGATGAAGTAAAAGAACTTACCAACCTTCCAGCCAAAATGCTTGGCAATCATCATTTGAAGAGCCACATACTGCATAGCGTTGATATGGTGGGCCACCAGCATATCGTTAGAACGCTGGGTCAAGGTCGCATCCAGATAGATTTCTCCATCTACACGGCGGACATCAAACATGGTCTGAAAGGCACATGGGAGCAACCCATCTGTTTCTTCGAAAGCTTGATAATCCCAGAGCGAAATGATATTGCGGCGGTTCCAAGGGTTGGCTTCCAACTGTTTGAGAAGCTTATTGATGATATCGTGTTTCTTAACAACGGCACCATAACGCTCACCAATGGTTCCCGTGTCTCCAACTTCCCAGTCATTCCAGTAGTGAACATTGTACTTGTCATTAAGCACCTCTAGGCTATTAGACTGGTCTTGGTAGATCCAGAGAACTTCTTTGATGGCTGATTTGATTGCAATGGGACGCAAGGTTGTAATGGGGAATTCCCCCTTAGCCAAGTCATACTCTGCAAAAGCACCCGTTACGTACTTGGAGTTAGCAACAGTTCCATCCTTGTACTTGGGACGTGCCTGCTCAGAAAAGACACCGTCTTTGAGGATTCGTTCAATATTCTCTTTAAAAATCGTATCTGCTTTTGTCATTTACTCTCACCTCATTTATTGTCCTAACTAGTATAGCATAAAAAAAGAAAGGAGGAAAATCACTCGCTTTAAAGTAGTGTTTTTCTCCTTTTATTATTTTATTGTAATACAAGTGATGCTGCTCCGATAACCCCAGCGTCATTTCCTAGAGTTGCAAGAGCTAATTTTGTTGATGTGCGTACTTGTGGGAAGGTATTTTCGTCATAAACTTTTTGAACACCTTGTAGAAGGAATTCTCCCGCAGCTGACACCCCACCACCGATGACGATGGTTGATGGGTTTAGGATTGATCCGATGTTAGCACAAGCAATTCCCAAGTAACGTGAGAAGTTACGGTAAACGATCAAAGCAAGGTCATCTCCTTCTTTTGCCAAATCAAAGACAGTCTTAGCAGTTACTTCTTCTCCATTATCAATCAAGCGTTTCAAGGCTGCATCGCCTTCGTATTCATCAGCATAGCGACGAGTCAAGTTGACAATCCCTGTTGCTGAAGCAACTGTCTCAAGGCAACCTTTCTTACCGCAAGTACATGCGATTGGTTGGTCAAAGTCAACAGTGATGTGGCCAAGCTCACCTGCTGCACCAGCAACACCATGAAGCAATTTGCCTTCAGCGACGATACCGCCACCAACACCTGTACCAAGTGTCATAAAGACAACATCTGGTTGGTTATCACCAGCACCCATCCAACGTTCACCAAGAGCTGCCACGTTGGCATCATTATCGATGAAGAATGGAATACCCAAGGCTTTTTCAATCTTTTCTTTGATTGGTTGAAGGGTTTTCCAGTTCAAATTGTAGGCACCAATAACAGTTCCTTTTTCACGGTCAACCACACCTGGTGACCCCATTCCAATACCTTGGAAGTCTGCTGCTACCAATCCAAGCAAGTCCAAACGATGTTGAATAGACTCAATCATATCGTCAACGATATGACTTCCCTCATCCAAAATGTTGGTCTTGATAGACCATTTTTCTTGGATTTCTCCTGCCGTTGTCAAGATTGCAAATTTGATAGAAGTTCCACCAAGGTCAATCCCAATAATCTTTTGACTCATCATATTCTCCTTTTTCATTATGAATTAACTGAAAATGCTTACAGTACTAGTATAACAAAATTCACTCATTTATGCAAAGGTTTGCATTAACTTTCTAGATTTTATCCTTACTTATGGTTTCCATAGACCTGAAGCATCTACGTAGTAGCGACCTCCATCAACTCGCTCATTTTTAGCCATTTTACCATCTGATTTCAAATAGTAGTTTCCTTGCCATGCATTGCGAGCATAAGAACCATCTGATTTCAAATAATACCAAGCTTGATAAGAAGAGTCATAAATCCATTCGCTCTGGGCCATTTGACCATCTTCTTTCAGGTAATAATTTCCCTGCCAAACGTTTTTCACTGGATTTCCATTTCCATCAAAGTAGTACCAAGCACCATCCTGCTTAACCCAGCCACTTGCTGTTGCTGAACTTGTATCAGTTTGAGTTGTAGTCTCTTGTTTTGCTTTGAAAGCACCTTTTGGGGCATTTTTCAATTCACAGGCCACACCATCATGATCTCGGTCTAACTTGGCAGAATAACCAGGTTCTCCCTTATGAATATCCGCGTATCCATTCGCCCAAGCCTCTTTACAACTAGAAAAATGAATATTTTCTTCTGCTAACACAGGTTGTGAAAACAAGGCTAAAACTGGCAAGCTAGCTAGACTCATTTTTAAAAATAGACGTTTGTTCATTTTTTCTCCCATAATTATGATATCGATTTCAATAGTATTTTATCAAACTTATTTCAGCAATTCAAGGAAACTTCTGGTTATTTCTGCAAACTCTTTTGGTTTTTCCTTATTCAAAACATGAGGGCCGTCTGGGATAATCTGAAATTGGGATTCTGATATTAGTTTATGAATACTTCTCATAGAACTAAGATTCGGTTTATCTTTGCTACCACAAATTAGTAAGGTTGGATAAGGACAAGTTCTTGATATATCTGTTAAATCAAGTGTCTTCAATTCCTCAGAAACTCCGACCATAAGAGCTTTGTTTGCTCCCCGTTTTTCAAAAAAACTTTTTGGAAGTAGTTTAAAAATCATCAACTGGATTTTAAATAAGATATTTCCAGCTAATTTCAGAGGGCAACCTGACAAAACTAAACCTTGAAGATTTGGTAAATCATAACTTGACAGCTCTAATGTAAGTGCAGCTCCTAAGGACAAACCGATTAGGACAAAAGGTTCTGTCTCCTCTGACAAGTGCTGATAAATGCGCTCCTTGGCTTCTTGATAGCTAGTAATTCCCGTAGGGAATAAGTCGAGGGCTTCAGAGGGATAATCCGCAAGTAACTCCTGCACTTCCTTCCAACTCTCCGCTGACTGGCCTAATCCATGTAAAAATATTAGTTTCATTTAGCTCTCCTTTACTGACAATTCATACAAGCCCCTCACCGCGTTACAGCCATAGATGGCTTCTGCTTGGGCAAAATCTGCCAAGGTCAAAACTTTCTCTTCTACCTGTCCTGTTTCCAGCAAATGTTGACGGTAAATTCCTGGTAAGATTCCCAGTCGGATAGACGGTGTGTAGAGTTTCCCAGCGATTTTCAGAACCAAATTTCCAATAGAGGTTTCAAGCAATTCTCCTCTTTGATTATGGTAAATCTTCTCTTGTTCCCCTAGGCTCAAGTGAGGTCGGTAGCTTGTTTTGAAGTAGGTAAAGGCTTGTTGTAAATTAACTTCCTGCAGACAAAGTTTGGCCTGACAAAAACTTGGACTGAGGGGTGTTAATACTCGGCGTTCGACTTCTATCTCTCCAGACTTGCTGAGAGAAATACGCAAGCGGTAATCTTGATTAGCATCACAAGCATGACACTCTTCCTCTATCTTTTGTTTCAAGTTTTCTGAATCAAATAGAAAGGCAAAATACCGACTAGCTGTTCTCAATCTTTCCAAATGTTGATCTTCAAACAACAAGCTCTTCTGGCTGATTTTTCCAGTTGTAATTAATTGGAAGCGAGCTTGTTTACGATAGAGAACTGCTGCCTTTTGATGAACCTCGCGGTATTCAGACTCCCAAGTGCTATCCCATGTAATGCCTCCGCCAACTCCATAGATAGCTTGTCCCTTGTAGAGTTGAATGGTCCGAATGGCCACATTAAAAATCCGTCGTCCATTTGGAAGCAAGAGACCAATGGTTCCACAGTAGACTCCACGCGGTTGTGGTTCCAAGCCCTTTATGATTTCCATAGTCGCAATTTTTGGAGCTCCCGTTATGGAACCACAAGGAAAGAGAGAACGGAAGATTTCAACAAGGTCAACATCCTCTCGCAACCGACTCTTGATAGTCGAAGTCATCTGCCAGACAGTCGAATATTGCTCCACTTGACACAAACGCTCCACATGTTCACTCCCCACTTCAGAAATACGATTCATATCATTGCGCAAGAGGTCCACAATCATCATATTTTCAGAGCGATTTTTGGGATCCTGCTCCAACCAACTGGCCTGCTCCAAGTCTTCTTGATCAGTCACTCCCCGCTGAGTCGTTCCCTTCATTGGTCGCGTAGTCAACTCACGGCCATTTTGCTCAAAAAAGAGCTCTGGACTCATGGAAATCACTGCCATGTCATCATGTTCCACATAAGCATTGTAGCCCGCCTCCTGCTCTACCACCATACGATTGTAGATTGCAAAAGGATTGGCGCTTAAATCTTGCTTGAGTTGGACTGTGTAGTTGACCTGGTAGGTGTCTCCCTGCCGCAAATGATGGTGAATCTGGGCAATAGCCTTTTCATAGTCTGCTGCAGATGTTACTTCCTGCCAGTTTGAAGGCAAATCAACCTCGTCATAAATCAGAGGAATAGGGGATGTTTCTACCCTATCATGAACTGTAAAATATAGCAGGTACTCTCCCAGTAAAGGATCTTTATGAACTGCTAATTTCTCCTCAAAAGCAGGTGCAGCCTCGTAGCTGACATAGCCCACCACATAATAGCCTTGCTCTTGGTAGCTCTCCACTTGTGCCAGCAAATCTTCCACTTCTGCTATATTTCTCGTTTTCAACTCTTTAATAGGCTTGGTAAAGGTGTATCTCTCCCCCAAAGCCCTAAAATCAATCACTGTTTTTCTATGCATATTTCAAGTATAGCATAAAATAAGAAAACCCTCATCCGCAAAGCAAATAAAATAGGCTTTAGTCTCATCATATATATTCTGATTAGAAAAAACTCTCCTAGTAGCTATTTTGCTCTAGGAGAGTTTTAAAAATAACATTACCCACTTAGCCCCAAAAGAGGAGTTGCGACTTTTAGAAATGGTTGCTGATTTTCTAATTAGTCTTCTTCATCTTCTTTTCGACGACGAGCAATAAGACCAAAACCAAGTATCGCACTAGCTGCTGCTGCAACCATTGCCGTTATGGATTCTGTTGTACCTGTATTTGGCAATTCTCTAGCCACTACACGCTGATTAGTAGCTACTTGCTGATTCTCATTTTCAAGTTGTGAGATAGGAGATGCTACACTATCTTTCACTTTAGCTTTGTCTTCATCAGCTTTCAATGCTTGGTCTTTTGCTTGTTTTTCCTGTGTTTTTTCTTTAGAAGTTGGATTAGCTGAATTTACATGAACTCCATCACTTACTCCAACTGCCGGTCTAATTTGTGCGATCGGATTGACTGAGTTCACTTCCTCAATACCAGTTGACTTAGCTTGGTCGACTTCTGCTTTTGTTGTTGCGTTGTCGATTGCTGTTTTCGCTGCGTCTGCTTTCGCTTTTGCATCTTCCTTAGCTTTTGCTTTCTCTTCAGCTGTTAAGTCGTTGTTCGCATCGATTTCTGCTTCCTTAGCTTTCAGCGCATCGTCTATTGCTTTTTTAGCCACTGGCTTAGCTTGCGCTGTTGGAGTGACTAAGTCTACACTTGTTGTTCCTGCAGTCTTAGCTTGTTCTACCGCATCGTTTGTTGTTGCGTTNTCGATTGCTGTTTTCGCTGCGTCTGCTTTCGCTTTTGCATCTTCCTTAGCTTTTGCTTTCTCTTCAGCTGTTAAGTCGTTGTTCGCATCGATTTCTGCTTCCTTAGCTTTCAGCACATCGTCTATTGCTTTTTTAGCTGCTGGCTTAGCTACTGGCGTTGGAGTNACTGAGTCTACACTTATTGCTCCATCATTTTTAGCTTGAGTTACTGCATCATTTGTTGTTGCGTTATCGATTTCTTGTTTCGCTGCGTCTGCTTTCGCTTTTGCATCTTCCTTAGCTTTTGCTTTTTCTTCAGCTGTTAAGTCGTTGTTCGCATCGATTTCTGCTTCCTTAGCTTTCAGCGCATCGTCTATTGCTTTTTTAGCCGCTGGCTTAGCTTGCGCTGTTGGAGTGACTAAGTCTACACTTGTTGTTCCTGCAGTCTTAGCTTGTTCTACCGCATCGTTTGTTGTTGCGTTATCGATTGCTGTTTT